>JAGKXB010000057.1 GCA_021151485.1 Oxalobacteraceae bacterium | reverse complement strand
ATTTAATAAATTTGAAAAGTTAAAAATATGGCAACCAAAAAATCTAAAGGTTTAGGCCGCGGTTTAGACGCATTGCTCGGCGGTTCATCTGACTTCACTGAGCTGACAGATTTAGCTAATCCATCCGGCACGCTCCTGTCATTACCCTTGACGCAATTGCAGGCAGGAAAATACCAGCCGCGTAGCAGGATGGACGAAGGCGCATTGGATGAATTAGCTGCTTCCATCAAAGCGCAAGGCGTGATGCAACCCATTTTGGTGCGCTCAATCGGCTCGGATCAATATGAAATCATCGCTGGCGAACGCCGATATCGCGCTGCGCAAATCGCCGAACTGGAGCAAGTTCCTGTCTTAGTCAAAGATGTGGACGATCAAGCCGCCGCCGCCATGGCATTGATTGAAAACATCCAGCGCGAAGACCTGAATCCACTAGAAGAAGCGCAAGGCATCCAGCGCTTGATTCATGATTTCCACTTCACCCATGAACAAGCCGCCCAAGCAGTCGGTCGCTCACGTAGTGCCGTATCGAATTTGTTACGCCTGATTAACTTAGCCAAGCCAGTACAAACCATGCTAATGGCCGGCGACATCGACATGGGCCATGCCCGCGCTCTGCTGGCCGTCGATGCCGCGTTACAAATCACGCTAGCCAATCAAATCGTGGCAAAACGCATGTCCGTGCGCGAAGCAGAAAAATTAGTCAATCAAACCACGGCAGAACAATCACTTCAAAACACCCCACGCGCTAAAGAAAAATCCCGCGACATCGCCAGTCTGGAAGAAGAATTATCCGATGTGTTAGCCACGCAAGTGACGTTCAAGCACAGCAGCAAAGGCAGCGGAAAAATGATTATTGATTACGCCAGCCTAGATGCGTTGGATAGTGTATTGGCTCGGTTGCGGGCTTGAGTGTGGTTGTAGGGTGTCAATAAGCGTAGCGCATTACGCCGTATGTTGATTTCGATATTCATGCCGAATTGCTCATATTTTTTCACAAATGCCTAGACTGGTTGAGTTCTGTTAAACGCGCCATAATTCGATCTCACTCAGGAGAACGAATGCATAAGTGGCTTATTCTAGGAGCGGCAATAGTTGCCGAAACTATCGCAACTTCCGCGATGAAGGCAAGTGATGGATTGACGAAAGTTGTTCCTTCAATCGTTGTCATAATTGGATACGGCGTTGCGTTCTATTTCCTATCAATAACGTTACGCACCATACCAGTAGGAATTGCATATGCAGTCTGGTCCGGGGTCGGTATTGTTTTAATTACGCTTGTTGGTTGGCTAATGTTTGGACAAAAACTAGATGCCCCTGCATTAATTGGGATGAGCTTAATCATCGCAGGGGTGGTTGTGATGAACATTTTTTCAAAAGCCTGGCACTAAAAATTCTCGCACTGAGCCTGTTATTTTATTTACTCCGACGCCATTTTTCTGCCATTGCTTCAATACGCACATCGTCATTATTGAACGTGATGATGACCTTTAATTCCGTGTTTTGAGAGTCGGCACGGACTTGGGCAATTAGTTCGGGTGTGATGATGGGGGTGAGGTCGATGCGTTTGGTGTAGTGTGGCGCCCGTTCATTGGAACGATCTGAATCTTGCATCCATTGCTTTGAATATCGATCGTTCCGAGAATGAAGCATCTCGCGCTCTTTTTGATATTCTTCTGTTGCAACCATCCACTCAATTTCCACAAATTTCGGCATTCCACGCTTGTTGTCGCCTGGCATGAAAGACATTTGAGCACCGCCACGCGGAGACATACCTCTTACCCCGCCAGGTACAGGACCACGTATGCCATCAGGATCGAAGCGCAACACGCCTACTGGCATACCAGCGCTTTGAAACAGCAACGACATGCCGATCGGCTTATCATCAACTCGGCAAGCAGTTAGCAGCATTGCCAGCAGCCCCATTATTAAGGTATGGAATATTGAATATCTACACCATAGTGTTGCTTGAGCCATGCGGCATACTCCTTCATGTTGACTTCCCCAATCATCTTGGATGAGCCATCCGTATCCATCGTCGATTTTGGGTAGAGATTTACGAGGGAATCAAAAACCTTAAAATTCCCCGTCGTTCCCGCGGTTTTAGGCGGGAACCCAGTGTCTTTCGTCGTTGCTTACCAAAAAGCCACTGGATCCCCGACTAAAGCATTCGGGGACGACGGTGCTGAGTGCGATGGCAATACACTCATTCCCACGCTCCTGCGTGGGAATGCATATCGACATTGTTGGAGCCGTGTCGTCAATGGTAAGAAAACTATATGCATGAGCCTGGAGCTTGTCATTTTATTTATTCCGACGCCATTTTTCTGCCATCGCTTGGATACTCACATCGTCATTGTTGAACGTGATGATCACCTTCAATTCTGTGTTTTGAGAGTCGGCACGGACTTGGGCAATTAGTTCGGGTGTGATGATGGGGGTGAGGTCGATGCGTTTGGTGTAGTGTGGATTAGCTGCCCATCGTTTTTTAAACTCAGCCCGTTCTTCAGCGAGTTCGTTTTTACTAAGTTCACCTTTTGGTTTTCGATCTTTTTCTTCAGCCCAACGGTCAAATTCATCTGTTGGTATCGCCCACGCCACATCTACAAATTGGGGTATTCCACGTTTACTGTCCCCTGGCATGAAAGACATATGAGCACCGCCACGTGGTGACATACCTCTCACCCAGCCTGGCACTGGTCCACGTATACCATCTAGATCGAAGCGTTGCACAACGACTCCTCTATCAGCGCTTTGAAATAGCAATGACATGCCAATTGGTTTTTCATCATGACGGCATGAGGTCAGCAATATTGCTAGCAATCCCATTATTAAGGTGCGGAATATTGAATGTCGAAACCATAGTGTTCCTTGAGCCATGCGGCATACTCCTTCATGTTGACTTTCCCAATCATCTTCGATGTCCCATCCGCATCCATCTTTGATTCTGGGTAGAGATTAATCAAATTATTGCTTTGAGTGTTCGTCCACGTCATCCCGCCTGGTGTTGCCTGCTTTTGCTTCTGGCAATTGCTTGCCCGGGCATTGTTGTCACGTAAACAAAGAACACGATCATCACCTTCATTGCTTTTGTCATGTAACACTGGGTTGGTGACTATTCCCCATTCCTCGTTTTTGGCTTGGGCCCAGGTCTTCATCTTTACCCCACTGACTTTAGCTTGCTCTACCATCCAATTCAACGCCACATCCGACAAATCGCCCGTGCCATAGCTGCCACCGATATCGGCATGGCTGCCGATGAAGCCTTTTTGCGTGCCACGGCCAATCGTTTCCCCAGGAAATAGACGACGATGCTCATTCAGCGCTACTGCTTGGAATACATATTTTGCTTCGGTTGGAATAGCCAGTTGCCATGATTTGTTATCTAGACCATTCAAGCCAAATTGAGCCACCGTATCCCATAGCCCCATGAAGCGAATCTGTACGCAGGCACCAGAATTGGTAAACGCATTTTCATGCAAACGCTGTGCGACTCGATTAGAAAAATCTCGTGCCATTGCGGCACCGCGTGAAAAACCGGTAATGTCGATATTGACCTTTTCACCTTTCTGAAACACGGTCTTGCTCATGTAATCATCCAGTTGCTCAAACGCAAACAAAATCAGCCCGGACGGGTCAATATATTTAAGTGGGTTATTGCGCACATAGACATACGAATTGGGCCCATCCGGCATGCCGAGTGGATCAGGCGTCAAATAACGGCCTTGATTGGGGTCGTAATAACGATGATGGTTGTAATACAAGCCTGTTTCTTCGTCTTCATATTGACCGGGCAGGCGTAGTTTGAGGTCAAATTTTTGCTTGTTGTGGGGATTGTTATTGGCAATCTTAATCTTACCGAAGGGATGGTAGCTGGCTTGCCAAATGACTGCTCCCAGCGAGTTGGTTACGGCTTCGATCGCGCCGAGGTGGTTGGGATGAAGGTAAGCGATGTGTTCGTCATCGTTCAGCCAAACATGGAATGCGGTGGCGATGTCATTTGCTATTTGTTTTAGCAAAGTCGTTTCTTCATGGTTCAACGTTTTGCCCCGTGGCGTATCAATGACAGCGATTGGCTGGTCACCGAGATAAATGTACTGGCGTGCAAGTTTGCCATTGCTGTCTACTTCCGCTACTAGCTTGCTGTCTTCGTAGAGATAGTTCGTTGTGTGTTTGTTGTTGCCAAGTTGTTTGCTAATCCGCTCGCCTCGGTGGTTGTATTGATAGCTGGCAACGAGCTGCTGGTTTTGTTTGACCTGGGTGAGTTGGCCTATGGCGTTCCAGGCGTAGTCTCGCTGGCCGATTGTTTTGGGTTGGCCAGTGGCATCGTATTGCGCTTGGTTGACGTTGCGATTGCTGCCAGCTTGGTACGTTGTT
>JAGKXB010000056.1 GCA_021151485.1 Oxalobacteraceae bacterium | reverse complement strand
GAACCCAGCTCGCGTGCCACTTTAATGGGCGAACAGCCCAACCCTTGGGACCTTCTCCAGCCCCAGGATGTGACGAGCCGACATCGAGGTGCCAAACCTTGCCGTCGATATGAGCTCTTGGGCAAGATCAGCCTGTTATCCCCGGAGTACCTTTTATCCTATGAGCGACGGCCTTTCCATACAGAACCGCCGGATCACTATACCCAACTTTCGTTCCTGCTCGACTTGTAGGTCTCACAGTCAAGCACCCTTATGCTATTACACTCTACGCACGGTTACCAAGCGTGCTGAGGGTACCTTTGGAAGCCTCCGATACTCTTTTGGAGGCGACCACCCCAGTCAAACTACCCACCATGCACTGTCCTCTTCCATTCGTGCAGGTCGGAACTTACCCGACAAGGAATTTCGCTACCTTAGGACCGTTATAGTTACGGCCGCCGTTTACTGGGGCTTCGATTCAATGCTTCGCTTGCGCTGACATCCCCTCTTAACCTTCCAGCACCGGGCAGGTGTCAGACCCTATACATCATCTTTCGATTTAGCAGAGCCTTGTGTTTTTGATAAACAGTTGCCTGGGCCTATTCACTGCGGCCACATTGCTGTGGCACCCTTTCTCCCGAAGTTACAGGGTTATTTTGCCTAATTCCTTAACCATGACTCACTCGAGCTCCTTAGGATACTCTCCTCATCCACCTGTGTCGGTTTACGGTACGGGCTAGTGCCGGAGCTTTTCTTGGGACAACTTTCACCACTTCGCTTCGTCCGAAGACTAAGCTCTACGCACATCGGTCTGAATACGTAGTGACTACTGTCATCCGTCCCTCTCGGCCGGTACAGGAATATTAACCTGTTGTCCATCGACTTCCCTGAAACGGTTCGCCTTAGGTCCCGACTAACCCTGATCTGATTATCATTGATCAGGAAACCTTAGATTTACGGAGTGGAGGTTTTTCACCTCCATTATCGTTACTTATGCCTACATTTGCTTTTCTAGTTGCTCCAGTGGATCTTACGATTCCCCTTCGCTGCTTGCTAGAATGCTCCCCTACCATTCGATTTACATCGAATCTAGAGCTTCGGTGATACACTTATGCCCGTTTATTGTTTATGCCCTGTCGCTCGACCAGTGAGCTGTTACGCACTCTTTAAATGAATTGCTGCTTCCAAGCAAACATCCTGGCTGTCTATGCGACTGGACCACATTTGATCAACTTAGTGTATACTTTGGGACCTTAGCTGTTAGTCTGGGTTGTTTCCCTCTCGGGCACGGACCTTAGCACCCATGCCCTCACTCCCGGATAATTATGTAATAGCATTCGGAGTTTATCTGAGTTCGGTAGACTTTGACATCCCCTTACCCAATTCGTAGCTCTACCTCTATTACAGTCCATCCGAGGCTGTTCCTAAAAACATTTCGGGGAGTACGAGCTATCTCTCAGTTTGATAGGCCTTTCACCCCTACCCTCAGCTCATCCGAAAACTTTTCAACGTTTACCGGTTCGGTCCTCCATTCAGTGTTACCTGAACTTCAACCTGGCCAAGGGTAGATCACAAAGTTTCGCGTCTACCCCCACTGACTTTACGCCCTGTTAAGACTCGCTTTCGCTTCGGCTTCTTCCCTTAAAGGAATTAACCTTGCCAGTGAGGAGTAACTCGTAGGCTCATTATGCAAAAGGCACGCCGTCACCGGATATACCGGCTCCGACCGCTTGTAGGCGCACGATTTCAGGTTCTTTTCACCTCCCTGTTCGGGATACTTTTCACCTTTCCTTCGCAGTACTAGTTCACTATCGGTCTCTCAGGAGTATTTAGCCTTACCAGATGGTGCTGGCAGATTCACGCAAGGCTTCTCCGACCCCGCGCTACTCAGGATACTGCCCATGTTAAACAGTTTACATGTACGGGACTATCACCCCCTATGGTTCCTCTTCCCAAAGGATTCCATTTAGCTGTTTAGCAATTTAGCAGTCCTACAACCCCAGCGTTGCCGTAACAACGCTGGTTTGGGCTTTTCCCCGTTCGCTCGCCACTACTTGGGGAATCATTATTTATTTTCTTTTCCTCTGCTTACTTAGATGTTTCAGTTCGGCAGGTTTACTCTTAAAAGTGTTAAAACACTTGGGTTGCCCCATTCGGAAATTTCCGGGTCAAAGGTTTTTAGGCACCTCTCCGGAACTTATCGCAGCTGAACACGTCCTTCTTCGTCTCTGAGAGCCAAGGCATCCGCCGTGCGCCCTTCGTAACTTTTCCTAGTTTACTCTATTTATTGTAGTTATTTTATTTCCAACATGTCAAAGAACTTCTTTCCTACCACGTACGGTAAGAAATGGTGGAGAATATCGGAATCGAACCGATGACCCCTAGCTTGCAAAGCTAGTGCTCTAGCCAGCTGAGCTAATTCCCCGATGAGTGTGTAATTACTTACTTGCTTCTTCTATCTCGTAGCAGGTTAGTTGTAGTCCCGAGCAGATTTGAACTGCTGACCCCTACATTATCAGTGTAGTGCTCTAACCAACTGAGCTACGGGACTAAGCAGCCGTTTTTGTAGCTTGGTCACAACAACTTCATCGAAAGTAATTGCAAGAACGTTTTGTTTTTTGAAAATTTAGGAATAGCAAGCCGCCGGTAATAATTTTTCTAGTTTCTCTAGAAAGGAGGTGGTCCAACCACACCTTCCGGTACGGTTACCTTGTTACGACTTAGCCCCAGTTACTAGTATAACCCTAGGCGACTCCTTACGGTTATCGACTTCAGGTTCTCCCAGCTTCCATGGCTTGACGGGCGGTGTGTACAAGGCCCGGGAACGTATTCACCGTATCAATGCTGATATACGATTACTAGCGAATCCAGCTTCATGAGGTCGAGTTGCAGACCTCAATCCGAACTGAGAATGGCTTTTTGAGGTTTGCTCACTATTACTAGCTGGCATCTCATTGTACCATCCATTGTAGCACGTGTGTAGCCCTAGGCGTAAGGGCCATGATGACTTGACGTCGTCCCCGCCTTCCTCACTACTTGCGTAGGCAGTTTCTTTAGAGTCCTCAGCTTAACCTGTTAGCAACTAAAGATGGGGGTTGCGCTCGTTGCGGGACTTAACCCAACACCTCACGGCACGAGCTGACGACAGCCATGCAGCACCTTGCCAGTTGCCCCGAAGGGAAGCCACCTTTCGGCAGCGGTCACCTGACATTTAAGCCTAGGTAAGGTTTCTCGCGTATCATCGAATTAAACCACATGCTCCTCCGCTTGTGCGGGCCCCCGTCAATTCCTTTGAGTTTCATCCTTGCGGACGTACTTCCCAGGTGGATTACTTAACGCTTTCGCTTAGCCGCTGACAGTGTATCGCCAACAGCGAGTAATCAACGTTTAGGGCGTGGACTACCAGGGTATCTAATCCTGTTTGCTCCCCACGCTTTCGTGCCTCAGCGTCAATGATGGCTTAGCAGACTGCCTTCGCAATCGGTGTTCTATAACATATCTAAGCATTTCACCGCTACATGTTATATTCCATCTACCTCAACCATATTCAAGAATATCAGTTTCAATGGCAGTTCCACAGTTGAGCTGTGGGCTTTCACCACTGACTTAATATCCCGCCTACGCACCCTTTAAACCCAGTAAATCCGGACAACGCTTGGATCCTTCGTCTTACCGCGGCTGCTGGCACGAAGTTAGCCGATCCTTATTCATATGATACCGTCAGCCCTCAACGCATCAAGGGGTTTCTTCTCATATAAAAGCAGTTTACAACCCATAGGGCCGTCTTCCTGCACGCGGCATGGCTGGTTCAGACTTGCGTCCATTGACCAATATTCCCTACTGCTGCCTCCCGTAGGAGTCTGGTCCGTGTCTCAGTAC
Source organism: Oxalobacteraceae bacterium (assembly GCA_021151485.1). Taxonomy (GTDB): domain Bacteria; phylum Pseudomonadota; class Gammaproteobacteria; order Burkholderiales; family Burkholderiaceae_D; genus JAGKXB01. The sequence continues at coordinate 463 of JAGKXB010000056.1, read as the reverse complement.
CAGTGTGGGGGATCATCCTCTCAGACCCCCTATGCATCGTAGCCTTGGTAAGCTTTTACCTTACCAACTAGCTAATGCAACGCATGCCCATCTATAACCGCCGGAGCTTTAACTACATCGTGATGCCACATCGTAGTGTTATGGGGGATTAATTCAGATTTCTCTGAGCTATACCCCAGTTATAGGTAGGTTGCATACGTGTTACGCACCCGTGCGCCGGTTTCCCATCAGACGAATCCAATGTTCTCCCTCGACTTGCATGTATTAGGCCTGCCGCTAGCGTTCATCCTGAGCCAGGATCAAACTCTCCATAGTAAAAGTGTTTGATTTCCCAGCTTTCCCAAAGATAATCTTTGGTGGCTCGCTATTCCTTACTTTTCAAAGAACTTTATAAAATTTCCTCTCGGAACTTTATTTCAACTTTTTTCCCCTTTCTCCCTCTCTCCTCTTTCGCTTTCTTCCC
>JAGKXB010000013.1 GCA_021151485.1 Oxalobacteraceae bacterium | reverse complement strand
TAATAAAGTCAATACCAATGATTTCTGCCGCCGCTATTAATTTTTCCTCAATTTCAAATAATTTTGTCCATCCGGATTCGGGCGAAGAAGCAAAGAATGTAGCATTGGCACAAGCTATTAAAGAGAACTGCTGTTGCCCTGTTCAATTAAATCAACTAGAAGAAATTTTTTCCTCAGCAGCAAAGAGAGAGCAGTTCTTTAATGATCCGATGGTACAAAAATACTTGGTAGAAGGATTAATAGCCGATACGCACATGGATGCAAGGGTTCTTGATGCAATCCAAGTGTGCACACCCTGTCTCTCCCTTTCCCAGCAACACGATCTTTTTGATACGCAATTGGGTTGGCTATTGGGAAACCACTTGACGTTTAATGCAACAATCGCTTTGAGATTTTTTTCCGATATTTCATCTAGAAAAGAAATACTTACCAATAGCAAACTGTTTCCCTATCAATCTGCAAAACGTTTGTCTCAATTTTTAAACGGTCAAGCAACATTTGATAACACACAAGAACCGATTGTCTGCCGACATTTAGCTACCGTAATATTGGATGAGATAGATCCAGCCACCCATAAAATTTCTTATGAGAAATTGAGTAGTACAGAAAAAATTGCTCAACATGTCAAATTTGATATCGAAACAAGATACAACCACATAAAAAGTAGTGCTACCGAAGTCCATCTCATTAAGAATACAAATTGGGGCCAATTCATCGTCAGTCAATTTGAGGAAATGGATCGTCAGGGAATGTTCATCAAAAAAATGTTGGTGACAACCAGTAATCATGTAATGGCTGCCTGGCTTAAGATCAAAGTAAAAGAGGGGAAGAAATGCTATGTCATCCATTTTTATGATCCTAATTCAACCACGACCCATACTCGAGCGAAAGCATATGATCTGGAAAATGCGAGGAAATGGGTTTTAGGAGCATTTATCAAGATTGAAGGAGTGCAACAATACTACTACCCAGAAGCACAGGCAGTATCGATGATTTTTGTTGTGCCTGAAACGGATGCAGTAGATTGGCAAAATCCAGCCACATTGTCTTGTGACAGAAAACTGACTAGCTATGATGTTGATTGGGATGCAATCACCCTTTTTCATTTAGTGGTTTCAGGTTTTTCCGGAACGTTGAGAGATATCGCTCGTCAGATCAACACTGTGCTTCAATCAGACACAGATTTGCCGGCCTTATTGAGCGCTAAGGATGCAAATGGTGTCCCTGGCCTTTTTTATGCTTTGTCTGCGGGTCGTGCCGATGCCGTTCGTGCATATGGTGAATTACTAACAGCAACAGGAGTGTCAGGCGAGCATTTGCCAGCCTTATTGAGCGCTAAGAATGCAGACGGCACCCCTGGCTTTTTTTATGCTTTGTGTGCGGGTCGTGCCGAAGCTGTTCGTGCATATGGTGAATTACTAACAGCAACAGAAATATCAGACGAGCATTTGTTGACCTTGTTGAGTGCTAAGGATTCAGACGGTATCCCTGGATTGTTGATGGCTTTGCAAAATGGTCATGGCGAAGTTGTTCGTGCGTATGGTGAATTATTAATGGCAACCGGAATATCAGGGGAGCATTTGCTGATCGTATTGAGTGCTAAGAGTGCAGATGGTATCCCTGGATTGTTGATGGCTTTGCAAAATGGTCATGGCGAAGCTGTTCGGGCATACGGTGAATTATTAATGGCAATGGGACTATCAGGCGAGCATTTGCTGACCTTATTGGGCGCTAAGGATGCGCATGGCACTCCTGGCTTGTTTTATGCCTTGTGTGCGGGTCGTGCTGATGTCGTTCGTGTATATGGTGAATTACTCGCTGTGGCAGGCTTGTCAGGCGGGTATGTGTTGACCTTATTGAGTGCTAAGGATGTAAGTGGCGTCCCTATCCTATTTTATGTTTTGTGTGCGGGTCGTGCTGATGCCGTTCGCGCATATGGTGAATTACTCACTGTGGCAGGCTTGTCAGGTGATCATTTGTTGACCTTATTGAGCGCTAAGGATGGAAATGGCATCCCCTTCCTATTTTATGTTTTGTGTGCGGGTCGTGCCGATGCCGTTCGTGCATATGGTGAATTACTCACTGTGGCAGGCTTGTCAGGCGAGCATTTGTTGACTTTATTGAGCGCTAAGGATCCAGATGGTGTCCCTGGCTTTTTGATGGCTTTGCAAAATGGTCATGGGGAAACTGTTCGTGCATATGGTGAGTTACTCACTGTGGCAGGCTTGTCAGACGAGCATTTGCTGACCTTATTGCGCGCTAAGGATGCACATGGTACCCCTGGCTTCTTTTATGCTTTGTGTGCAGGACATGCTGAAGCCATTTGTGCATATGGTGAATTACTCACTGTGGCGGGTTTGTCAGGCGAGCATTTGCTGACCTTATTGAGCGCTAAGGATGCAAATGGTATCCCTGGCCTCTTTTTTGCTTTGTGTGAAGGACACGCTGAAGCCATTTGTGCATATGGTGAATTACTAACAGCCGCAGGCCTATCAAGTGAGCATTTGCTGACTTTATTAAGCGCTAAGGATGCAAATGGTGTCCCTGGCTTTTTGATGGCTTTGCAAAATGGTCATAGCGAAGCTGTTCGTGCATATGGTGAATTATTAATCGCAACCAGAATATCAGGGGAACATTTGCTGACCTCATTGCGCGCTAAGGATGCAAATGGCACTCCTGGGCTCATTTTTGCTTTGTATGCAGGTCGTGCCGATGTGGTTCGTGCATATGGTAAATTACTAACAGCCGCAGGCCTATCAGGTGAGCATTTATCGACCTTATTGAGTGCCAAGGATGTAAATGGTGTCCCTGGTTTTTTTCTTGCTTTGCAAAATGGGCATGCCGAAGCCGTTTTGGCATATTGTCAAGTAGTAAGAGCAATTGCTCCGCAGCTTAATCAAAGTCAAAAAAATCTGCTCTTCGACGTGCTACTAACGAACCGCTATCGTGAGGGGCCTTTTTACACTCGAAATTCCAATATTTATAACAAATTAAAACAAGAAATGCCTGAGTTGTATCGCCAATTTAACGCAACAAAAAAGGCATTAAATGCGCGTCTCTTTAGAAATTGGAAGTACTACCAAATGAAGAAATTGCGTTAATTCTTATCACATTTTATAAATGGCGCGCAGTTCCGTCGCAGTCGGTAACACCAGCACCTTGGAATCGCCAATCTATTACTAATTGATTGGCCAGAGTCCAGTGTTCGGCATTGATTGGCAGAAATTGGGAGGCATTGGGGTTTAAACAGAGCGAATGGTTACCATCTTCATTCGCCCAGATGCGCCGCTTTTGATTGATACGTCTGCCTTGCGGCAATCAAAATATTGCGCAACTAGTGCGATTAATTCTTCGTTTGCTTTGCCATCAACTGGCGGCGCTTTTAATTGTGCACACCATGTGCCATCTTCCATTTTATTCAGTGTGCTGCTGCGGGTATTGGGTTTGACTTTGATTTGTAAAAGTAACATGACAATTTTTACTTTTGCATAGCTTGGATCGTAATCGTGTACAGCTTTTGTTCAGGTTTTAGTTGGCATGTTGTAATTATTTTATCTTTAGGGCAATTAGCTTCAGGTACGGGCTCCCAATTGACTTGTACGATGGCCAGGCGCCCACCATCAAGGAATGCTGTGGTAGTTCCAGTTGGGTTGTCGGCTTGATAAGCACGCTCTTCTTTCCAAGCACTAAATAGGCCTGCACGTAACAGACGTATTGCATCAATTAAATTGGCAAACTGCAAGCCTGTAGTTTGAGCTTGAATAATGCATGACCTCTTTTCTTCTCCTGTTACAAAATCTTTAAACGGACCAATTCTTGCGCTTGTTTTTGTGTTCAGTACGAACGCGGTATTGTTTGCGAATTGCCCACAATATTCATTCGTCGGCTGAGATGTTTTGCCTGCGGCTGTGTTTTTATCTGTTGCTGGGTTGCATGCTGCCAAGAGTGCTGCGAACAAAAGGAATATTGCGTACATGAAATGTGGCCCCGGATGTCGATGTTGCGATTTAATATTAATAAATTGGAAATGGGTTGGTTAAATGAGTTCACGCACCTTGTTTGCTCAGCGCTGTTTCAGCCAATTTGACCCAATAATGGATGCCTATCGGCAGTAGTTCATCATTGAAATCATAACTTGCGTTATGTAAGTTGCAAGGGCCTAATCCGTGCCCTGACTCGCGGTGATTGCCTTCTCCATTGCCGATGAAGACATAGCAACCCGGTTTTTCTTGCAAGAAAAAAGCGAAATCTTCTGCCCCCATGCTGGGTTCGATGTCTGTATTGACTTTTTCTGCTCCTGCGATGGAGCGCATGACGCCGATGGCGAGCGCGGTTTCTGGCGCATGGTTGATTAAGGGGGGATAACTGCGCCTGAATTCGAAATGCCCTGTGGCCCCAAATGCAGCACAAGTGTGTTCGGTGATTTCTCGCATGCGGGTTTCGATTAAATCCAGGGTTGCTGTGGTAAAAGTACGCACTGTGCCGATGATGGTGGCTTCCTCGGGAATCACATTGTTAGCGCTGCCGGCATGGATTTGTGTGATGGAGAGTACCGCGGCGTCCAGCGGGTTTTTATTGCGAGTAATAATGCTTTGCCAGCTTTGCGCGATTTGAATCGCAACCATGATGGGGTCAATGCCCCGGTTTGGTTGTGCTGCATGGGCGCCTTTGCCGTGAATCGTGACTTTGAATTCATTGCTAGAGGCCATCATTGGTCCCGCTTTTACGCCAAAACTACCCGCTGCCATGCCTGGCCAGTTATGCATGCCATAAATGGCTTGCATAGGGCAAAGAGTGAACAGTTGCTCGTCCATCATTCGTTTGGCGCCACCACCACCTTCTTCGGCGGGCTGGAAAATGAGGAATACTGTGCCATCAAAATTACCGTGTTTGGCTAAATAGTACGCAGCACCCAACAACATCGCGGTATGCCCGTCATGGCCGCAGGCGTGCATTTTCCCGGGATGTTGTGAGGCATGGGGAAACGTATTGATTTCTTGCATCGGCAGGGCATCCATGTCCGCACGTAGGCCAATAGCTCGTGCGCTATTACCTTTCTTGATGATGCCAATGACGCCTGTAACTGCTAACCCGCGTAGGATAGGAATATTCCATTCTGTTAGTTTCTTGGCCACAACCTCGGCTGTGCGTTGCTCTTCAAAGCACAGCTCCGGGTGGGCATGAATATCACGTCGAATCGCTTGTAATTCCTGATTGAAAGTAGGGTTGGTTGATGTCATAAGTTGCATAAATCACATAAATAAATCTTTTAAAGGAGATTATTTTGTATCAAAACTGATTTTCAGCACATCTGTGCTATCGCAAGCGACTGAAACAATACCATTGCTGGCACGTAAATTGTTGCCTGCAGCTTTAATGAGTCGACTAACAAGATCGCTACCGGTTAATTGCGCGGTGCCTAGGCAAACAGGGGTGGCAGAGGTGGCAGAGTTAGCAAAAATTGCACGAATGCGATAGGCATTTTTTCCATTCGTAAGCTTGCCGGCAGACTCAATGGTGAAAGTGCTGGTATCCGTGCTCTTGATTAAATTGGCGTTTAACGGGCTATAAACGCTTTGCCCTATCGTGTTGGGGGCGATGATGGGGTAGCCCAACATTGCCAGCTTGACGGTGCTTGTTGTGTTGCCTGTATTTACCGTATTGCTCACTTGCATCCATTTAATCGGTGTGTAATACGATGGGACAGTGCCACTCAATAACGCAATTGGCAGGATACGATTGTCTGAAAAATAGAATGGAATGGAAGCTAAACCCTTACCATCATCGGTGCTGATGGTATATCGGCCATCTGCAATCGTTGGTGTGGTTGGTGTGCTTGGACTTGTCGGGGTCGAGGGGGTAAAAGGTGTTGTGGTGCTTGCTGTGACGTAGGATGCAATTTGTGGGTAAAAATCGGACATGACCGAATACATGTCGGTTCCCGTTAAACGTTGACAGCTGGATGAGCCACCAGTCAGTGCGCCTGTGACGGTGTATTGGGTGCCATCCCATCCAAGCATGGGGCTGCCGCTTGAGCCTGCTGCAGTGATCCCTGTTTTCCATCCTACTTGATAGGTTTTGATGGGAGTGCTAATCCCGCTAAATGTGCTGTTTGCAATACCTGAGACTGTACCTTCACTGACTTTTTTGTAATCACCTGATGGATGGTGAATGCCAAGAAAACCAGTTCCGGTCGTCAGTCCATTAGATGCCACAGACAGTGCTGTGACGGTGCTTGGTGCTGCTAATTTCAATTTTAACAACGTCAAATCCTTGCTTTGATCGCTGACGACCAAGCTGGCACCGCCCCCAATATTGGTCAATCGAGAGTCATCAGTGTTGGAGCATCCTGTTTTTTGATAAAACCAGCGAGTTGATAACGTGGATGCGGTTGTGGCGTCGTGAATACAATGCGCAGCTGTCAGCAGATAGCCATCACTATTGTTTTTTCCAACTAGAGAGGCTGAACACAAATAAGATGACGAGCCTGAAATAAAGCTGATGCGCGCCACGGCATTTTCAGCATTGGTATAGGCTGCGCTGGGGTTGCCATTGTTGACGCAGCTGGCGTTGTAAGAGCATGCGCCCGCGGTGCCGCTGATTTGGTCGTTGCCTAGTCTTGCTTGATTCAATGCTATTTGCTGTCCTTTGTAGATATGGGCAATTTGGGCAACGGATAATTGCAGTGCTTGTTGTGGTGCGCCATTGGGGGAGAAAAATTCTACTCGAATGCGATCTCCGTCCAGTAAGGGACTCCAGCTGCTTAGTGTGCCATTTGACAACTCACTCCAGGCAACCGGTTCCGTGGCGTGTCCAAACTTATCAACAAAGCTGAGAAACATGGGTTGGCTATTAGTGGGTATTTCCAGTTTGACGCGCATTGCTTGGGCGTTGGGGCTGCTAATGTCGAAAGAAGCCATATTGCCGCCTTGCGTGGTTGTTTGCCATGCCAACCCATTCAAATTTACTTGTTGCATATTGCTTGGGACATCACGCACGATGCCTTCACGTGTTGGTGTGCCAATTTGGTCGGCTTGGCGTTGGTCTTCTTCCAGTAGCTTTGCTAGTTGTGCTTTGTCCAGACCGGGTAGTGTGATGTTGAATTTGTAATCTGTGGTTTCTTGTGTGGGAGCGATTGCATTCTTTGTATTGTTAATTGAGGCGGCGTTCCCAAATGGTATTTGTAATAATGCTGTCTGCGATGTTGCGGCAGGTGCGGAGTTTGTTGTGTGAGATGGTTGTGCTAAATCGGTATTGGCAGAGGTGAGACGCGTGTTTTGTGTTGAATTGTTTGATTTTGTTTTGAAGGGCAAGTAATCAGGGAAAATAGCCAGTCCCAAAGCGCAGACACTTGCTGTAGTAATGGTTGCAATAGTGGCAATCCGGATGATTCTTGAAGAGTTTTTCATAGGTCACCTTTGACATTGCGTTTTGAGTTTTGGGTTGCTCGGTTGCAATTTTTGTCCCAAGCATTTGCAAAGTGTACTCCTCTTCTTCTTAGTATTTTTAAGTTTTTTAGTATTGTATTGATGGTACTTTTTGTTAATTTTTAGTAAATTTTATTTTTCATGCGTCATCGCTCATATTCCTCACCTATATCTCGCGCACATAATGATCGCGCTTCACGTAATGACTGGGCAACGTTAAAAACTTTGTTTCCTTATTTATGGGTATACAAATGGCGTGTGCTGTTCGCTTTGTTGTGCCTTATAGGCGCCAAAGTAGCCAATATCGGTGTGCCATTGTTGTTGAAAAATTTGGTCGATCATATGAGCAATATGATCAATCTAGCTAATGTGGCGAACGCAAGCACGAGTGTTAATCATGCTAGTCAGCTTGGACACATGTTGGTATTGCCGCTGGGAATTTTGTTTGCTTATGGCGGCTTGCGTTTGGCTACGACAGTATTTACCGAGCTGCGTGAATTTTTGTTTGCCAAAGTGACGCAGCGCGCGGTACGTGCGGTGGCGTTGCGGGCATTTCGCCATTTACATGCTTTGTCATTGCGTTTTCATTTGAATCGTCAAACTGGTGGCGTGACGCGTGATATTGAGCGTGGTACGCGTGGTATTTCATCGCTGGTGTCGTATACCTTGTTTAGTATTTTGCCGACCTTGGTTGAAATTGCCTTGGTAATTGTGTATCTAGCGCTGCATTACGATGCCTGGTTTTCCATCATCACTGCGGTGGCACTAATTTTGTATATTGCGTTTACGGTGTGGGTGACGGAGTGGCGGACACACTTTAGGCGGACTATGAATGAGCTTGATTCCAAAGCGAATACTCGCGCGATGGATGCCTTGATCAATTACGAGACTGTGAAATATTTTGGTAATGAGGAGGTCGAAGCACGTCGTTACGATGAAGGTTTGCAGCATTTCGAAGCAGCCGCGGTCAAATCACAGACTTCCCTTTCATTATTAAATAGTGGGCAATCTTTGATTATTGCTATCGCCGTGACGCTGATTTTGTGGCGTGCCGCACAGGGTGTGGTGGATGGCAGTATGACTTTGGGTGATTTGGTGCTCGTCAATGCTTTTATGATTCAGTTGTATATTCCATTGAATTTTTTGGGCGTGATTTATCGTGAAATCAAGCAAAGTCTGGCGGATATGGAGCGTTTGTTTGGATTGCTTGATCAGCATAAAGAAGTGCAGGATGCGCCAAATGCGCAACCTTTGTCTGTGCGGGGCGCACAAATCCAGTTTTCTCACGTGGACTTCAGCTACGAAGCTAAGCGACAAATTTTGTTTGATGTCGATTTTACGATTGAGGCGGGGACCACAGTGGCGGTGGTTGGGCATAGTGGTTCTGGTAAATCTACTTTGTCGCGTTTGTTATTCCGGTTTTATGAGGTGAATCAAGGCAGTATCACCATTGATGGACAGGATTTGCGTGAGGTAACGCAGGCGTCATTACGTGCAGCGATAGGGATCGTTCCGCAGGATACGGTTTTGTTTAATGACACTATTGCCTACAACATCGCGTATGGCAAACCAGGTGCCAGTCAGGATGAAATCATCGCGGTGGCCAAAGCCGCCTCTATCCATGATTTTATTGCAAGCTTGCCGGATGCTTATGAGACAATGGTAGGCGAGCGTGGCTTGAAGTTGTCTGGCGGTGAAAAACAACGTATCGCCATCGCCAGAACCTTGTTAAAAAATCCCGCAATATTGATTTTTGATGAAGCCACTTCAGCTCTGGACTCCAGAGCGGAGCAAGCAATTCAGGCGCAGTTGAAATCCATTGCGAAGAATCGTACTAGTTTGGTAATCGCCCATCGTTTATCCACAATTGCCGATGCGGCGCAAATTTTGGTAATGGATCATGGTCGGATTATTGAGCGTGGTACGCATCAAGAGTTGTTAGCTGCGCAAGGCGCATATGCGCAGATGTGGGAGCGACAGCAGGCCAGGCAGGATGAGGATGCGTCTGATGATGTAAAGGAATAGCAGCAAATGTTTGTTAAAGTTGGAAAATTGGCAAAATATTAAAAAATCTAAGGGGATATGGTGGATTTCGCTCAATTGCTGGATATTGTTTTAAATGTGGATAAAGCGCTTGGTACGCTGATTGCTGAGTATGGCACTTTGATTTACGCAGTGTTGTTTGGAATCATTTTTGGCGAAACGGGTTTGGTTGTTTTGCCTTTTCTTCCTGGGGATACTTTGTTATTCATCGCTGGTGCTTTTTGTGCCGAAGGCGCGTTGAATATTTGGGTGTTGATGACTTTATTGGTCACTGCTGCTATTTTAGGTAATACCGTCAATTATTGGATAGGTGCTGCGATTGGGCAAAAAGTATTTACCCATGATTACAAATGGTTGGATAAACAAGCATTGCAAAAAACCCACGCATTTTTTGAAAAACATGGTGGTAAGACGATTATCCTGTGCCGCTTTGTCCCCATCGTGCGCACGTTCGCTCCTTTTGTTGCAGGCGTATCCAACATGACATTTGCTAAGTTCCAGTTTTTCAATATCACTGGCGCCCTAATTTGGGTCGTTGGCTTGGTTGCAGCGGGTTATTTCTTTGGCGGCATTCCTTTAATTCGTGATCATTTAAATACGATTGTGCTAATAGGCGTCGGCGCAGCCGTAGTGCCTGTGATGCTGGGTGGGTTGTGGAAAGTGGCGAAGAAAATATTTTAAAAATATTTAAATATTGTTAAGTCATTCGCCCTTTGGCTAATGGTGGATTTTTGATGAAGTATTTTTGAATGCCGTTTAATACGGCATCCGCCATTTTTTCTTGATAATCTTCATCGCCCAGCTTGGCCTCTTCTTCTGGGTTTGAAATGAATGCCGTTTCGATCAGAATGCTGGGAATGTCGGGGGCCTTGAGTACGGCAAATCCGGCTTGTTCAACCGAGCCTTTATGCAAGCGATTGATGCTGCTGATTTCGCCCAGTACGGCTTTTCCCAACTTTAGACTGTCTTTAATTTGTGCGGTGGTAGATAAGTCCAGTAATACGCTGGCCAATTCACGGTCATGATTTTTGATGTTGATACCGCCGATCAAGTCGGCTGCATTTTCTTTATTCGCCAACCAGCGCGCTGCCGTAGAGCTGGCGCCTTTTTCTGATAAAACAAAAACCGACGAGCCACGCGCAGTGGTTTCTACCCATGCGTCAGCGTGGATGGACATGAACAAATCTGCTTGTACTTTGCGCGCTTTTTGTACCCGGACATGTAAGGGTACGAAATAATCGCCATCACGTGTCAGCATGACACGCATGTTGGGCTGCTCTTCTATTTTGCGCTTTAACCGTTTGGCGATGGCGAGAACGACATCTTTTTCGCGGCTGCCTGCTTTACCAATCGCGCCGGGATCTTCACCGCCATGGCCGGGGTCAAGTGCAATTGTGATGAGGCGAGCAGTTTGTTTTGATGGATTGGGTTCTGCGGGCGTGTCGGTTTTATTAGTTTTGTGGGCACTGTTACCGTTAGTGGGAACAGCGTTAGCATTTGTTGGTGCCTTAGAGGTTGTTGGTTGATGAGATGAAGCATCGTTTTTTGCGATCAATGCAGCAATCAAATCGGGTGGATTAATAGGGTATAAATCAAACACCAAGCGATAGCGATAGTTACCGACGGGTTCTAGCGTAAACACTTGTGGCTTAATTTCTTCTTTTAAATCAAATACCAGGCGAACTACATTGGGGCGATTTTGACCAACTCGGACTTGCTTAATGTAGGGATCGTTGGATTGAATTTTGGCGATTAATTCTTTCAAAGTCGGGTTAAGTTCTAACCCTTCGATATCAACCACCAGGCGATCCGGATTTTTCACTAGAAAATGCGTCGCTTTTAATGGACGGTTATTTTCTAACGTGACGCGGGTATAGTCTTGTGCCGGCCAAACGCGTACGGCGAGAATGCTTCCGTCCGCAGCCCGTGATGGTATAGCGGGCAGTACTGAGAGTAATAGTGTGCTGCCGGCTTTCAATAGTGTGCGACGTGTGGTGCTAGGTGAGCGTGGCATTAAATATCAGGTACGAAGGGTGCAGGATTACGAAGGCTTGCCAAGCATGACGAGCCATGTTCAGATGATGCTGTCAATTTTACATCACGACTATGATAATCACAGTTGGGGTGAGACTCTGAAATGGTTAAAAATATCTCGATATCAGGCGATGGCAAGACCGTGTCAGCTTTCTCTGGCCATTCGACGATACAAATGGTGTGCGCGTTGAACTCTTCGCGGAATCCCGCCTCTAGAAATTCTTCCGGGCTATTCATCCGATATAAATCAAAATGCATCACTGTGACGGTTTGTCCAGCCAACTCAATATGATAAGGTTCGGCCAGCGTGTAACTAGGGCTTTTAACACGACCAACATAACCGGCAGCATGTAATAGCGCGCGCGTCAAAGTGGTTTTGCCAGCACCCAGGTCACCATGCAGATAAATAGTGAGGCCTGGTCTCAAAATACGCGCCAATGCGCCACCCAATGCTACGGTGCCGACCTCATCGTTAAGATGGATGCAGCGAGTGCTGGGAGTGGTGTTTTTTATATATGTGTGTGTGGAAGAATCTTGCATCGAAATATGATACTTGATAACTTGGTTTTACAGGTTTGAACAGTTTTGGCATGATTGTTTGAAGCTTGGTTCGTTGTTGTATTACCGTATTCTGTATTGTTAAACGAATGAATGAATCTGTGACCTCACTTTCTGATTTAAACATGCTCGCTTTGACGATCAAGGCTTGGGGGCGTGAGCTGGGTTTTGCTGATATTCGGATTGCCGATCCTGATTTATCGCAAGCGCAAGCCGGTTTGCAAGCCTGGTTGGATGCGGGTTGCCATGGTGAAATGGATTACATGGCCTCGCATGGCATGAAGCGTGCTCGTCCAGCAGAGTTGGTCCCCGGTACGGTACGAGTGCTGATGGCGCGCATGAATTATTTGCCGCAGGATATAAAGCCTGATTGGCGTGACCGTGAATGGGCGCGTTTAAATAATCCAGTGGCGGCGAATGTTTCGATGTATGCACGTGGTCGTGATTATCACAAGGTGTTGCGTTCGCGTTTGCAGCAATTAGCGGAGAGGATACAAGGGGAAATCGGTGAGTTTGGCTATCGCGTCTTCACGGATTCTGCGCCTGTGATGGAAGTGGGGTTGGCTGAAAAAGCTGGGCTAGGCTGGCGTGGCAAACACACTTTGTTATTACATCGTGATGCGGGGTCAGTGTTTTTTTTGGGGGAAATATTCATCGATTTTCCCTTGCCTTTGGATGAGGCGGTGACATCGCACTGTGGCCAATGTCGTTCTTGTATTGATGTCTGCCCAACGCAGGCGATTATCGCGCCATATCGCTTGGATGCCAGGCGATGCATTTCTTATTTAACGATTGAGTTAAAAGGCAGCATTCCTGTGGAGTTGCGCCCTTTGATTGGCAATCGGGTGTACGGTTGTGACGATTGCCAATTGGTGTGTCCATGGAATAAGTTTGCCCAGCCTGCAACTGTGCCCGATTTTACGGTGCGCAATCGTTTGGATAACACGGGCATGATGACCTTGTTTGCCTGGAGTGAAAGGGAGTTCAATTACAAATTGGAGGGGAGCCCAATTCGACGTATTGGACACGAGCGTTGGTTGCGTAATATTGCAGTGGGTTTGGGAAATGCTGCGCATAGTGGAAAGAAAGGTGCGCCTGAAATCGTAGCAGCATTGCAAACACGAATGACGCATGATTCTGCGTTAGTGCGTGAGCACGTGGTCTGGGCATTAGAACAACATGGTTAGCATGGTTGTTGTATCAAATATTTTTATGTCATATCCACAAAAAATAATGGCCTTCAAAAATGAAGGCCATTATTACATTATTAATTTGCTGCGTCGTTTTGTGTTATTGGCTTTTATTTAACAACCGCACCATTATCTTTTAATTGTTGGATAATTTTTGATTTGAATGGCAAGCGGTTTGTAAAGTCATCAATAGAGTCAAAACGTTTTTCGTTTCTTTTCTTGATAATTTCTTGTGCATCTAATTTTTTCGTATTTGCATCGCCCGGAAGGATGGATTCTAATTGCTGTTGGGTTGCGGAGTTAAGATTAACTTCTGCCGCAAATGCAAAATTCATGTTTGATAGCAATAAGGCAACGATAAGTAATAGTTTTTTTGACATTTTATTTTTCCTTTAATTTGCTGAGTTATTTTGAGCGCTGGTTGAGGGCGCAATACTTAGTGCATCATTTATTGTGCTGCAAAGTAGGCAATGTGTATTACTGGTCAAACCGATCTTTTTCACCACAAAGGCAAGTATGATAAAAGATTCTCTGTGGAAACACCAGCGCTAAATAATACCGTTTTGCAGGCAATAAATTTTAATCTAAAGACTGGTGTTGATTTAAATTTGTATAAAAATCATTGCGCAGGCAGTTAGACATTTTATATTTTAGCAATCTTTTTGTCTGTGAGCGCGCTAACAAAGCGAATTTTGTTAAAAATTTGTCAAATTTTTTGAGTTTTTTGTTTTTGTCTGCATTGGGCCATGTTTTTATTTGTTTTTAAGGGGATTTTCTAGTTTCCTCATACTTACTGGACGGTTCAACGATAAAATGTCGAACTTTATTATTTGATTGGTATTTTCATGCGATTGGTTAAATCGCAAAAATTAAAAAGATTGACAAAATGAATATTGAACAAGCCCGTTTTAATATGATTGAACAACAGATTCGGCCGTGGGATGTTTTGAATCAAGATGTGTTGGATTTGTTGGCGCTCGTGAAGCGTGAAAATTTTGTTCCTGCCGCTTACAGAAATCTAGCATTTGTGGATGTGGAGGTGCCTTTACCTAATGGTGCAAATATGTTGGCGCCAAAGTTTGAGGCACGCATTTTGCAAGAGTTGGCTGTTAAGAAGCATGAGAATGTGCTCGAAGTTGGTGCCGGTAGTGGCTATATGGCGGCTTTGTTGGGGCATAAGGGACGTTATGTCACAACAGTGGAAATCGATCCGGAACTTAAGCATGTGGCTGAGCAAAATTTATCGCAAAATGATGTGACCAATGTCAGTGTTGTATTGGGTAATGGTGCTCAGGGTTGGGTAGGTGAGGGTAGTATGGGAGCGCCTTACGATGTGATCGTGATTTCAGGTTCTTTGCCTATGTTGCCAGAAGTGTTTTTGCAGCAGATTAAAGTCGGTGGCCGTATTGCTGCTGTTATCGGTGAGGCGCCTGTAATGGCGGCTAAACTGATTACTCGTCGCTCAGACACTGTCTACGATACCGTGACGTTGTTTGAAACCAATATCAAACCTTTGCATGAAGCGGCAGCAGTCCCCTCTTTTACGTTTTAAGGTTGATGCCTATGCAAAATATTAGCGTTCAGGAGTTGGCCGATTGGCTAGCTGGTAGTACACGTCCAACGCCTGTTTTGCTGGATGTGCGGGAGCCGTGGGAATATCAAATTTGCCATCTGCATGATGCATTGTTGATGCCCATGCGATCGGTTCCAGATAGTCTTGAGCAATTGTCTGCGCATAAAAAAAGGGACATTGTGTGCATTTGCCATCATGGTGCCCGTAGCCTGCAAGTAGCGGTGTTTTTGGAGCGAAATGGCTTTCCCCAAGTGCTGAATTTGACTGGTGGGATGCACGCTTGGGCGCAGCAAATTGATGGTGCAATGCCAACGTATTAATTTTGTATTTATTTACTTTGCTGATTTGCTGGAAATTCATGCGTACACGTTCCTTCTCTTCGTTGTCTTTATTTTTTCCCTTTGCTTTTTCTCTGCTTGTTGTATCCACCAACGTACAAGCGATTGATTTATTGGGGATTTATCAAGAAGCATTGATCAATGATGCTGAATATGCGAGTGCCCGCGCTGCGCGTGCTGCGGCTGAGGAAAAAATCAAGCAAGGGCGGGCGAATTTGTTACCGACGGTTGGTCTGTCCGGAAGTCGTGCTAGAAATGATATTGAGACCACAACCGCTAACGGTGTTGTGACAGCGAGCGGTGTTAACAATAGTCATAACTACACGTTGTCGTTGTCGCAACCATTGTTGAATATGGCGAATTGGGAGCAATACGAACAAAGCAAATTGGCCGTGGCCAGCAGCGAAGCGGTATTTGCTCAGGCGCAACAAAATTTGATGGTGCGAGTGAGTCAGGCATATTTCGATGTGCTGGCAGCGCAGGATACGCTCGCTTTTGTGCGAACCTTAAAACAAGCCAACAAAGAGCAATTGGATTACGCCAAGCGTAATTTTGAAGTGGGAATCAAAACGATTACTGATACGCACGAGGCGCAAGCTCGCTACGATCTTGCCGTCGCACAAGAGTTGGCTGCGCTGAATGATGTGGCGATTAAGCGCACCGCGTTACAACAAATCATCGGAAAAGAAGCAAAGACTTTGGCCGCATTAAAGCCGGGTATCGTCATGACTGCGCCGCAGCCAGTGCAAATGGAGCCTTGGGTGACGTCAGCTGAGCAAAAAAACTATAGTGTGATCGGTGCTGAAATTGCATTAAAGAATGCTCAGCGCGATATTGCTAAAAATCGTGCTGGGCACTATCCGACGGTGAATTTGGTGGCGAGTGTTGTTCGCAATAGTAATAGTGGCAACGCACAGGCAATCAACGGTTCGAGCGCAAACTCCAATAACAATGCAATTGGTATTCAATGGAGTGTGCCTTTATTTTCTGGCTTTGCCGTGGATAGCAAAGTAACGGAGTCGATTGCATTAGAAGACAAAGCACGCTATGACTTGGAAAACGCACGCCGTACCGCAGCGCAAGCGGCGCGCTTATCGTATTTAGGTGTCAATAGCGGTTTAGCGCAAATCAAGGCTTTGGAGACTGCAGAAACGTCCAGCTTGTCTGCACTGGCTTCCAATAAGCTGGGTTATGAGGTCGGTGTGCAAATCAATATCGATGTTTTGAATGCGCAGCAGCAATTGTTTTCCACCCGCAGAGATTTAGCCAAAGCGCGTTATGACACGATCATGAGCGGCTTGCGTCTGAAGTCTGCTGCTGCTACTTTAAAAGAAGAGGATTTAGTGCTGATTAATGGCTTGTTACAGCGTTAAGTTTTGCATCAAGCTTCGGTTGCCAATTTGTACGAAAAACCCTGTTTCATCAATGTTTGTTGATTGGCTTAGCCAGTATAATGCCCGCCTTACATTTGCTTTCTTACATCTTTTTTGAGTTTTGTCACCATGCAAGAAAAATACACGCCGTCCGAGGTTGAACAATCTGCTCAACAATACTGGCAAGCGATTGATGCTTATAAAGCGGTTAAAGACGACCCGCGTTTTCCCAAAGGAAAGTTTTACGCTTGTTCCATGTTGCCTTATCCATCTGGCAAATTGCACATGGGGCATGTGCGCAATTACACCATCAATGATGTGATGTATCGCCATCGGCGTATGAATGGTTATAACGTCTTGATGCCGATGGGGTGGGATGCGTTTGGGATGCCGGCGGAAAATGCCGCCATGGCACATCAGGTCCCACCGGCGCAATGGACGATTGCCAATATTGCGCATATGAAGCAGCAGATGCAGGCCATGGGATTGGCGATTGACTGGTCGCGTGAAATGACGGCGTGTAAGCCGGATTATTACCGCTGGAATCAGTGGATGTTTTTGAAGATGTTAGAGAAGGGCATCATTTATCAAAAAACAGGTAGTGTGAATTGGGACCCGATCGATCAAACCGTATTGGCGAATGAGCAGGTGATTGATGGCCGCGGTTGGCGTTCTGGCGCCTTGATTGAGAAGCGCGATATTCCGATGTACTACGTGAAAATCACTTCGTATGCGGAAGAATTGTTGCAAGAGGTTGATCATGGCCTGGCTGGCTGGCCCGAGCGGGTGCGCCTGATGCAATCAAACTGGATAGGCAAATCTAGCGGTGTGCGTTTTGCTTTTCCGCATGACATTGCGCATGAAGGCAAATTAATTAACGATGGCAAGTTGTGGGTGTTTACGACGCGTGCTGACACCATCATGGGCGTGACGTTTTGCGCTGTGGCGCCAGAGCATCCATTGGCGATTCATGCCGCGCAGAACAATCCAGAGCTGGCCGCTTTCATCGCCGAATGCAAACTCGGTAGCGTGATTGAAGCCGATATGGCGACGATGGAAAAGAAAGGCATGCCTACTGGTTTGTTTGTGACGCATCCTTTGACCGATCAAAAAATCGAAGTCTGGGTCGGCAATTATGTGCTGATGACGTATGGTGATGGCGCCGTGATGGGTGTGCCTGCGCATGACGAGCGCGATTTTGCGTTTGCTAAAAAATATCAGTTGCCGATTAAGCAGGTGATTGCCGCAGAAGACGAGACCTTTTCTCTTGATGCCTGGCAAGAATGGTATGGACGTAAAGACGGCGTGACTTGTATTCATTCCGGCAAATACGACGGTTTGTCGCATCAAGCGGCGGTTGATGCTGCGGCGGATGATTTGGAAAAATTAGGCCTGGGTGAAAAGAAAATCACCTATCGTTTGCGCGATTGGGGGATTTCACGTCAGCGTTATTGGGGTACGCCAATTCCTATCATCCATTGCGCCGATTGCGGCGCTGTGCCAGTGCCAGAGCAAGATTTACCAGTTGTATTGCCAGAAGATTGCGTGCCGGACGGCAGTGGTAATCCACTCAATAAGCATGAACAATTTTTGCAAGTCGATTGCCCAGTGTGTGGCAAAGCCGCACGTCGTGAAACTGACACCATGGATACCTTTGTCGATTCGTCCTGGTATTACATGCGCTATTGTTCGCCCAATTCCAGCGCAGCCATGGTGGATGCGGGCGAGATCGATTACTGGATGCCGATGGATCAATACATTGGCGGCATCGAACATGCGGTGATGCATTTGTTATACGCACGTTTCTGGACCAAAGTCATGCGCGATATGGGCTTAGTGAAATTCGACGAGCCTTTCACCAATTTGCTGACGCAAGGTATGGTGTTGAACGAAACTTACTATCGCGAGGATGATGCGGGCAAAAAGACCTGGTTTAATCCCGATCTGGTTGAGTTGAGTTTTGATGAAAAAGGACGTTTTCTGGCCGCAAAACTGGGAAGCGATGGCTTGCCAGTGAAAACTGGTGGCAAGGAAAAAATGTCCAAATCCAAAAACAATGGGATTGATCCGCAAGCACAAATTGATCAATATGGTGCTGACACGGCACGTTTGTTCACTATGTTTGCGGCGCCACCTGAGCAAACGTTGGAATGGTCCGATAGTGGTGTGGAAGGTGCGCATCGCTTTTTACGCCGCATTTGGGATTTTGCACAACATCCAGGCCTGGCTGGTGTCAGTACGATGGTGCAGGATTATCCGGCTGATTTTGTCGCTACGCAGCGCAAGAGCCAGGTAAAGGAAGACAAAGAAATCTGGGTCATGCATCGTGAAGCGCATATCACATTGCGGCAAATTAATTTTGACTACGAGCGACTTCAATACAATACCGTTGTTTCTGGTTGCATGAAGCTTTTGAATGGTTTGGATAAGCTCAGCAAATTGCAGATCGACAATGCCCAAATCGCCAAGGTACAGAATTTCGTCATGATAGAAAGTTTCAGCATTTTGCTGCGCGTCTTGTATCCCGTTGCACCGCATATCACTCATGTACTGTGGCAAGAGTTGGGA
Organism: Oxalobacteraceae bacterium; assembly: GCA_021151485.1. Lineage (GTDB taxonomy): Bacteria > Pseudomonadota > Gammaproteobacteria > Burkholderiales > Burkholderiaceae_D > JAGKXB01. The sequence continues at coordinate 34,484 of JAGKXB010000013.1, read as the reverse complement.
TACGCCAAGGTGTACGGCGATATCCTGGATGCGTCATGGCCGCAAGTCGATCCAGCGGCATTGGAGCAGGCGGAAATTGAAATGATGATTCAGGTAAACGGTAAATTGCGCGGTAGCGTGACGGTTGCCAAGGATGCCGATAAGGCCAGCATAGAAGCTGCTGCCCTGGCGCATGAGCAGGTGCAAAAATACCTGTCAGGGCCACCTAAGAAGGTGATTGTTGTGCCCGGAAAGTTAATTAATATTGTTGCGTAAGATAAGTAATCTACGCAACGTCTCTCCCGCCTTCCTCCGCGGGAACGATGGATGTGGGTGTGAACTAAGCAAATCTAACAAAATTGAGTTTAATAATCGTGCGACTTCGTTTCCTCATTTCTTTCGTATTCATTTTGATGCTGACCTCCTGCGGCTTCCATTTGCGGGGCACTGGGGATAATTTGAACCTGCCGTTTAGCACGATTTACTTGGGCTTTTCATCCGCCTCCCCATTGGGTGGCGAATTGAAGCGCAACATTCGCGCATATGGTGGCACCAAGGTGGTGTCGGATCCCAAAGCTGCGGAAGCCATCGTAGATGTCCTTGCTGAAACCAAAGATAAATCGATTTTGTCATTGAACAGCCAAGGACGGGTGCGTGAATATACCTTGACCTATGCCCTGCGTTTTCGCGTCAAAGACAATCAGGCAAAAGAGTTGTTGGAGCCAACCGAAATTGTCCTAAAGCGCAGCATCAGCTTTAATGAAAACCAAGTGCTGGCCAAGGAGGAGGAGGAGGCTTTCTTGTACCGTGATATGCAAACCGATTTGGTGCAGCAATTAATGCGCCGCTTAGCTGCCGTGAAGACGAAATGAGGAAGCGCTGATGCAATTGCGTATGGAGGATCTCGATAGACAGTTGAGCCAATCATTAGCGCAACTGTATGTCGTGGTCAGCGATGAGCTTTTGTTGGCATTGGAAACGGTAGACAAAATACGTAAAGCCGCCCGTACCCGGGCGTACACCGAACGGGAGGTATTGACGGTTGAGCGCAGCTTTAAGTGGAGTGAATTGTTGGCCGCCAAACATGAGGTTTCTTTGTTTGGCGATAGAAAAATCATCGAATTGCGTATTCCCAGCGGTAAGCCCGGTAGAGAAGGTGCGCAAGCCTTGCAGCAGTACGCTGCGGAGTTGGGCCCTGATCAGCTCACCATCATTTCCTTACCCAAATTAGATAGTGCCAGCCAAAAAACGGCCTGGGTGGCCAGCCTGCAGCAAGCGGGTGTGTGGATCAATATTCCTACGATTGAGCGTGCCCAATTACCAGCATGGATTGCCGCCCGGTTGGCGATGCAACAACAAAGTACGGACCAGCAAAGTTTGAATTTTATCGCTGATCAAGTCGAGGGTAATTTGCTTGCTGCGCATCAAGAAATTCAAAAACTTGGTCTGCTGCATTCCGCCGGCAAACTTAGCTTTGACGTCATTCATGATGCTGTTCTGAATGTTGCGCGTTACGACGTCTTTAAATTAGGTGCTGCCATGTTGGCTGGTGATGTCGCGCGCGTGGTGCGCATGGTAGAAGGATTAAAAGGTGAAGGCACCGCGTTGCCCTTGGTGTTGTGGGCGATGACCGAAGAATTGCGTACCTTGTTACGGGTCAAAACGGGTTTGTCTCAAGGACGACCAGCAGGTTTGCTACTGAAAGAATTACGTGTTTGGGGCCCGCGTGAGCGCTTGATGGAACCCGCTGCGCGTCGTTTGGGATTGGCAACCTTGCAAGCTGCTTTGCAACAAGCAGCCCAAATTGACAAAATGATTAAGGGTTTGCGCACAAAAATGTATGCCGGAGATGCCTGGGATGCCTTGCTGCAGCTTGGATTGAAAATTGCACGGGCTTAGAATTGTTGTCACATTATCTAGTGTAAAATTGCGCCCCTTGTCACAGATTGCTTTAGTTTTTAGCCCTCTCTCTTATGCACAAAATTCGACATTTTTCTGTTGTTGTTTCGGCGCTATTGTTTTTTACGGGTTTTCCGATTGGCGCGAGTTCTCAAGAGGTTTCTTCTGAGACTAGGTTGAATGCACCGCCATTTCCAGTTGCTGCACCAAATTTACCTATGTTGGGGAGCGGTGGGTTGGTTCCTAAAATTACAAATCAAAATTCGGAGAAGTCAGTGGTGCCTCCGGTTTCGATTGCCTCGACTCAAGAGCATCCTGTAGTTGGAGGGAGTAGCGAATTTCAAAAATTCATCGCCAACGTAACGGGTAAAAACTTACCTGTATTTGGTACGGAATTTTTTGCCAATGCACCCTCCACCTTTACCCCGATTCAAAACATCCCCGTTCCTGCCGATTATCTGCTTGGTCCGGGGGATGAAGTGTTGGTGCGTGGATGGGGTACAGTGGAAATCGATTATCGTGCCACCTTGGATCGTAATGGTTTGATTAATTTGCCTAGCATCGGTTCGATCGTATTGAGTGGCGTAAAAGCTGCTGAAGCAGAAAATGTGATCCGCCGTGCTGTAGAGAAATTTTACAAAGGCGTCACGCTCAATGTCACGTTTGGTCAACTACGGGCCATGACGGTATACGTCGTCGGTCAGGCGCGTCGCCCTGGTACTTACACCGTATCCAGTTTGTCGACGTTAGTGACAGCATTGTTCGCCAGTGGTGGCCCCAATGCGAATGGCAGTATGCGTCACGTGCAAGTCAAGCGTGGTCGTCACGTAGTGGCAGAGCTGGATTTGTATGCCTTCATTGCTAAGGGCGACAAATCGGCGGATATTAAATTGCAAGACGGTGACACCTTATTTATTCCGACTGCCGGTGCGTATGCAGCGTTGGTTGGTAAGGTCAATAGTCCAGCCATCTATGAATTGCGCTCTTCTACTGATACCGTCGCCAGTCTGTTGGATTTCGCAGGTGGCTTACCAGTGACTGCTGATCCACGTCGTGCTTTTTTAGAGCGGATTGATCCACAGCAGCGTCAACCACGTACAGTAGAAGAATTTGCTTTAAACAAAGAGGGTTTGCGTAAATCTTTGAAAAATGGTGATTTACTGACCATTACTTCCATTACGCCAGAATTTGCTAATGCCGTAACTTTGCGTGGCAATGTTGATCAAGCGATTCGCACGTCTTTTAAGCCAGGTATGCGGGTGAGTGATTTGATCCCTAATCGAGAGTATTTGATTACTAGAACATCGCTGCAGCAGCAAAACAATAGCTTTTTGCAGGGAGAAAATGAAAAGAAATTTGGCATTAATTCTCGCTCTATCGCTGCCAGTATCGGGAGTTTGATTGATCCAATTAATTGGGATTACGCTGTTGTAGAGCGAATTAACCGTACTGACTTATCCGTTAATTTGATTCCTTTTAACTTAGGCAGGGCATTAGAAAATTCGGCTGGCTCAGGGGCCTCCTCCAATCCCGATAATGTGGCGTTGCAGGCAGGCGATATTGTGACTATTTTTTCGCAAACTGATGTCCGTGTTCCAATTGAAAAGCGCAGGATATTTGTGCGAATAGAGGGCGAAGTGAACGTGCCTGGTGTGTATCAAATGAATTCAGATGAAACGTTGTTGGGCTTGCTCGCTAAGGCGGGTGGTCCAACTAACAATGCATATTTGTTTGGCGCCGAGTTTTATCGAGAGCAGGCAAAAAAAGAGCAAGAAGCCAATTTAGAGAAAGTCATGCGTCGTTTGGAAGGTCAGTTGCGTAGTGTGCAATTGAATCATATGGCCAATTCAACTGCACAAATTGCAGGTGAGATCCAACTGGCAGAACTCAAGCGTCAAGCAGAAATGCAAGCCGCCAACGATGCGTTGAATAGATTAAAAACCTTAAGGCCAACAGGGCGTATCACTTTCGGTCTTGATCCAACGGATCGATCATTTAATAAGCTACCTGCATTGAAGCTTGAAAATGGCGATCAATTGGTGATTCCCAACAAACCAGACTTCATCCATCTGTATGGCGCCGTCAATCAGGAGTCATCTGTACTGTGGCGTCCTGGTTTGACTGTAGGTGAATATCTGGATCGTGCTGGCCCTACCGAAAGCGCTGATACGGACAATATTTTCGTTATCAGGGCTGATGGATCGGTTTTGTCATCACAGGCTAATTCTTGGGTTGTCAACAGCATCAGCCGCGCCGAAGTCATGCCTGGTGACAGCATCGTGGTGCCAGAAAAGTTGAATAAAGAAACCATGTGGACCCAATTTATCGCCGGCGCCAAAGACTGGGCGCAGATATTCTCAGGTTTTGGCCTAGGCGCCGCGGCAATCAAGACATTGAAGTGAGATTGGCGCTCGTATGAATGATATGCAAACAACCACGCCGTCTACATCACTTACGCCACCTATGTCATCCACAGTATCAGGCGAGGAAAATAGCATGAGTTTGATCGACTTGTTAATCGTATTGGCAAAACATAAAAAACTCATTATTGGTTTGCCAATTTTGACTTCGATTTGCGCTGTATTGCTTAGCCTGTTGCTGCCAAATATTTACAAGGCGGATACGAAAATCCTGCCACCGCAACAGTCCCAAGGCGCTGCTTCTGCTTTGTTGTCTCAAATCGGTGGTGTTAGTGGTGCCGCTGCGGTAGCAGGCATCAAAAATCCGAATGATATTTATATAGGCATGCTAAAAAGCCGTACGATTGCCGACAATCTGATTCGTCGTTTTGATCTTATGAAAGTCTATGATGAGGAGTTTTTCGAGGGGACGCGTAAGACTTTGGCCGAAAACACCACGATTAAATCGGGTAAAGACAACATCATTTCGATTGAGGTTGAAGACAAAAGTCCCAAGCGTGCCGCTCAAATTGCGAATGCGTATAGCGACGAACTATTGAAATTAACTAAAGTTTTAGCCGTCACTGAAGCCTCTCAACGCCGTTTATTTTTAGAGCGTCAAGTCAATTTGGCGAAAGATAATTTAACGTTGGCAGAAAGCACCCTCAAAGGCGGTTTGGATACGAAAGGCGTGATGAGTGCCGACGGCGCCATGTTAGGCATGGTGACCACAGTTGCGCAATTACGTGCGCAAATTGTGGCAAAAGAAATTCAATTAAGCGCCATGCAATCATCCGTTACACCAGAGAACCAGATATACAAGCAAAATCAGCAAGAGTTAGCCAGCATGAAAAATACATTGGCAAAGCTTGAAAATGGCAAACCGGAGCTAGCGAATGTGCCTACATCTGGTAAACAAGGTGGCATTGAAAATATGAAGGCTTTGCGCGACCTGAAGCATTACCAGATGTTGTATGAGCTGCTCCTAAAGCAATATGAAATTGCTCGATTGGATGAGTCTAAAGATGCTGCGATTATTCAAGTGTTAGATAAAGCGATTGAGCCAGAAAAGAAGGCAGGGCCAAAACGTGCGCTGATAACGATAGCTTGCGGGTTGTTGGCCTTTTTGTTGGCAGTTTTTTGGGCATTTTCCATCCAGGGCGTGCAATCAGCTCGGCTTGAATTTAAAAAAAGATTAAAAGAATCATAATCTACTTAAATGATGTGAATCTAGAGCAAGTTAAAGTAAGTCGATGATGTAAATGAAATGAGCTGTTGAATGATATTGAAGAATATGCGGATCGCGATTATTGGTTTGGGTTATGTGGGATTGCCATTGGCTGTCGAGTTCGGTAAAAAATATCCGACGTTGGGTTTTGATATTAACCAACAACGTGTTGATGAATTGAAGATCGGTGTTGAGAGAACGCTAGAAGTTGATGCAGAAGAATTAAAGGCTGCAACACAGCTCACCTATTCTTCCGATATTGAGGATTTGCGTCACGCTACCGTTTATATCGTGACTGTACCGACACCAATCGATGAGCATAAGCAACCAGATTTAACACCATTACAAAAAGCATCGGAAACACTAGGGCACGTGATTAAGAAGGGGGATATCGCTGTATACGAATCGACTGTTTATCCTGGTGCTACTGAAGATTATTGTGTCCCCATCATCGAAAAGATCTCGGGCCTTACATTTAACCAGGATTTTTTTGTCGGTTACAGTCCAGAACGCATCAATCCAGGTGATAAAGACCATCGATTGATCAATATCACCAAAGTGACTTCTGGTTCGACGCCAGAAACGGCGGACTTTATTGATGCACTTTACGGCAGCATCATCCAGGCAGGAACGCACAGAGCATCATCTATCAAGGTGGCAGAGGCTGCCAAGGTGATCGAGAATACGCAGCGTGATCTCAATATTGCACTCATGAATGAGCTCGCGATTATTTTCAAAAAAATAGGAATTGATACCGAAGATGTACTGAAGGCGGCAGGTACAAAATGGAATTTCTTGCCCTTTCGTCCCGGTTTAGTTGGCGGTCACTGTATTGGTGTGGATCCCTATTATCTTACCCATAAGGCAAACTCACTTGGTTATCATCCTCATGTCATTTTGGCCGGTCGACGCATTAATGACAGCATGGGGCATTACGTAGTGAGTCAATTAATTAAACAGATGCTTAAAAAATGTATTCAAGTTGAAAAAGCAAATGTCTTAATAATGGGGCTGGCTTTCAAAGAAAATTGTCCTGATTTGCGTAATACCAGAGTCATAGATGTCATCAATGAATTGAAAGACTATAACGTCAATGTTGACGTATATGATCCTTGGGTTAATGCCGAATCTGCCCAGCATGAGTATGGCATCACGCCAATTCAAATACCGACGCAGGGAAAATATGACGCCATTATTCTCGCAGTAGCACATCGAGAATTTAAGGAAATGGGTACTGCAGAAATACGTAAATTTGGTAAACAAGAACAAGTTTTGTTCGACCTGAAATATGTGTTGCCAAAAGCAGATGTCGATATTCGTTTGTAATGCCCGTGTATGCATTCACATTCGTAAAAATAGAAATTAATTTACAGGCCCCATGAATCGCTTCGAACAAACGCAACAAACATTACGGCAACAACCCAAAAAATGGCTCATTACTGGGTGTGCTGGTTTTATTGGGTCCAACTTGTTAGAAACATTATTGAAACTCGATCAAACGGTTGTCGGTTTAGATAATTTTGCGACGGGATTTCAGCGTAATTTGGACGAAGTCAAAGAACTTGTCAGTGCAGATCAATGGGCCCGTTTTAGTTTGATTACGGGCGATATCCGAGACTTCAATACTTGCCAACAAGCAGTGAGTGGTGTTGATTATGTATTGCATCAAGCTGCATTAGGATCGGTTCCACGTTCTTTGAATGATCCAATCACAAGTAATGATGTGAATATCAGTGGTTTCTTGAACATGCTGACGGCGGCTAGAGATGCTGCCGTAACGTCTTTTGTCTACGCAGCATCAAGCTCCACTTATGGTGATCACCCAGACCTACCCAAGATAGAGAGTCGCATTGGCAAACCGCTCTCACCTTACGCTGTGACCAAATATGTCAATGAGCTGTACGCAGAAGTATTTGCACGTTGTTATGGCTTTAAAACCATAGGTTTACGGTATTTCAATGTTTTTGGGAAACGGCAAAACCCGAACGGCGCTTACGCTGCGGTAATTCCAAAATGGATTGCCGCCATGATAGGAAATGACGACATATTAATTAACGGTGATGGTGAAACTAGCCGCGATTTTTGTTATGTAGAAAATGCCATACAGGCTAATTTATTAGCCGCCACGGCATCTGAAGAGCATAAAAATGAAATTTACAATGTTGCCGTCAATGACACCACGACGCTAAATCAGTTGTTTGGTTATCTTAAAAGCATCTTGAGCGCGAACGATGTTTTTTACATTAAAGGTCCAATATATAAGGATTTTCGTCCTGGTGATGTGCGACATTCGTTGGCCGACATTAGCAAGGCTGCTATGTTGTTGGGATATCAACCGACTCATCGTATTAATGAGGGGTTGGTAGACGTGGTGAAGTGGTACATATAAAAATTTATAGAATCGGGGATTGGTCTTAAAAACAAATTTTCTTCTTGTTTTGTAGAGACTGTAATTCAGCTTTGATCAAAGTAGCCCATGCTAATTCGCCATAGCTTTATTTATTTACTGGGGAGGGTTGCTCCGGCAGGAGTTGCGCTTGCATCTCTTGCTTTGTTCACTCGCTTCCTTACGCCATCAGAGTATGGTACGTATGCGTTGACAATTACGCTAACGGGTTTTGCAAACGTGGTGTGTTATCAATGGCTTGCGCTGAGTGCCGCACGTTTTTATCCGGAGAACTCAGGTCATCCTGACGCGCTGTTATCGACAGTGTTAATGTCATTCTTCGTCATCACTTTGGCGATTGGGGTGTTGGGGTTGATTGCGTTGGGGGTGTTTGGTCAAAGCAACAGGCCGTTAATTTACGGTGCCGTTGCTTTAAGCTGGGCTCAGGCTTGGTTTGATCTAAATTTGCGGCTCGTGAATGCTAATCTTAGGCCAACCTTGTATGGCGCCTTGACAACGATTAAAGCGATTGCTGGATTTTGTTTGAGCATGATCCTGATCAAGACTGGTGCGGGCGCTGCTGGGCCGGTCATTGGCATGTTTGTTGGATTGTTGCTTCCTACGTTTGTCGTCGTTAAATATTGGGAAAAAGCGGTTGTCCGGTCTTTTGATCGTACTCTTTTTCTGAAATGCGTGAAGTATGGTTCGCCATTTATTGCTACATATTCGTTGATCTTTGCCATTGATGCTTCTAGTCGAGTATTGCTGAAATATTTTATGGGGTCAGCAGCTGTTGGTGTTTATGCTCCTGCTTATGATTTGGCGCAGCAGAGCTTGGGAGTACTTATGTCGGTAACGCACTTGGCAGCACTTCCTCTGGCAATTCAGGCGTATGCAAAAGATGGAGTCGATGCGGCTAAGGTACAGATACAAAAGAATGGCTTGCTTTTTTTTGCTGTTTCATTACCAGCGACAGCAGGTTTGGTTCTACTTGCCGGGCATTTAACTGAGCAACTAATGGGCGGACAATTTTCTGGGGGAGGTGCCCAGATTGTTCGGATAACAGCAGTGGCTACTTTTATATCCGGATTTAGATCTTATTATGTTGATTATCCCTTTTATCTTGTTCAAAGCGGAGGGCGGCAGTTAATCGGAGTATTGAGTGCAGTAGTTGTCAATATTTTCTTGTGCTGCCTCTTGATTCCACTCTGGGGTCATGCGGGTGCAGCATACGCGACGTTGATCGCATTTTTTGTGGCCGCCTTATGCAGCATGCAAATGGGTAAAGTGCTTTTTCGTTTGCCGGTCCTTCATAGGGAAACATATAAAGTTCTATTGGCGACTGGCATGTTGAGTTTCCTTCTTTATAGCTCTGACGCCTGGAGGGGGACTGTCGCACTGGTATCTAAACTGGGATTTGGGGTTGGCATTTACTTTTTCATATTGCTTGTGTTGAATTTTTGCGGATGCAGAGGCCGTTTCCTGCTGCAAAAAGTTCCATGAATATGAATATTGAACCTGTATTTTTAACCGTATGTACCCCTACCTACAATCGGGCACAGTATCTGACACGCTTGTTTTTATCTCTAAAAGAGCAGCGGTTCCGGAATTTTGAATGGATAGTGATTGATGACGGGAGTACTGATAATACTGCTGATGTTGTGCACTCCTTCATTAAAGATGCAGATTTCCGTTTGCTTTATTTTTACCAAGCGAATGCAGGAAAGCATATCGCGCTTAATCGTGCGCTTGATGTAGCTGCTGGACAGTTGTTTTTTATTATCGATAGTGATGACTATTGTGTGCCAGACGGATTGAATTTGCTGTCAGAAGAGTGGTTTTCTATCTCGCATCGCTCAGATATTTGTGGTATGACTTTCTTGAATCGATTCCCTTCGGGTGCAATCGTTGGGTCGGAATTTCCATTCGATCATCACATTGCTAAGTTGCCTGCTTTTTATGAAAAATACCAAATCCGGGGTGATAAGTGCAATGCGATAAGAACTGATATCTTTCGAGCCTTTAAATTTCCTGAGACGCAAGAGAGATTTTGTCCAGAGAGTTTGATCTGGAACAGAATGGCGGAAAAATACAATACTCTGTTTGTGAATAAGGCGGTCAATGTTGTTGAATATCTGCGTGATGGGCTGAGCGCTAATATGATCCGTATCCGAGCTAATAGTCCGATAAATACGATGTTGTTTTATGAAGAATATTTTCTGGGAAATCGTTCGCTCATTTTAAAAATGAAGAGCATGATCAACTATTTTCGCTTTTCTTTTCATGGCAAACGCCTTCGTGTAGCAATTTTGTCTCATCCGCTCGTGGCAATGACTGTCTTTTTTCCAGCGATCGTTGCTTTTATGCTTGACTGTTTTCGGATGAAAAAGACACGTAATGAAATCAAGGCCTTTTTTATGGGGAGTAAGTAAAAGTGTTGGGCCAGCATCTCAATGCCGTGACGCCAGCTAGATGGTGGATAGCTCTCTCTGTGTTCCTTGTTAGCCTCGGATCCTACTACTTCTATAACATTGGCCTTTATGTTTTTCAAATATTGGGGTTGTTGTTAGTTTTGCCGTTTTTCCGGATTAATGACCTCAGATGTGGTGGGCTTAAATTTCATTTGTTGACAGTATTTTTTTTCTACTCGTTCGGGAGCGGCGCCTTATTTGCATTATTCTCAGGGAGCAATGGATTCGCGATTTCTAAACTGGTATTGCCGTTATTTTTTATACTGTGGAGTGCTTTTTGTGCCGTCGTATTTGGAAATCAGAAAAGGAATTTTCACTGGGCGTTGCATAAAATCATATGGATTCACGTCATTGTTTTTATTGTTCAGTTTGTATGGTTTTTGATATCGGGGGACTTAATTGACTTTATTGAACCTATTACCGGCGAAGAGCAGCGAGCCTTGGGTGGGGCTTATGAGTTGGCATTTCTTCCGGGCGTTTTGCGTGCTACGGGGTTATACAATGAACCTGGGACTTATTCCACTTGGATGATGATTCTGTTTTTATTGTTCAGAAAAATTGGTAAAGACCTCGATTTGCCGAATCGTTACCAGTTTCTGGAAATTTTTGTAATCGCAACAGTCTTTCTTTCGTTTTCGACTTTTGGCTTCGTTTTTGCCTCTATGTATGTTGTGGGAATGTTGTGCGAGAGGAAACGTAATCTGATTTCAGTTTTGCTTGTCATTGGCGTGTTATTGCCGTTTGTATATTTTGCGTACGACATCGTTGACCAAAAATTGGCGCTCGGCGCTAATGATTCTGGTTTGGGATTTCGAACCCAGGTGCTGGATTTGTATTTTTCGAATTTGTCGCCGCTGCGATTGGCTTTTGGGTTAGGAATGTTCTCCGACTTTTTCATGCATGCAGATGCTGAATTGGTGTTTCAGGACGTTGGTCTTTGGTTTGTGATGGTTTTTTCGGTTGGTGTGGTTGGCATTGTTCCGCTGGTGCTGTTCCTAGTGTTGGGTATGCCACGTAACATTACATCTTTGTCTTTGGTGCTAATTCTCTTGCTTTCTAAGTTTGCGCTGACTTATGCGATAGTTTGGATCGTGTTGTTTAGCTTTGTAGAGTTTGGCAAGGGGCCAAGAGGCAAAGGGCTTCTCTAAATAAAAATAAACCTACATGTGTTTGTATTTTGAGAAGTTTTGATTACATGGTTTTGCTCTTGCGAGCTCGAGTGTTGTGGTGAGTCCAACTGGGAGCACTATCTTTAAAATATCTTAACGTTTAATCTGTAGATTAGGATTCGGTTGTAAAAACAATGATAAAAATTTTGTTTGTATCCACTGGCCTACAAACTGGCGGTGCGGAAAGAATGCTGGTCAAGATTTTGCATTCGATAGATCGCACACGTTTCGAGCCGCATGTCGTTTCGTTGATTGATGAAGGTACGCTGGGTGCTGAAATACGCGATATGGGTGTGCCTTTGCATTGTCTGCGGATGAATACTTTGCCAGGCATGTTGTTTGCACCGCTGCGCCTTGTTGCGTTGATCCGATCTGAAAAATATGCGATTTTGCAAGGTTGGATGTACCACGGTAATGTGATGGCCTGGGTGGGGCGTTTACTTTCTTTCCAGCGTAGTGTCTTGCTTTTTGGTATCAGGCATACCGCCTACGACTTGGCGAAAGAGAAAGTTTTCACTGCTTTGGCTATCAGGGTTAATGCCTTTTTGACCCGATTCGCCCAATCTTGTTTATTTAATAGCGAAATTAGCTTGCAGGTGCATAAAAAGATTGGCTTCAAAAGCGAGGCTATGTCTGTGATACCAAACGGGTTTGATTTGCGGGCTTATTATCCCAATCCGCTTGGTGTGCCGGAGTTGCGCGCACAGTGGGATTTGCAGGACAAGCTGGTAGTAGGTCTGATTGCAAGATTTGACCCTGCCAAGGATCATCATAACTTTCTTCGAGCTGCCGGTAAGGTGCATGCCGTAATGCCAGATGTGCGGTTTCTATTGGCAGGTTTTGGCGTAACTTACGATAACCCGGAGTTGGCAGGGTGGGTGGATACATATCGGTTGAGAGATGCGGTGTTGTTACTTGGTGAGCGTAACGATATTCCGGTTTTACAAAATTTGGTGGATATTGCTTGTTTGTCATCTAATATGGAAGCATTTCCGAATGTAATAGGTGAGGCCATGGCATGCGGTAAACCATGTGTGGTGACCGATGTTGGTGATTGTCGTTCGATTGTGGGTCAAACCGGGTTAGTGGTGGATGCGGAAGATTCGGATGCGTTGGCGGCAGCTTTACTCAAGCTACTGGCACTGCCGACGGCCGTCAGGGCTGAATTGGGTGCAGCCGCACGTCAGAAGATCGAAGACGAGTTTAGGATTGATTCCGTGGTGGAAAAGTATATGTGTTACTACGAAGATTTGTTTACAAGAGGCGTAGCATGAAGGCGCTGGTGAACTTACATTATTCTCTGATTCAATACATTGCTTGTGATAAACCTGTAACGGCGTCTCTCGTGAGAGTAAATCAAGATGTTGTTGCAAGTACGACAGATGAACTGTTAAGTAAAGTTGTGGCCAAAGGGATGAGCTGATGTGTGGTTTTGTCGGCTTTTTTGGCGGAGCGTCTTTAAATGGGCACTTGGATAATCAGGCAATGCTTAAACGCATGGCTGATACGATTGCTAATCGTGGTCCTGATGATGCTGGCTATTGGTCTGATGTAAATCATCGAATTGGCCTAGGTCATCGGCGATTGTCGATTGTGGATTTATCATCCGCAGGTCATCAGCCCATGTTGTCTGCTAGTGGGCGCTATGTCATTGTCTTCAATGGCGAGATTTATAACCACCTGTTGCTTAGAGTTGCATTGGAAGATGTGGGGCAAGCACCTACATGGCGTGGCTATTCTGATACCGAAACATTGCTTGCTGGTTTTGATGCCTGGGGTATTCAACATACCGTAGAGCGAGCGGTCGGTATGTTTGCTTTTGCTGTTTGGGATCGGCACACACACAGGTTGACATTGGCACGTGATCGTATTGGTGAAAAGCCTTTGTATTACGGTTGGCAGGGACAAGGTAACGATGCCGTGTTTTTATTTGGTTCCGAATTGAAGGCATTGCGAGCGCATCCGGCTTTTGAAAACAAAATTAATCGGGGAGCGTTGTGTTTGCAGTTGCGTCATAACTACATTCCGGCACCGTATTCAATTTACGAAGGTATTGCAAAATTGTCTCCGGGTAATTTGTTATCGGTTTCAATGCAGCAGCGTGAGCCGTTGTTGCGCACTTATTGGTCAGGAGTGCAAGCGATTAAGTCTGGCGTGGCCAATCCTTTTGTTGGCAGTGCTAGCCAAGCTGTGGATGAATTGGAGTTGCTGCTGAAAGATGCTGTGCGTCAGCAAATGATGGCTGATGTGCCATTGGGAGCATTTTTGTCTGGAGGCGTGGACTCTTCGACTGTCGTGGCACTGATGCAAGCACAGTCTTCTCGCCCTATAAAAACTTTTACTATCGGCTTTCACGAGGAAGGGTTTAATGAGGCAAAACATGCCAAGCTGGTAGCCAAGCATTTAGGTACGGATCATACGGAGTTGTATGTAACGCCAAAGCAAGCGATGGAAGTGATCCCGCGTTTACCTACTTTGTATGACGAACCATTTTCAGATTCTTCGCAAATTCCTACTTTTTTGGTTTCACAACTTGCCAGGCAGCATGTCACGGTATCGCTATCTGGTGATGCGGGTGATGAATTGTTTTGCGGTTACAATCGTTATCAACTTACGGCAAAACTTTGGCGTAAGTTTTCCGTTGTTCCTCTTCCTTTGCGCAAATTGGTTGCGCAGGGTTTGGCTAGTGTTGCGTCACATGCATGGAGTGAGATTGCGGGTGCATTAGGTGACAAGTTACATAAAGGTGCGGGAGTATTAGCAAGCCATTCGATTGATGATCTATATTTGGGCCTTGTATCGCATTGGTGTGATCCGGCGGTGGTGGTAATTGATGGATTCGAGCCTTCTACTTTGTTGACGGGTAATGCGCCAAATTTGTCGTCTTTAGACGAAGTTCAGCGCATGATGGCTCTGGATATGCTGACGTATTTACCTGATGATATTTTGACTAAGGTGGATCGAGCGGGGATGGGAGTGTCATTAGAAACGCGTGTGCCTTTCTTGGATCATCGGGTTGTGGAATTTGCATGGCGTTTGCCACAATCGATGAAATTACGGGATGGGCAAACTAAATGGGCGTTGCGACAAGTGTTGTACCGGCATGTCCCCAAAAAACTTATTGAGCGCCCTAAGATGGGCTTTGGTGTGCCAATTGGTGACTGGTTACGTGGCCCTTTACGTGATTGGGCAGAGTCATTGTTGGGTGAAGCTCGGTTGCAGCGGGAAGGATATTTTCATTCAGTGTTGATTCGCAAGAAATGGATAGAGCATTTGTCTGGGCAGCGTAATTGGGCGTACCACTTGTGGGACATATTAATGTTTCAGATGTGGTTAGAAAATATTGAGCGGGCTAAGTAATGCGTATTGCTGTTGTATCCAACACTAGCTGGTATCTTTTTAACTTCAGAAGTAACTTGATGCGTGCTCTTCAGGCAGATGGGCACACTGTGATTGCTGTTGCTCCGCGTGATATTTATTCGGATCGTCTTGAGGCAGCGGGTTTCATATTTGAGGATGTGCCCATATCAGGTGGTGGAACTAATCCCTTTTTTGAATTGCGTTCGGTGTTCATGATGTGGCGTCTCTTGCGGGATCAGTCTATTGATTTGGTATTAAGTTACACCCCAAAAGGCAATTTGTATGCGGCGTTAGCGTGCATGATGCTTGGCGTATCTTTTGTTCCTAATGTATCTGGTTTGGGACGAGCTTTTATTCGTCAATCATTCATAACACGATTGGTGCGATTTTTGTATCGCTTAACCTTTCGACATGCAGATCATGTGTTTTTCCAGAATCTTGATGACATGAAAATGTTTGTAAGCAAAGGGTTCGTATCTCTAGAACGATCCGAGCGTTTGCCTGGATCTGGTGTTGATTTATCCCGTTTTACTCCATTGTTATTCAATTCGTTTGTGACTATTGAGGCGCCAGTATTTTTGTTGGTCGCTCGCTTGTTATGGGATAAAGGGATTGGTGAGTATGTGCAAGCGGCACGTAAGATGCGTCAGTTAAATCCGAATGTGCGTTTTCAGCTTCTTGGTTTTGTTGATGTCGCTAATCCTTCAGCTATTTCACGTGCCCAAGTAGAGTCGTGGGTTGCTGAGGGTATTATCGAGTATCTGGGAGTGACCGACGATGTGCGTCCCTTTTTGGCGCAGGCAAGTTGTGTCGTGTTGCCGTCTTATCGAGAGGGGGTTCCTCGTAGTTTGTTGGAAGCTGCTGCTATGGCATTGCCAGTCATTACTACTGATGCCCCCGGATGTCGTGATGCAGTCGTTGATGGCGAAACAGGTTTCTTATGTCGAGTGAAAGATGCGCAAGATTTGTTTGATAAGTTGGATTGTTTTGTCTCACTATCACACAAACAACGTCAAACTATGGGTCAACTTGGTCGGGCTTTCGTTGAAAAGAATTTTAATGAGCAATTTGTATTACAGCGGTATTTGGAAACAGCCCGATTTGTGGCGGATAAAAAACAGAGTGTTGTTTCAAATTAAAAAGAAAAATTTTGCCGATCTTTGGATGATTAATTAGTGCTTAGTGTTTTGATTGTGTAATGTTTTATGTTAAAACGGCGCCCTCAGATTTGATAAGCGTTGTTGTATAGAGTAAAGATTGGCATTTTATGTATTTTTTTTGGTCTCGAGTGTTTGTTGGTGGCGTTGTCGTTCACGCATTGATCGGAAATGCAGTCATGGCGCAGGTCGTGTCAGCTGACAATTCTGCTATGACGATTTTGGGCCCATCGGGTGGTTTGACTATCCCAAATGGGAGGGTGCTAGCTGATGGTGACGCTGCATTGGGTTGGAACAATCATATAGAGTCTAAATTCTCTCAGGCAAAAAATGGTAACAATTATTTGTTTGGCATGGGGGTTTTCCCTTATATGGAGCTCTCTGGCAAACTTGTTAATTATGCGGCAAATGGTTCGCCGGATTTTTTGTTGCGCGACTTGTCCGCTAATGTAAAAGTAGCCATTCCCCAGTTTTTTCGTCTACAACCGGATATCGCGGTTGGTGTGAACGATCTTGCTGGTGGCGCTGCATCTTATCGTTCTAAATATGCTGTTGCGAGTCAGCGTTTGGGTCCACTGTATGCCACTGTGGGTGCGGCGCGTGGCGAGTCGTATTTCAATGGCTTGTTTGGTGGTGTTGAAATGGCCTTGGGGAGTAGTGGTTTTTCAGCTTTGGCTGAGCGTAATAGTCACGTGAATTATGCTGGGATTCGTTATACCAGTGCGCCAATGGCTAATTTTGGTAATGCTAGCTTTGTCGCGACTGTGCAGCGTTCAATTGGGGCGTCTGCGTCAGATGGAAGCAAGTTTGATCGCACCGTATTTGGGATTAATTTGGTTGTTCCATTTGGTAATGGTGGTGGCAATAATCGTGCTGGGCTGAGCTTTGCGAGAAAAGGCAGTGTTGTGAAATCGGAGCCGATTTGGACGCCGCCACCGGGTTACGATAAGCCTGCTTTGCACACGACACCTCAAGCGTCAACTTTATTGGTGAGTGAAGCCTCTACAGTCACATCGACATCAGTGTTGGCACCTGTTGTTGATGTATCGAATACATCAGAGATGAGAGGGTTACAAAAGCTCCAAATTGAATTAGAAAAAGCCGGTTTGGAGCGTGTGCGTGTAGGGTTGGCTGATCGCAAGTTATTGATTGAGTATGAAAACCATCGCTACAACCGAAATGAAGTGGATGCGATCGGGATTGCGCTGGCGTTGGGGGCGCGTTTGTCGCCTGGATTTGTCACAAGGATGGGCGTAATTACGAAAAAAGCGGGCGCTGCATTGTATGAAGTGAGTGTGGATCGAAATCAATATCGTAACTTCTTAAATGATGGTGATTATTACGGCGTTCGCGAGGAGTTTGAGGTGCGGCGCCGACCAGTTGCCGACGCGTCTGTGCAATGGTTTTCTCCTGAGGGCAAGCATGGTGCTTCTCGGATTGTGATTGCGCCGGTAATCAAGCATTTTGTGGGCACTGAAGTGGGTGTTTATGATTATTCACTCGCGACGAGCATGCAGGGCCTGGCACCTTTGTGGAAGGGGGCGGAGGTTTCAGCCAACTATGTGGCTAATGTGGCTGATTCTGAGAATGTACGTAGTGGCGGTGTGTTTGCGTATGCGCATCAACGCTCGGGTTTAGCATCGGCGGCGTTGAGTCAATCTTTTTGGCTGAATGAGAATTTGCTCAACGTTGTGAGTGGTGGAAAGTTTTTGTATGACTACTGGGGCGTACAAAATGAGGCAATTTGGTTTGTTCCGGGACGAGACGATCAAGTGCGGGTCCGTTATACGCAAGTAAAAACTTCCGATCCATTGCTGGCAAGTAAACTGGTGCATAGCAATGCGTCTTATCGCTGGTCGTATCAACCACTCAATTTGTGGGTCGAGCTTGGTTATAGTAAGTACGTGGAAAATGATAAAGGTCCATCGGTGCGTTTTAGTCGTTGGTTTGGTGATGTGCAGGCTCAGGCTTATATGCTTCGCAGTGAGCGAGCTAGTTTTGTTGGTTTCCAGTTAGCCTTCCCGCTTACGCCAAGAAAAGGTATGAAGACTTCTTCTTATACACATATAGAAGGGCCGGGGCAGTTTGTTTATGGTCTAAAAACCAAGTTGGCAAATCAAGGTGATTGCAATTGTATTACGCGTGGTATTGCGGAAGAAATTCCGATTGCGTATAGTGCCGATACTTTTTTGCTCAATCAGGGGCGTGTAGGAAGAAATTATTTGCTAGCCCAGTTGCCACGCATGCGCGAAGCCGCTTTGTTGTTTGCCTCTTCTAATCCTTAATCCGATTTTTACCCTGTTATATTGATTGAAGTAGCGATTGCTATTATTTGTTATTTGTTATTTATTGTTTTTTATTGCTAAATTGCCAAAGGAATTTATATGAATATAGTTCACGACATGACTGTATTAAGCACGATTTTGAAACGATTCGTTATTGCTGCTGCGGCTGTCAGTTTGTTTGCTTGTGGTGGTGGCAGTAGTACGACCGCACCAGTCCAAACTACAGTCAGCGTGACACCGGCTTTGGGTGGGTTTAGTGCTGGCGCTAACGTAACGGCAGTTACACCAGCGGGTGCGGTAATCGCTAGTGGTACGACTGGTTCAAACGGCTCTGCAAGTTTAGATTTTGCTGGTTATAGCGGCCCATTTACATTGGTTGTTACTGGTGGCGCTGGCGTGACCTATTATGATGAAAAATCCGGCACCAATCTTCCGTTCACCGCTTCAGATACATTATTGGCCACAGTGCCAGCCACGACTATTAAATCTGGTGTGAGCTATGGTGTCACGCCATTGACCAATATGGCGGCAGGATTTGCTGGTGTGGACGCAACAGGTGTGATCTCTGGGTCGACAGCTTCTGTGAATACTGTTTTCACCAATGCTGTGGCTCAAACTCAATTAACGGTTGGTATACCCTCTGATCAATTAAATATTCTTTCTGCTCCCATCCCTGTTACCTCTACTAATACCAAATTGTCTGGTACAGGCACAGGTGTCACATATGGTTTGATTTTGGCTGAAATCGCTAAGAACACGGCGACAAATGCCTCCTCGCAAGCTGCTGAACTGTATGCTTCTGCTTCGGCAGCGCGTAATGCAGGCGCATCTGGCGCTGGTGCCATAGTCACAGGCACGGCATACATGGGCGTCACAACTGTTATTAATAGTTTTATTACAACGCCTTCTGCGTTGGGTGCGAACTTTTTTGCTGTAGGCGGCACCGTGCCGGTGGTTGGATTTGCTCAGCCACAGAGCGCAACAACGCCAGAGCAAATTGCAGCTGAATCGACGAAAGTGGCCACCTCTATTCCTCAAGGCACCACTTCTCCAGTTGTAACTGGCGGATCAAATTGATGTAGCTCTGCATAATATGTAGTAAAAGTGTATTGTGGGGGCGCTCTGAGTGAGCGCCCCGTTGTTTTTAATCAACGCATAGAGTGTGCATAAAATGGATATCAAGCATTACATGAATGATCTTGGTCTGCGCGCCCGTCACGCGTCGCGTGCTATGGCTAAAGCCGACAGTGCGACGAAGAATCGTGCCTTGTCTTTAATCGCGGCAGCCATCAAACGTGATACAGCGATTTTGCGTGAAGCCAATGAAAAAGATTTGGCTGCGGCGCGTGCCAATGGTTTGCCGGACGCGATGGTGGACAGGTTGAGTTTGTCTGAGCAAGCGATCGACACGATGTTGCAGGGGTTACAGCAAATCGTTGCTTTGCCTGATCCGATTGCCGAAATATCGAATTTGAAATGTCGTCCAAGTGGCATCCAGGTTGGTCAGATGCGTGTTCCTTTGGGTGTAATTGGGATTATTTACGAAGCGCGTCCCAATGTGACGGTCGATGCGGCGGGTTTGTGCATCAAAAGTGGTAATGCCACCATATTGCGTGGTGGATCGGAAGCCATCCATTGCAACCAGGTCTTGGCGAAGTTGGTACAAGAAGGCTTGGCTGGTGCTGGTTTACCAACCGATGCCGTGCAAGTCGTTAACACACCTGATCGCGCAGCGGTAGGCGAGTTAATTACCATGCAGCAGTATGTTGATGTCATCGTGCCACGTGGCGGTAAAGGTTTGATTGAGCGTCTGATGCGCGAAGCGACTGTACCCATGATTAAGCATTTAGACGGCATTTGTCATGTGTATATCGATGATAAAGCCGATGTAGAGAAGGCGTTGCGGATTGCTTTCAATGCCAAATGTCATCGTTATGGTACTTGCAATACGATGGAAACCTTGTTGCTTGCACGTTCAATCGCAGCGCAGGTATTGCCTGAATTGGCCAAGTTGTATCTTGAGAAAAAAGTAGAACTGCGTTGCGATGAAGGCAGTTATGCGCTTCTGGCCGACTCTTCTATTCGCTATCCGTATTTGGCTGTGGCAACGGAGGAGGATTGGCAAACTGAATATCTAGCCGCCATTTTGTCTATCAAGCTGGTTGATGATGTGGATCAGGCGATTGTGCATATCAATACGTATTCGTCTAAACATACCGATTCCATCGTGACGGAGGATTACAGCCGCGCGATGCGTTTTTTACGTGAGGTGGATTCGGCGTCTGTGATGGTGAATGCATCTACCCGTTTTGCGGATGGTTTCGAGTATGGTTTGGGGGCGGAAATTGGTATTTCCAACGATAAGTTACATGCGCGTGGCCCGGTTGGATTGGAAGGTTTGACTTCCTTGAAATATGTCGTCCTTGGACATGGTGAAGTACGTGTTTAGTACGTATTTAGTACGTGTTTAAAAAATTAACCGGATTGGAAATATATGCTTTGGATTAAATCGCTACACATTATCTTTGTGATGTCCTGGTTCGCAGGTTTGTTTTATTTGCCGCGCATTATGGTGAATTTGGCTTTGGAAGCTGACCCAACGGCGACTGCTCGTTTGTTGATCATGGCGCGCAAGTTGTATCGCTTCATGACTTTGCTGGCGATTCCAGCCGTGGTGCTGGGTTTTGCCTTGTGGATGGTTTATGGCATAGGCAAAGGCCCCGGCAATGGCTGGATGCATGCCAAGTTGGGTTTGGTCGTTTTGGTGATTGGTTATCACCATGCTTGTGGTTCTTTGTTACGGAAATTTGAAACCGGCAAGAATAAACGTAGCCACGTCTGGTTTCGCTGGTTTAACGAAGTACCGGTGTTGCTCTTGTCCTTGATTGTTGTGTTGGTTGTGGTTAAACCGTTTTGATTTGAAAAATTGAAAAACTGAAAGATTGATTGATTTATGAGTATGCCGAATACGCCGCAATCTTATTTTTGCCCTTGTCCGCGTGGCTTGGAAGCCGCGTTGGCGGAAGAGTTGGGTGAAATTGCTTTATCCAGTACTACGCTAAAAATCCATACGCAAGTCCCTGGTGGCGTGCATTGCTCGGGTGTGTTGGCGGATGCGTATCGGATCAATTTGCATTCGCGCATTGCCTCGCGCGTATTGATGCGGATGGCGAATTGTTCGTATAAAAATGAAAACGATATTTACGATTTAACTTTGGCGCAGAGTTGGGAAAACTGGTTTGGCGTGCATCACACGATTCGGGTCGATGTCACGGCCGTGAAATCGCCGTTGCGTAGTCTTGAATTCACCACGCTCAAAATCAAGGATGCGATTTGCGATCGTTATCGCGAGCAATGCAATAAGCGACCTTCCGTGAATACCAGAGCGCCTGATATGCGGATTGTCGGCTTTTTGGATGCGCATCACTTTACGTTGTATCTAGATACTTCAGGTGAAGCATTGTTCAAGCGCGGCTGGCGTGAGGAAACCGGCGATGCGCCGTTGCGTGAAAATCTAGCCGCAGGTTTGTTGCGCGTGTCTGGTTGGAAACCTGGCATGGTGTTGTTTGACCCTATGTGCGGTTCGGGCACGATTTTGGCGGAAGCGGCGCAAATGCTGGCGGGGATTCCTGCTGGTTCCAAGCGTAATTTTGCGTTTGAAAAGTTTAAAAACTTTCAATCTGCAGAGTGGCAGGCAATGAAAACTAGCAGCGTTAAATTACCAGCTACGCTTCCTACGCAGCCCACTATTTTTGGTAGCGATATTTCCGGCGACATGGTCAGCATGTCACGCCACAATTTGCAGCGGGCAGGTATCACATTTGAGGTGCCATTGAAGCAAATTGAAGCACAGGAAATCAAACCACCTAGTGATGTGCCGGGCATCATGTTGACCAATCCACCGTATGGTGAACGGATCGGTGTGCGTGGTGATAGCGCGGTGGAAGAAGATGAAATGCCGCGCCTGTTTTATGGCGCATTTGGTACCACGCTCAAGCAACGTTTTGCGAATTGGTCCGTGTTTTTGTTTAGTGCAGACTTGGGTTTGCCGCGTTTGTTGCGTTTGAAAGAGGCGCGCAAAACGCCATTTTTTAATGGCGCTTTGGAATGTCGTCTATTTCGTTTTGATATGGTGGTAGGGTACAACCGTCGTGAAGAAGCGAAGCCGAAAGTTAGTTCCGAATCGTAATCTCCAACCTCGTCGTTCCCGCCTACCCCCGCGGGAACGACGGGATTAATGATGCGTGGTTGGTATTCGCATCGCCAGTCGTGTAAATAATCCCGCCACCCAAACACACATCCCCATCGTAAAGCACCGCCGATTGCCCCGGCGTGACCGCCCATTGTGGTGTTGAGAAAATTAACTCAGATTGGTCATCATCAAGCGTTTGGTGAGTACAAGCAACATCGGTTTGTCGATAGCGTGTTTTGGCTGACAATTCCACCTTCGATGGTGCGACTCCTGCAATCCAACTCAGCTGATTTGCTTGCAAGGAATTGGATAGCAGCCAAGGATGATCATGCCCTTGCACGATGTACAGCGTATTGTTGACCAAGTCTTTGCGCGCCACATACCACGCCTGGCTGTTGCCATCTGCGTTTTGGTAGGCTTGGATGCCGCCTATGCCGATGCCTTTGCGTTGCCCCAGGGTGTAGAAACTCAAACCGATATGTTCTCCCACCACCTTGTCGTCTACAGTTTTGATGGGGCCGGGTTGATGCGATAGATAGCCTTGCAAAAACTCACGGAAAGGGCGTTCGCCGATAAAGCAAATACCGGTTGAATCCTTCTTCTGTGCATTCGATAAATGCAATTGTTCCGCTATTTTGCGTACGGTGGTTTTTTCAATTTCACCTAATGGAAATAGCGTTTTCGATAATTGCGCCTGGTTTAATCGATGCAAAAAATAACTTTGATCTTTGCTGGCATCCATGGCTTTTAGTAACTGGAGCTGGCCATCGTTTTCGCGCACGCGCGCATAGTGCCCAGTTGCAATCAAATCTGCACCTAGCGTCATGGCGTGATCAAGGAATGCCTTGAATTTGATTTCGGCATTGCACAAGACGTCAGGATTAGGCGTACGACCGGCTTGATATTCGCGCAAAAATTCGGCGAAAACGCGGTCTTTGTATTCGGCGGCAAAGTTGACGGCTTCAATGTCGATGTCGAGTACGTCGGCGACGCTGGCAGCATCAATCCAGTCTTGTCTGGATGAACAGTATTCTGAATCATCATCGTCTTCCCAATTTTTCATGAACAACCCGATGACTTCATAGCCTTGCTCTTTAAGCAACCAAGCTGCGACGGAAGAATCCACGCCGCCCGACATGCCGATTACGACTTTCTTTTTACGCATTATTGATTCCATTATTTTCATTGATGCCAAACACTGCCGGATGGGTGTACAGCAGCGACAGTGGTGCGCGTTTGCCCGATACGTAATCATTGACGCAAGCCAGTACTAATGGGCTGCGGTGTTTATCTTGGCAATCGATGATTTGTTGATGTGATAGCCACAAAGTGCGCACAATCCCGTGATCCAACGCTTGATCGTGTAGTTGGCCAAGTTGGCCAGTAAAAGCAAAGCGCAGATAGGTTGATTCTTCTCCAGTGCGGGATGAAATCTGGCGTGACATATACATGCCGAGTAGTGCGTTGGGAGAAAAATCGTAGGCCGTTTCTTCCAGGGTTTCGCGTATTACCGCTTGTTGTAGAGATTCGTTCGCTTCCAAATGTCCGGCTGGTTGATTAAGGCGCAAACCTTCGCTGGTTTCTTCCTCAACCAATAAAAAAAGGCCATCTTGTTCAACGACAGCGGCGACAGTGACAGCGGGTTTCCAGATGGCAGTCATGATTCTCCTCGAAAGTGGGCGCTATTTTACAATGCTTGTTTTGATCTTCACTTCTTCTCGTAGCGAGTGTGCCAGCAAAGATAGGGTGTTTTTTTGCTATACTCGCGGTCTTTGTGTTTTCAAAACAACTATTTTTCGTTTTGATCTTGTGATCTTGTTTTGATTCTGTAGCAAATTCCCAAAAATTGGAGGCATACATGAGAATCGGCGTTCCTGCCGAGACGCGGCCGGGCGAAACCCGTGTTGCTGCGACCCCGGAAACAATTAAAAAACTCGTCAGTGCCAAGCACCAAGTTGTCGTGCAATCCGGCGCTGGTTTGCAATCCAGTATTACGGATGAAGCGTATGCGACAGCCGGCGCGCAAATTGGTTCTGCCGCTGATGCGTATGGCTGCGAATTGGTACTCAAAGTGCGTGCGCCTTCTGCGCAAGAACGCGAACTGATGGCTAGCGGTACGGTCGTAATCGGTATGCTGAATCCTTTTGATAGCGACAACATCGCTGCTATGGCCGCGCACGGATTGTCCGCTTTTGCGCTGGAAGCCGTGCCACGCATCACACGTGCGCAAAGCATGGACGTGTTGTCATCGCAGGCGAATATCGCTGGCTACAAAGCGGTGATGGTGGCAGCGAATACCTATCAGCGTTTTATGCCGATGTTGATGACGGCAGCCGGTACGGTGAAAGCCGCACGCGTGTTGATCATGGGTGTGGGCGTGGCAGGTTTGCAAGCGATTGCAACAGCGAAGCGCTTAGGCGCTGTGATTGAAGCCTCCGACGTACGTCCGCCAGTCAAGGAACAGGTTGAATCATTAGGCGCGAAATTTATCGATGTGCCTTTCTTGACTGATGAAGAAAAAGAAATCGCGCAAGGTGTAGGCGGTTATGCTCGTCCTATGCCAGCGGACTGGATGCGTCGTCAAGCAGAGCTGGTGCATGAGCGCGCCAAATTGGCTGACATCATCATCACCACGGCGTTGATTCCTGGTCGCAAAGCGCCGACGCTGATTTCCGAAGAAACCGTCAAAGCCATGAAACCCGGTTCCGTTATTGTCGATTTGGCGGTGGAGCAAGGTGGTAATTGCCCATTGTCAGAATTAGGCAAAACCGTGACCAAACATGGCGTGCATATCGTTGGTGAACCCAACTTG
Organism: Oxalobacteraceae bacterium; assembly: GCA_021151485.1. Lineage (GTDB taxonomy): Bacteria > Pseudomonadota > Gammaproteobacteria > Burkholderiales > Burkholderiaceae_D > JAGKXB01. Next base: position 9,147 of record JAGKXB010000013.1, on the reverse strand, counting down.
GCGACCTTGGTAGCGGCGGATGCATCGGCTTTGTATGCACGTAACGTGCTGGACTTCTTGAAGCTGATCGTAAATAAGGACGCCGCATTGGCGATTGATCGTGCCGACGAAATTGTCGCCGCAACGTTGTTATGCAGCGGCGGCGAAGTGTTGCGTAAATAGGAGTGACTATGCAACGCATTATGCTGCGCGCCAAGCTTCATCGTGTGACCGTCACCGAATGTGTCCTCGATTACGAGGGTTCATGTGGAATTGATGAGGATTTGTTGGAGGCTGTCGATATTCGCGTCAATGAAAAGATTGAGCTTTATAACATCAACAATGGCGAGCGTTTCTCTACTTACGCTATTCCAGGTAAGCGTGGCAGCGGTGAGATTTCCTTAAATGGCGCGGCTGCCCGTTTGGCGCAATTGGGTGATCTATTGATTATTTGTACTTACGCACCGATGTCGGATGAAGAGAGTGCAACGTTCAAGCCTAAAATTGCTTTTGTCGATGCAAACAATCACATCGTTGGACTTAAGAAATAATCAAACGCAAAAATTATTTAAGAATTAATACATTAATCATTAAAGGGGCATTATGGAAGTCAGCCACACTATCATCAACCTCATCATTTTCGTGCTGGCGATTTATGTCGGTTACCACGTTGTCTGGACGGTAACGCCTGCATTGCATACGCCATTGATGGCGGTAACGAATGCGGTTTCAGCCATTATCATCGTTGGCGCCATGTTGGCAGCGGGTTTGACTGAGGGTCTCTTGGGCCAAGTCATGGGAACCTTGGCAGTTGCCTTGGCAGCAGTCAATGTATTTGGTGGCTTTTTAGTGACACAAAGAATGTTGGAAATGTTCAAGAAAAAAACACCTAAAGCAAATGCGGCAAATGCAGCAAATGCAGCATCAGCCAAAGATCATCAAGCAGGAGCGCAATCATGAATATGGATTTCGTTAGCATGAATCTGGTGACGCTGTTTTATCTGATTGCGTCCGTTTGCTTCATTCAAGCCCTTAAAGGTTTATCGCATCCAAGCAGCGCCAGAAAAGGCAATGCGTTTGGGATGACAGGTATGGCGATTGCCATGATCACCACTATCGTCTTGATCATTAAATTGAAATCGCAAGTTGCTTCCGGTGGCTTAGGTTTCGGTTTGTTGATGTCGGGCCTGGTCGTCGGCGGCGGTATCGGTGCCACCTTGGCGAAACGGGTTGAAATGACCAAGATGCCTGAGCTGGTTGCAGCGATGCATTCCCTGATCGGATTGGCTGCGGTGTGTATCGCCTTGGCTGCTGTGTCCGAACCTTGGGCATTCAATATTGCCGCGCATAACGTAGCAATTCCATTTGGTAATCGTTTGGAATTGTTTATCGGAACCTTTGTCGGTGCTGTGACTTTCTCTGGCTCCGTGATCGCTTTCGGCAAATTGTCCGGCAAATACAAATTCCGCTTATTCCAAGGCGCGCCTGTCAGTTTCAAAGGACAACATGCCTTGAATTTGGTATTGGCGATCGCCATGGTGGGTTTTGGTTTGGTGTTCTGCTTTGATTCCAATGTTGAATCCGCATGGACGCCATTCCTGATCATGGCTGCGTTGGCTTTCATCCTGGGCGTGTTGATCATTATTCCTATCGGCGGTGCCGATATGCCGGTAGTGGTGTCGATGTTGAACAGCTATTCCGGTTGGGCAGCTGCAGGGATTGGTTTCTCCCTCAACAACGCGATGTTGATCATTGCCGGATCGTTGGTCGGCTCATCCGGTGCGATTTTGTCTTACATCATGTGTAAGGCGATGAACCGCTCTTTCTTCAACGTCTTGTTGGGCGGCTTTGGCGGCGATGCCAGCGCTGGTGGTGCTGCAGGTGGCCAGGTTGCACGTAACGTCAAATCCGGCTCAGCCGACGACGCCTCATTCCTGATGGGCAATGCCGAAACCGTCATCATCGTCCCAGGTTACGGCTTGGCCGTGGCACGTGCGCAGCATGCTTTGAAAGAGTTAACAGAAAAACTCACCCACAAAGGCGTCACCGTCAAATACGCAATTCACCCAGTCGCTGGCCGTATGCCAGGACACATGAACGTGTTATTAGCCGAAGCCGAAGTCCCCTACGACCAAGTTTTCGAAATGGAAGACATCAACAGCGAATTCAGCCAAGCCGACGTGGTACTGGTCCTAGGTGCAAACGACGTGGTCAACCCCGCCGCCAAAGATCCAAAATCCTCGATTGCTGGGATGCCTATCTTGGAAGCCTACAAAGCCAAAACCATCATCGTCAACAAACGCTCGATGGCAGCAGGCTATGCTGGTTTGGATAACGAACTGTTCTACATGGATAAAACCATGATGGTGTTTGGGGATGCGAAGAAAGTGATTGAGGATATGGTTAAGGCGGTTGAGTAATTAAGGTTGAATTAAGGTTTATCAAGCCTGATTAATAAACAAAAAGACGTCAGTTATCTGGCGTCTTTTTGTTTTGTATAACTAGCTAACTAGCGAAAAAATCAAAGAAGGACAAGCCATGACAGAGCCAACCATTAGTTGCCCAAGTTGCAAAACAGAAATCCGGCTGACTGAGTCACTTGCTGCCCCATTGATTGCCGCTACGCGTCAGCAATTTGAAAAACAGCTTTCGCAGAAAGATACAGAAATTGCTCAACGCGAACAAGGCGTTCGGGACAAGGAAAAGCAGATTGCAGAAGCCAAGCGCACGCTGGAGGATCAAGTTGCTGAGCAGGTCAATGCGCAACTGAAAACAGAGCGAGCCCGAGTCATCGAAGAAGAATCACGACGCGCAAAGCAAGCCGCAGCGGTGGAACTAGAAGGCAAAGCACGTGAGCTGGCCGAGTTGCAAGAGGTGCTTAAAATTCGCGACGAAAAGTTGGCCGAAGCTCAAAAGGCACAAGCAGAACTCATCAAAAAGCAGCGCGAACTGGATGATGCCAAACGAGAGCTGGAACTGACGGTTGAAAAGCGGGTACAGGATGGTTTGTCAGAAGTACGCACTCAAGCCAAGCGTGAGGCTGAAGAAGGTCTGAAGCTGAGGGTGATGGAAAAAGATCAAACCATTGCCTCTATGCAGCAAAAAATTGAAGAACTGAAACAAAAAGCCGAGCAAGGCTCCCAGCAGCTACAAGGCGAAGTACAAGAGCTTGAGCTGGAAACCTTATTGCGCGCTAAGTTCCCATTTGATTCCATCGAACCCGTTCCAAAAGGTGAATTTGGCGGCGACGTATTGCAACGCGTTGTCAGCCAAAGTGGACAAGCAAGTGGTGCCATCCTTTGGGAATCCAAACGCACCAAAAACTGGAGCGATGGCTGGCTAGTCAAATTGCGCGAAGACCAGCGCACTGCCAAAGCAGAAGTATCCGTGCTAGTCAGCCAAACATTGCCCAAAGGCACCGAAACCTTCGATGTCATTGACGGCGTCTGGGTAACCAGCCCCCGCGCAGCACTCCCCGTCGCAACCATCTTGCGCCACACCCTGCTTCAAGTCGGCATGGCACGACAAGCTTCCGAGGGCCAGCAAACCAAGACAGAAATGATCTACCAATACCTAACCGGCCCACGGTTCCGGCAACGAGTGGAAGCAATTGTCGAAGCCTTTTCCACCATGCAGGAAGACTTGGATAAGGAGCGCAAAGCCATCATGAAACAGTGGGCGAAACGCGAGGAACAAATCGAGCGCGTGATGGGCGCTACGGTTGGGATGTATGGTGATTTGCAGGGTATTGCGGGGAAATCGTTGCAGGAGATTGAGGGGTTGGAGTTGGCGGTCTTGGAAAACAAGTCAAATAGCATCTGAAATATGGACAGAAAAATGGCTGAGCGATCACATCTTGTGCGTATGCACGTAAAAAATATTGGCTGTATCGGAAATGATGGATTAACGATAGAGCTAGACGAAATTGTCTGTCTTGTCGGTGCTAACAATGCTGGTAAAACTACTGTTCTGCGTGCCTATGAATTGGCGGTAAAGCACGCCGAATTAAAAATTGAGGACTTCAATCGGAACTCGAATGGCAATCCAGCTTCCGTAGAGCTTTGGGTTCATATCCCCAAGGCTGCGGCAAATGTTGATGAGAAGTGGAAAGAAGAATTAGATGGTTTGCTGCTGGTTCGGTCCAAATGGGAGTGGCCGATCAATGGGGGAAAACCAACCCGAACAACGTGGGACCCAGAGACCAATGAGTATGCAGAAGATGGTAAAGCATCAGGTCTTGATACTGTCTTCAATAGCCGTTTGCCTCAGCCATTCCGTATTGGGTCGCTAGATGACCCGCAAGAAGAGCACAAAAAACTACTGACGCTCGTATTAGAACCAGTGACACGCAGATACAAGGCTCTAATGGAGGATAAGGAATCTGCATTGAGCAAGAAAATTTCTGAGCTTCAAGCGGAAGCAGAAAAACCAGTGGCTGATTTCAAAGAAGAACTTGAAAAAATCCAATCACAAGTCAATTCATCGTATCAGCAGGTTTTTAACTCGGCAGAAATCCGCCTTACCGTATCTCTTGGTGACATAGGCTTTGACCCACAAAAAAGCCTTAGTAGCGGTTCGAGAGTTGATATTGCTGAAAAAGATGGTCAAGCCCGCTGGGATCAACAGGGAACAGGTTCGCAACGCGCCCTGTTTTGGTCAATGCTTCAAGTCAGGTCAAAGTTGAATCGCCTTTCGGATATTCAAAAAGGAATTGAGAAAGACAAGTTAGATCTAGCTAAACTCGAAGCAAAGGCTAAAAAGAGCAAGCCTGACGAAACGAAGATTGCAAACCTCAAAGATAAACTCAAGAACATAGAAGATGTTGGCACTAATGAGGATAAGGAAGAGGATAGCTTCCTTCCCGGTTACATGCTGTTAATTGATGAGCCAGAAACAGCATTACACCCGTCTGCAGTGCGTGCCGCAAAGGAACATCTCTATGCTTTGGCTGCCGAATCAGGCTGGCAAGTCATGCTAAGCACGCACCACCCAGCGTTTATTGACCCACTCAAAGATCACACCACCATCGTTCGTCTTCATCGACTTGAGGCTCATCGTCCACCAAATGTGTATCGATCTGAGAAAATCAGATTTGATGGTGAGGAGGTCGAAAGTCTCAAGGCGTTAATGCTTTTTGATTCAAATGTTGCCGAAATGTTTTTTGGTGGTCACGTAATCATCGTTGAAGGGGATACTGAATTTGCCGCCTTTCATGAGGCAATGCGGCTTGATGAGGCGAATTATCCAATTGACCAGCGACCGTTGATTGTGAGGGCGAGGGGCAAAGCCAGCATAGCCATCTTGGTGAAAATGTTGGCGCACTTCAAGATTGGATTTTCTGTTTTGCATGACATAGATTCCCCAAAAACAAAAGAAGGCGATAAAACGAGCCCGGCCTACTCAATCAACAAAAATATTGCTAATGCAATATCTGCAACGCGATCCACAGGTATTTCGGTTATTTATCGATGCTCATGTCCAAACTTCGAACAACATCACGGAATGGAGCTTCCCAAAAAGGATAAACCCTTTGAGAGTTGGAAAGCGGTGCGGGATGTTGAGGAAGTACGAAATAGTGTCCTCAAATTACTTAAAATTTTGGCCCCAAAATATGATGACACTGTTTTAACTTTAGAAGATGGCATCCACTATGAAACACATCTAAAAACTTGGATTAAAGATAACAATATTACCAATAAGTCTTATCAGTTCGATTGATGCGATCCATTGCCGATGACAGGTTCTCTGTTGTGCTGAGTCATATTTTTCTGCCAAGAGCGAAGGAAAGCAATCTTGTCCGGGTGGTTTGTTTGGTAAAGCTAAGGGCACCATCAGCGAGCAATCAGGCGTGTTTTTCAGGATGGGGAGCTGCAAGAATAGTCAGTTGTTCGGTTTTTCCGAACAACTGCTGCTGACGGGAAAAGTATGGCAATGGTTTTGCAGAGTCCGCATTAAAGTACATGCGTTTGTTTTATCTGGCCTACCCTGAACTTTTAACAAAACAACATGCAGTAAGTGCTGTAAGTGTTAAGCATGTTAAATCTGATGGGCAAACAATTCGTCACGCAGTGCGTGACGAATTGGGTAATCTAGTTCGCCAAAGATTGGCAAGCGGAAACGTTGCGCCCCTCTGTATCAATTTACATTTGCTAGCGGCAGTAGCGGTCAATCATTAATCTTTCTGGGGCAGGTTTATAACCTGCCCTTATTCTTTATCAAGCTCCAAACGTCATCATCACTGTAAGGTGTCAATAAGCGAAGCGCATTGCACCAGTTTTTATTCTTTTCCAAAGAGCATTAATTTCGTTAGCACGTGCTTGGTCTGATTGCGAACTGGTGGTACACGCAGCCATGAACTTCTTGACGCATCGACTTAATGTGCATACAATAATTATGACGAAAATTACATTTGATTCAGCAAAAAATGTCATCAATATCGCCAAGCACGGCGTGTCATTAGCTGATGCAATGGGATTTGAATGGGGTGACGCTGTAATCTGGCCTGATCAAAGGAATGACTATGGTGAAATGCGTATGATTGGTTTGGGTTATATCAACGATCGCTTATTCAACATAGTGTTTGTTAATCGTGGCGAAGAGTGTCGAATTATTAGCTTGCGTAAAGCAAACCAGCGAGAGGTAAACCGCTATGCCAAAACTTAAACCCGGAACGATTATTCCGACTACAAAAGAAGATGCCGATATTCAGGTTGGGATTGATGCTGATCCAGATGCTTATTCTTTATCCGATCAGGAGTGGGAAAAGGTAAAGCCGTTGGTTCGTATTGGTCGGCCCAAGGCTGAAGTGACGAAAGAGCGCATTACCATTCGTTTGTCGCATGATGTGGTGACGAAATTCCGTGCGACTGGGGCGGGTTGGCAGACTCGTATGGATTTGGCTTTGCGTCAGTATATTCTTGAGCATCCATTGTCGAGTTAGATGGTCGGTTACCGTGTAATTCAATAAGGTGACTAAATTCCGATGAAATCTCTAAATTGGTTAGAGTATTTTGAGTTACCACAATTGACCAACGATCGACAGCACAACGATTGCAAGAGTTCTATCAATCATGCACAATAAAGGCCTCAAAATAACCTTGATTGATAAAGGAGCTCACCATGCAGAGCATGACTTTAGAGCAGCTACGCGCCACGGCCAGTGCTGGTGGCGTGACGGGTGTCACCTTGAAAGGGCAGGGCGGCGGCTTTTTCGTCGAAATCGCCACTCGCAGCGGCCAAGACGCTTTTTTGGTGAAGGCTCGCACCACAGAGCCACGCCGCTTTGGTAATCCTACTTCCGCGCTGATTGTCTTGCGTGATGTGGGTATTGCTATTGCGCAGCTTGATGTCACCAATTGGAATCCCGACCAAAAGGACATGACCCGCAGTCGGCAGAGTCGCGCAGAGGCCATGCGCGGAGCACATGAAGCTGCCGCCTATAACCAGCGGTTGGTCGCCGAGATTCAGGATGCCATCGACGATCCACGACCGAGCGTACCGCATGATGAAGTGATGGCTCGTATGGAGGCCCGCATTGCGCGCTACAAAGCTGCAGGAGCGAAGTGAGCATGAAAAATCGGCAGGCCAACTGAATTATGACGAAGCCAAAGATTCCTTATCGCATCGTCTGGCGACCGATTGCCGAGGCCGACTTAGACAACATCGTTGACTATATCGCTCAGGATAATCCGATCAGAGCCGAGGAATTCGGCCAGGAGCTGTGCGCGAAAGTGTTGCTGCTTGTGCAGCATCCGAAGCTTGGTCGCACCGGAAGGCCGGGTCTGCCGACCTTTCTGCGCGAGCTGGTTGTGCATCGGAATTACATCATTTTTTATCGGGTGCTGGACGAGGCGCACACGGTAGAGATTTTGAGGGTGAAACACACGGCTCAGCAGGCGCTGTGATTTGTACACATCACGAAATTTGGAACAGATGCGGCAGTTTTATTTGAGTTGGTCAGATCGCTCCAAATCTGTCGTCTCCTGGTGCTTTAGAGCCTGTAAATTAATTTGTGTAAGTGCCGCCTTAGACATACGGTTTGAATCGCTCTTTAAATACGAATCTCTGCAGGATAAGCAAAAAAGGGGTTAAATTGTGCCCAATTTGCTCGTCACGCGCGGTTGATAGCGGGGTACTGAGCATCCCGTTTTTGGGAAAATGCGGCCAGCGCATTTTCTCTCGTGGCAGACTGATAAATCGCTTTTAAATCGGTGGTCACCTCTTTGTAATCTTTCCCCGCCACGTACTTTAACGACGTGTGCACCATGTGCACGATGCAACGCTCTGTACCTGGGGGGGATACCGTATTGATCGCATCAGGAAAGCTGCTTAAACTGTATTAGTCCAGTCAGTGTGATGTGTATCAAAGATAGTCAACAGGATTGTAAGGCGAGCTACTCAAAGAAGGGCCTTGATAACATGCTGCTAGTGCAACACTTGCATCATGATGCGCTGCAAGAGCCTCATCCAGAGCATTGTTTTCTTGTTTGTCTGGAGTTTTTGCATCTAGTATGCTTAATTCTCTGGACATTAACTCTCTTAATGGTGAGTAGAAAGAAATATCATTCGGTAGATGTCCTTCCTCATATTTGTACAAATCTGGATGCATTAAGACTTCATTTAGTTTTTCTGGATTGTATAAAAGCTCATGGGAGGAATAACTCGCAATCCCCAGGCGATTTACAATTTCCGTGAAGGTTGCCAATTTGGCTCCGAGCGTAAAAATACGGCCCGAGAACCTCTCAGTAAATCTTCGACAATATTCTTGATCAGAGTGGACAAAAATTCGCTGGAACGGTGCGCCATTTTCCATAATTTTTTTTGCCATTTGTTCATCTTGACCAGAATATCCCAATACAACGTAGTGGTCTTTTTCTGCTCGCGCCCCAATTTTCTCCAGAATGAGAATCGGATTGCATGGCAATAGAAGCGAACTTCTTGGCGTAGCATCAGCCAGCACGCGAAACCCCATACTTGTTGGGGTTAAATTTGTTGTGATTGATCTAGATAGAGGGCGTATATAATGACTAAAGGCGTTTGCAGATGTTAAACAAAGCATGGTGAGTCTCCTTCACAAAATATGTTTTGTTTGTTTCTTATCACTTTTTTCTTTTCAATATATTTGCTATTTTGCGTATTTTTGCAACGCGTATTAGTTAACATTAAACC
>JAGKXB010000012.1 GCA_021151485.1 Oxalobacteraceae bacterium | reverse complement strand
CAAACGGACTGTTTTGCCTAGATTGGCCGTGTTGTTAGGCACGATGGCGAAAAAGAAAGTGTTGGGTTATTACCATGGTGAGATCAATCAAGCGAATACTTTGCTGTACTTGTTAGCCTCGCATTGCTTCCATCAATTACAAGGCAAGCCTGGCATTGTGTTCCCAGAAAATTTTCACTCACATTTGGGTCAAGGTGTTTGCATTGAATCGTTAACTAATAGTTTTGTTATTGCTAATGGCGGCGCTAAATCCCGCCGTACAGCGCAAATTAGTCAAAGGGGTGTTGGATGGAACGCTGACGGATCAAAGGATTGTGGATCGATTAAAGGATTGCGCTGTTTGCCTAACGCAAGATGATCAAATCGATTTGATCAGAAGCAGAACGAGGGTGATTATCCATCCCTCACCCGAGCGATGTGCTGAGATAGGATTCGTGTTGCGTTTCTTCTGCGCTGAGCAACAAGTAGCATTGCGCGTATTGAATACCCAATTGCGATTGCCGGAGGAAAGTGTTGATGTTGTGCAAACAACGACACCCACAATGGAATCTATCTCTAGCGACCGACCACAAGAAAAGCAAGAGAGCCCGGCATTTGAAACAATTGCAAATCGCATGTTTGGCACTGCAATGGCGATTTGGAATGTCTGTGATGCGTATTTTCGGCAAGGAGAGGTACTTGATCATGCGCAATTAGCTGAAGCTATTCTCTACGAAAATGACAATCAGACTGAAAGACAGCAATTTGAAACGCTGTTGGCTTCGGACGAAGAGCGTGCGGCATTTTTTAATGATTCCGCAGTGCAAGTCATGATAGTAGAGGCCTTGCATGAGAGGCAGAAAATCGATCCAGACATGCTTCTGGCAATTGCGCAACATCTGGCGAGCTTTAGCGATCCAGCAGCGCAACAAAAGATTGCAGGGGCAATTTATTGTCGAAAATTTGGTACTGATACAGCCGTGCTTCTGACAATTGCTGAACATTTGTCTATCTTTACTGATTCAGAAGCGCAACGAACGATTGCATGGGCAATTTATGAGTGCCACTTTGGCAGTGATTCTGCTGTGCTTCGGACACTGGCTTACCACCTAGGGCTCTTTACCGATTCAGAGGCGCAACGAGCGATTGCATGGGCCATTGAAGATGGCAAATTTGGCGTTGATTCTGGCGTGCTTCAGGCACTGGCTCAATATCTGCCTATCTTTACCGATACATACGCGCAACGAGTGATTGCAAAGGCAATTCAAAATGGCCAATTTGGCACTGATCCAGATGTACTCAACGCAATATTAAAAACCATCCCTCAGTTGCTAGCGTTGCTGGATACACAAACAATCATTCACCTCGTTTCAGGCTCTACCCTTTCTGTTGCTGAAAAAATAGAAGCGCTACGTGAGAAAAAATTTTCTTTAGATTTGTCCGCTACCAAACTCGGCATTCCAAAAGAAGATTTACCCAACTTATTTGGTGCCAAAGCTTATTTGGGTAGTGAAATCAAAACGTTGTTGCCACCCCATTTTCCTGATGCAACCGAATATGGTATTGCGTCAGTTTGTGAGGATAATGTTGAATATGCCATCCAAATCCATCACCAACAGCTCATTTTGTATCCTTTGAGATCTCGCCAAGATCAAGATGACTTTATCGGGTGGATGCATCCTGAAAGCGGTGTTTTCTACAAACAATGCGTCACAAACATCAAGATTTATGATTTTGCGCAACTTCACGATGGTTATCCAACTCTTCTTGCTACAGGAGAAAATTTATCCCCTGCGCACAATCTCTTCGCTACGTTGCCAGCGTATTTGCAACAAGCAATTCGAGATAACAGTTTTGATATCAATCAGTTTAGGTATGCGAACGTCATCCCAAACGGACTGTTTTGCCTAGATTGGCCGTGTTGTTAGGCACGATGGCGAAAAAGAAAGTGTTGGGTTATTACCATGGTGAGATCAATCAAGCGAATACCTTGTTGTATTTGTTAGCCTCGCATTGCTTTCATGAATTAGAGGGAACTGCGGGCATTTCATTCCCACTGAATTTTCACCAAAATTTGAATAAAGGTATTTGCATTGAATCGTTAACCAATAGTTTTGTTATTGCGAATCGCGTCGTTTTCAGTGATGTGTTTGCCATGCATTGATTTCTTTTGGTTTTTGCCGACAATCCAAACTGATCAGCATTTAAAATGGCAGTGACATAACTTCATTGACTCCCCCTATTCGCACTACTCACGCTAATTAACCTATAACCGCTCATTATTTTTCATGTTGCCTGCCAATACTCACACTAGCGAATCCTGCAATACCACTTCCGATCCGCGTTTAACACAACTCACCGAGTGGTTGTCCACTTTGCAATCTACCACACCGCAGATTCCAACATTACAAATCAGCACGATCAGGCCAGCGTCTTCCGATGCTAGTTTTCGCCGTTATTTCCGCTTGGATGCAGCAAATGGCCAAAGCTATATCGTCATGGATGCGCCACCGCTAAAGGAAGACGTGCGGCCATTTATTGCGATTGCCAAGCTGTTTAGCGCCAGCAATTTGTCGGTGCCGCAGATTCTTGCGCAAGATGTGGAAAACGGGTTTTTGTTGTTATCCGACTTGGGAGCGGTGACGTATCTGGAACAATTCAATCGGCTAACCAAGCTGGTCCAACCTACTACGCCTATCCATAACGAGGAAATAAATAATCACAATAACGCGTTACTCGCTCAATGCTCCCAACTGTATTTAGACGCCATCGACGCCTTGATTATGTTGCAAGTACATAGCCAACCTGATGTGTTGCCGGAATACGATCGCGCCTTGCTGCAACGTGAATTGATGTTATTCCCGGACTGGTATATCAAACAACATTTGGGCGTAACGTTGTCGGAAGCGCAAACAGAGGTATTGAATCAAGTATTCGACACCTTGCTAGCCAACAATCTGGCACAACCACCCGTTTTTGTTCACCGCGACTATCACGCGCGCAACTTGATGGTATTGGATGCTGGCAATCCCGGCATCCTCGATTTTCAGGACGCCGTGTATGGGCCAATTACTTACGACCTAGTTTCCTTACTAAAAGATGCCTACATCCACTGGGAAGAAGAGCTGGTGCTGGATTGGGTCATTCGCTATTGGGAACGCGCTAAGCGAGCTGGCCTACCAGTACATCCCGAGTTCGATACGTTTTATCGCGATTTTGAATTCATGGGCATGCAACGCCATCTCAAAGTCCTCGGCATCTTTGCGCGTTTGTACCACCGTGACGGCAAACAGGCTTACTTGAAAGACATGCCGCTCGTCATGCATCACGTCCGCAAAACTGCCATGCGCTACAAAGTCCTCAATCCTTTGCTGAAACTACTCGATGCCATCACACCAGTGAGTGAGCAGGAAAAAGTGCAGGTCGGTTATACCTTCTAATCACAGAAAAAACTATGAAAGCCTTCATCTTTGCCGCCGGCCGAGGCGAGCGGATGCGTCCGCTGACCGACACTTGCCCCAAACCTTTATTAAAAGTACGCGGTAGACCGCTGATTGTTTGGCATATTTTGAATTTGGTGCGCGCTGGGATTACTGACATCGTGATTAATCACGCGCATCTTGGTGACATGATCGAAGCGACGCTGGGAAATGGTGCGCAGTTTGGTGCCAGCATTACTTATTCGAAAGAAACCGTCGCGCTGGAAACAGCGGGTGGCATTGCGCAGGCGCGGCATTTGTTAGGAGACGAACCTTTCGTTGCGATTGCCGCTGACATTTACTGCCCGCATTTTGATTTTGAGCAAGTCAAACATGCGTTGGAAGACAACGATATGTGGGGCAATCCGATTCCACTCGATCAACGTGATTTGGCTTGGCTGTATTTGGTTAAGAATCCCGCCCATCATCCCGAAGGCGATTTCGCCCTGCACAGTTTTGCCATCAGTAATGAAGGCGAACCGCGCTTTACCTTTTCCGGCATCGGTGTGTATCGGCCTGAAATGTTTGATACCGTTAAGGCAGGCACGTCCGCCAAGTTGGCGACCTTGATTCGCGAATACGCCACTCAAGGCCGAATTGGCGGCGAAGTTTATCGCGGTGCGTGGACTGACGTGGGCACCGTCGAGCGCTTGGAACAACTCAATTTCCCCTTTCAAGCAAAAGGGCAAGGAAAACTATCATGACACCTTACGCAACCCGCCGCGCGCATCTCATCTCACAAATGCAAGCCAAAGGAGGCGGCGTCGCCATCATTCCGACCGCTGAGACTGCGGCGCGTAACAGTGACGCTGACTACCCGTATCGGCACGATAGTTATTTCTACTACTTGTCTGGCTTTACCGAACCAGACGCCGTCATCGTCTTAGTAGCGGGTGGAAATAATAGTCCAACTATTCAATCGCAAACCTTACTGTTTTGCCGCGACAAAAATCCAGAGCGCGAAATCTGGGATGGTTTTCGCTACGGGCCAGAAGCCGCACGTACCACGTTTGGTTTTGATGCTGCCTATTCGATCGACGCCTTAAATAGCGAAATGGCGAAATTGTTGGCCAATTCGCCGGCCTTATTTGCTCCGCTAGGCAATAGCACCAAACTGGACGCGCAAATACAAGGTTGGCTGCAAGCGGTCAGACAGCAATCCCGCATTGGCATCAGCGCCCCCACGGCAATGCACGATGTTTACACCATCTTGAATGAAATGCGCTTATTCAAAGACGAGAATGAAATCGCGCTCATGCAAAGAGCAGCCGACATTTCCGCCGAGGCGCATAACCGTGCCATGCGATTCACTCAGCCTGGCATGTATGAATATCAAATCGAAGCCGAATTGCTACATGAATTCCGCAAAAACGGTGCGCAATTCCCCGCCTACACACCCATTGTTGCCAGCGGCGCGCACGCTTGCGTGTTGCATTACAACGCTAACAATGCTCAATTAAAAGATGGCGATTTGATCCTAATTGATGCGGGTTGCGAGTTGGACAGCTACGCGGCGGACATCACCCGTACTTATCCCGTTAACGGTAGGTTTTCTGGCCCGCAAAAAGCGCTGTATGAACTTGTGCTAGCCGCCCAACATGCGGCGATTGCCACCGCCATACCAGGCAAACGCTATAGCGAAATCCACGCCGCCGCCGTGCGCGTACTGGCACAAGGCATGCTGGATATCGGCTTGCTCAACAAAAACACAGTCGGTACGCTGGATGATGTCATCGCCAAAAAAACCTACCAGCAGTTTTACATGCATGGCACCGGCCACTGGCTAGGTTTGGATGTGCATGATGTCGGCACTTATCGTGAAGCAACACTTGATCCTGCCTCGGAAGGACAAGAAAAACCATGGCGCCATCTGCAAGCTGGCATGGTACTAACGGTGGAACCAGGGGTTTATGTTCGCCCGGCTGAAGGAGTGCCAGAGCAGTTCTGGAATATCGGGATCCGCATAGAAGATGATGTCTTGATTACCGACAACGGCAATCACGTTCTTAGCCAGACAGCCCCCACCAGCGTGGCGGAAATTGAAGCCATGGTACGCAACAAATAATGTCTAACGCATCCGCCTCCCCATCCAAATTCGACATCGCCATTTGCGGTGCCGGTCCAGTCGGCTTGGCACTCGCGCTGTTGCTGCACAAACATGGTGTGGCCGCAGAACACATCGCCTTAATTGATGCCAAAACACTGGAGCAATCAAGCAACGATCCGCGCTCCATCGCCTTATCTTATGGCAGCCGGCAAATCCTGGAACAAGTCGCGGCATGGCCCATGATCGCCAATACAGCAACGCCGATTGAGCAAATCCACGTCTCCCGACAAGGTTATTTTGGCCGCACTTTGATTGACTGCCAGGAACACAAGGTCCCAGCTTTAGGCTACGTCACACGCTACGGCGCGCTAATCGCATCGCTCTCCGCCGCTGCCATGGCTGCTGGCATCACCATTTTGCGACCCACCAAATTAATCGCCAGTGATGAGCAAGAGCATCAGGTAACACTCACACTAGCAGACGGCCAAACGCTGCGCGCCAACATCATGGTGCAAGCCGAAGGCGGCGTGTTTTCTGAACAAGCAAAAAGACCACTACAACGCGATTACCACCAAACTGCCATCATCGCCCACGTACAAACCAGCAAACCTATCTCTCAACGCGCGTTTGAACGCTTCACCAGCGAAGGCCCGCTCGCTCTATTGCCGCAAGACAAGGGCTACGCCCTAGTCTGGTGCGTCACCCCCGACACAGCCACCCACTTGTTGGCATTGTCAGAAGCAGAATTTTTGCAAGCATTGCAACAAGCATTTGGCACCCGATTAGGGCGTTTCACCCACACCACCCAACGCCACACCTACGCACTAGGACTCAACGCCAACCCAGCCATCTCAACCAGAACCATCGCCATCGGCAACGCCGCCCAAACCCTGCACCCCGTAGCAGGCCAAGGCCTCAACCTGGGCCTACGCGACGCCGTCGTACTAGCCCGCCTACTAGCACAACACCCCACTCCAGCCACGCTGCAGCAATACCACGCAGAACGTACCGCCGACCGAAGCCTAACCTGCCGCCTAACCGACACCATGGCACGTGTTTTTATTGATAAACATGCACGGGACAGCGTTTGCAATCCCAGGCAAACCATGTTGGGATGGTCGCTTGGGTTGATCGATGTGTTTCATCCGGCTAAGCATTTGTTGGCAGAGTTGATGATGTTCGGGCGGCGGTAGGGTGGGAGTGTCGTGTCAGATGAATGTTGTTGATTAGTGATGGGAATGGTCACCACGTCTGACTTTTAGTACGGGATCATTTGTGGTCGATGGGGACGAGGTGGCCGGTGCACGAGTTGTGGGTACTGTCGGGCCGGTCCACTCGTAAGCGACGCTATTTTCCGGATGCTTATACCAGCCAGGATCTTTGTAATCGTTGCGGGCGAGTTCTTTGCGTATTTTGACGGTGGTAAACATTCCTCCCATTTCAATGTCACCGAATGGACCTTGTCCTGTCATCATTGGCAATGTGTTTTTTGGCAGCGGCATTTTCATATCACCCATTGATCCGCCACGTTCCCCCATGGTCATGTAGTCTGGTATCAGTTGATTGATTTTTTCAGCAATTCCACGATGATCGACACCAATCATTGTTGGAACATCATGCCCCATTGCATTCATTGTGTGATGAGACTTGTGGCAATGAAATGCCCAATCTCCTTCATTATTGGCATCAAATTCAATTGCGCGCATTTGGCCAACCGCAACATCGGTTGTGACTTCGGGCCAGCGTGCTGATTTCGGTATCCAGCCACCATCTGTTCCCGTTACTTCAAAGTCATGTCCATGTAAGTGGATTGGGTGATTCGTCATGGTTAAATTACCAAAACGAATGCGTACTCGGTCACCTTGTCGACAGACTATTGGATCAATGCCAGGGAAGGCTCGGCTGTTCAATGTCCACAAGTTGAAATTGAGCATTGTGTTGACTTTTGGGGTGAAGCTTCCTGGATCAATGTCGTAGGCATTGAGTAAGAATACGAAATCGCGGTCAACCTTATGAAGCGCTGGATTTTTGGGATGTGTGACCCAAAACCCCATCATGCCCATCGCCATTTGCACCATTTCATCTGCGTGTGGGTGATACATGAACGTACCAGGTCGTTTGGCAACGAATTCGTAGACAAACGTTTTTCCTGGCTGAATACCTGGTTGAGTCAGTCCGGTAACGCCATCCATTCCGTTGGGTAGGTGTTGTCCGTGCCAGTGAATGGATGTGTGTTCTGGTAGTTTGTTTGTGACAAATAAACGTACTCGATCTCCTTCGACTACTTCAATTGTTGGGCCAGGTGACTGACCATTGTAGCCCCATAGGTTGGCCTTCATTCCAGGCGCAATTTCGCGTACGACTGGTTCTGCGACTAAATGAAATTCTTTTACGCCATTTCTCATTCGCCACGGTAGTGTCCAGCCATTTAACGTGACAACGGGTTGATAAGGACGACCATTAGGGGGGAATAATGGCGCTTGTGTTCCTGCTAGCGCCATTGTTTGAGCCTCTGGTAATGAGGTGGCACCAACGCGGCTGACCATACTAGCGCCGAGTGCTGCGATTCCAGCACCCATAAAAAAATCTCTACGAGAAACCATGTTTAATCCTTTCTTTTTAGTGGGTTGCAGGTTCTGTGGCGATGCTTATATTGGAGGCTCCGGCCAAAGAACGTGATATTGAACTGCCATTGATGCTTATTTGCATTGCTGACTCAGCAATCCAGTAATCTCGTAATGCCTCAATTGAGGCATTGACACTCATCATCTGTGAGCGCGCATCTGCCAGTAATTCAAATACGCTGATTAACATCCCGTTGTAATTTAATAATTGCTCATCAGAGATTTTCTTTTTCAAGGGAATAATTTCATCTTGATAATGTTTGGCAAGATCGAATGCGATACGGTAATGGTTGTAGGCTTCTCGTACTTCGGAGCGGGCATTAATTGCTAACTCCGCTGTACGGTTGCTTGCCTGCATATACAGTGCCTCAGCTTTGGCGATACGCGCATTGCCCCAATCAAAAAGCGGGATTTGGAATTCAATTTCGTACCCTGTTTTTGATATCCCTTGCTCATTGGTATTGTGCAAATAACCAATGTCTAGCACATTGACGAAACGGGTTGCCTTAGAAAGGCCGAGTGAGTCCGCTAAATTAGATAATTCACGTTTGGCCATTATGAGATCCAAGCGGTTCTGCATTGCTTGCCGTTCTATATCCAGGATTTCTATTGGAGTTTTTGGTAGATTTGGCAGACGATCCGGGAGCATCAATACTGCATTCGATCCCGATAATCCTAATAACCGTGTTAATCGCTCTCGCTCGGTGAACAGGGTTTGTTTTGCACGTGCAAGCTGTGTGGTGGCATCAACATAAAATGATTGTTCGCGTGCTTGTTGTAGTGCGTTCCAATTTCCCACATTCTTCATGCGTTGCGCTAGCTCTGCGCCAGCTTCCGCTGCTATTTTCACTTGTTCCATGTATTTCACACTTTCCTGCGCTGCAATTGCAGAAAAATAGGCATGGCGTGTTTCATGCATAATTTGCAATGTTTTTTCTGCAGCACGTAATTGTGTTTGTTCAAAGCGACGATTTTCTATTTGAACTCGCAGTGGCATTGTGACTAAATCGAGAATCGGTAATGTGAATTTACGTTCATATTCAGCTTCATTTCCATGACTTTGGCGGCCAAATGAAAACATTGGGTTGGATATTCGCCCGGCTTGTACCAAATCAGCTTCAGCAATACCTAAATTGGCATAGCTAGCTTGCAATCCCTTGTTATTGAGGAGTGCAATCGTAAGAGCATCGTCTACAGTAAGAGGTTTGGTGAGGAGTTGAGAAACGGTTTTTTCAACTGTTAAATTATCTGTTGAGGTTTTGATCCATTTTGCTTCTTTATTCGTCCGTTCCTTTGTGAGTAATTGAACATGATCAAATCCCCCTTCTTGAGAAAAGGTGGTGCATCCTGCCAATATCATGATTGTCGTGGTTAACGTTATTTTGTGAAGCGGTGTGCGATATCTTTGCATCATTCATCCTTATTGGTGATGTGTGCGTATGCTTAGCGACGAGTGATGGCTTGATACATGTGTTCTTCTTGATCGTAATAACGGCCACATATTGATCATAATGTGGACAAAAAAACACATAACATCCTTGTCGTCATAGCAACACGCCGTGCGTTAGTAAAGTTGTGCACAGTAAAGCGTGAGAAAGATTGTGAGCGAAATACAGCGAAGCAAAGAGTGATTCTCTGCTTGGTCAGTTAATGCTCAGTTGAATTGATTAGACGAGAGTTTGGCGCGGAGGTCGTTCAGGACCGGCTGGTATGTGGCCAACAAAATGAATCGTCAAGAAGGCAATAGAGTGAGGGCCAGGTGAAACTGAAGAAACAGTACGATCAAACGAAAGAATGAGTGCGGTACCCACACAGCAGCTAGTACATGCGCTGCAATTCGTCGTGTCGTTGTGAGATTGATGATGCGGGGAGTGGTCGGAGTTTGTGTCAGACAACGCGTGTTGAGCGTGTTGAATATGTTGGTGCTCAATATGATCACATGCATTTGGATTGCTAGTCTGCATGGTTATTTCTGGATGATGCATTGACTTACAAAACAACATGGCTGATGTTGCAAACCCTTGTAGAGGTAGGAGTAAAAAAAGTAGCCATAACAAAGCTGTTCTGAATTTCGTATGCATGTTGGCAAGTCTAATTCCAGGATTTTTGTTGTCAAGCTTTCTTTGTCTAGGGCTTTCTTAAGTTTGTACTGTGACTTGCGTGCGTCAGGTGAGAAATAAAAAAGGACCTAGATTTTCACCTAAGTCCTTGATATTTGGTGGGCCTCCCGTGAGTCGAACACGGCACCAACGGATTATGAGTCCGCTGCTCTAACCAAGCATGAGCTAGAGGCCCATTTCTGGGAAATAACTAAAAATACTAATTACCTTCCAGGAAACTCTTAAGTTTATCCGAACGCGAAGGATGACGCAACTTGCGTAAGGCTTTTGCTTCAATTTGACGGATACGTTCGCGTGTTACATCGAATTGTTTGCCAACTTCTTCCAGCGTATGGTCTGTTGACATTTCAATGCCGAAGCGCATGCGCAGTACTTTTGCTTCACGTGGTGTTAAGGAATCCAGGATATCTTTGACTACACCACGCATGGATGCATGCAATGCAGCGTCAGCTGGCGCCAAGGTGTTGTTGTCCTCAATGAAGTCACCCAAATGAGAGTCATCGTCGTCACCGATGGGGGTTTCCATGGAAATTGGTTCTTTCGCAATTTTCATGATCTTGCGAATTTTTTCTTCTGGCATTTCCATTTTGATTGCCAAGGTCGCAGGATCGGGCTCGGCACCAGTTTCTTGCAAAATTTGACGGGAAATGCGGTTCATTTTGTTGATCGTCTCGATCATATGAACCGGAATCCGGATGGTGCGCGCCTGATCTGCGATGGAGCGTGTGATAGCCTGGCGTATCCACCATGTTGCGTAAGTTGAAAATTTATAGCCACGGCGGTATTCAAACTTATCCACGGCCTTCATCAGGCCGATATTACCCTCTTGGATCAGATCCAAGAATTGCAAACCACGGTTGGTATATTTTTTCGCGATTGAAATAACCAAGCGCAAGTTTGCTTCTGTCATTTCACGTTTGGCTTTGCGCGCTTTCATTTCGCCTGCTGCCATTTGGCGATAAATATTACGTAAATCTGGTAAAGGCAATACAACTCGTATTTGCAAATCAATCAGTTTTTGTTGCAGTTGTTTGATAGCAGGAATGTTGCGCCCAAGAACTGCACTATACGAATGATTGCCATTCGCTTCACCATCAACCCAACTCAAATTGGTTTCGTTGCCAGGAAACGTTTTGATGAAATGCGTACGTGGCATTCCACATTTGTTGACAGCGACGTCAAGGATTTGTCGTTCTATTTGACGTACTTGATCAACCTGGCTGCGTAAGGTGTCGCAAAGCTTTTCAACAACTTTTGCAGTAAAGCGTATGCCTAACAATTCTTGTGAAATCGCGCTTTGCGCTGTCACGTAGTCAGGTGAGTTATAGCCGTTCTCATCAAGAGCTTGACGCATCTTGTCAAATTGGGCGGAAATTGTGGCATATTTTTCAAGTGCGCCAGCTTTGAGTTGATCTAACTGCTCTGCGGAAATGGTGGTGGCGCCAGAAGCACTACTGTCTTCATCCTCTTCCTCCTCATCTTCTTCCTCTTCATCGTCTTCATTGTCTTCTGAGGTGATGCTGAGTATCGGCTCATCATCATGAGCACTTAAATCAACCAAGCCATCAACAATTTCGTCGATTCGCACTTCGTCGTTTGTGATTTTTGCGCTTGTGGCAAGAATTTCTTCAATTGTCGTGGGGCATGCAGAAATGGCTTGGATCATGTCTTTCAAGCCATCTTCGATTCGTTTAGCGATGACGATTTCACCTTCGCGTGTCAGTAGTTCCACTGACCCCATTTCGCGCATATACATACGCACAGGATCGGTGGTGCGACCAAAGTCGGAATCTACAGTGGACAACGCGGCTTCTGCTGCGGCTTCCGCTTCTTCATCGCTGGCGACTGTAGCGACGTTGTCAGATAACAGTAATGTTTCTGCATCAGGTGCGTGATCGTAAACGACGATACCCATGTCATTGAAGGTCGTGATAATGCCTTCAATCGCTTCTGGGTCGATAATATTTTCTGGTAAGTGATCGTTGATCTCGGCGTAAGTCAAGAAGCCGCGCTCTTTACCAAACTTAATCAGGTTCTTTAGCTTTTGGCGACGGCGTTCCAGCTCTTCTTCCGTCGCTTCGGAGTCGGTAGAAAACGCGTCTTTCAGCAATGCTTTTTCTTTGGCTTTGCGATCTTTTGCTTTTGCTTTATCAACCGCCTTCAGTTCGGCGCGCTCAACCGCATTCAATGCGGCGACTTCGTCGTTTTCAGGTTGAAATTCTTTTGGTTTGCGACCACGTCTGCCGGGTACTTTGACTAGAGGCAGAACATAATTGGATGTGTCGATGGTCGCCAAAACTGCTGCGTCAGTTGTTTGGTTGACTACTGGTGCGCTAGTTTCTGATTTGGCTTGTGTTTTTTCGCTTTTGGCCGCCGCTTTCGTTTGCTTGGCAACGGTCTTAGATTCAGTTTTCTTAGTTGTCACGGATGCTTTCGATTAGACGGTGTCTGGCTTTATTTGCGGTAACGGCAATCAAATAGCAGACTGGGTGTAAAGAAGTAATCAAATCGAAGTAGATCATTACTCGATTTTTGCCTGTGTTTGTTTCGGCAATACGACCTAGTATTATACTGCATACCGGTATTTTCCTCCAGTCTGAACGCCTAAAATCTATCGTGTGCCTATGCCTGGGTTGGATGCTCGACGTAATTCCTCTTGTTGTTGCATTAACTCACGATAACGCGTGCGCATTTCTTCCATGCTTAATCCGCTATTGACAAGCTGCTCTAATTGCGCGGTCAGGACTTGCATTTTTGTTTTTCTGATAGCGTCCGCGAGTTCTAGCTGCGCAGTTTCTGGATTGGATTCTGTGTCAGCTGCGATTTCGGCGATGATGGCGTCAAATTCTTGTCCTTGTGTGCGTAAGTGCTCGGCTAGGGTCGCAAAATTGGCATGTGCTCCCATTTCTTTGCCTGCCTCAACTAAACATACCAGCATGTCTGCGTGCGCGGGTGCCAATTGCTCTGCGGCAACTAGGGCGGATTGATCCAGTCTTGAGGCCAATGTTGGATGTGCGACTAATAAGCGCATGATTTGGCGCACCAAGCCTGGTGGAGCTTGTCGTTTGCTGTGTGCGGGGGCTAAACGTGTGCGTGCAACGGGGGCGCTAAGCTCGCATAAGGTTTCGATTTCACTCGCCGTTGTTTGCGTTGTTTGCGCCAGGTTACGCACAATTTGTAGGCGCAACGCTGAAGGCGTCATTGCTTGCAAAAAGGGTTTAGCATCAAATTGTGTGCGCGCACGTCCTTCTGAGGTGGTTAAATCGTTGTCGCCGATTGCTTCGTTCAATAAAAATTGCGATAAGGGCATCGCATCCCTGATTTGTTGTTCAAAGGCGGGTGCACCGAATTTTCGAATATAGCTATCTGGATCGTGTTCTGCTGGTAAAAAAAGGAATTTGATAATTTTGTTGTCAGAGATGAAGGGCAGGCTGGCTTCTAGTGCGCGTCGTGCCGCGCGACGACCGGCAGTGTCGCCGTCAAAACTGAAGATAATGCAATCGGTTTGGCGCAACAATTTTTGTACATGCGTCGCACTGCAGGCGGTGCCTAAGGTGGCGACTGTTTGTGGAAAACCGTATTGCGACAATGCCACCACATCCATGTAGCCTTCGGTGACTAAGACATAGCCACTATTGCGTATGGCTAGGCGTGCTTCAAACAAGCCGTATAACTCATTGCCTTTTTGGAATAGGGGGGTTTCTGGTGAATTTAAATATTTCGGTTCACCTTTATCCAGCACGCGCCCGCCGAAACCGATGACTTGTCCTTTTTGATTCCGAATCGGAAACATGATGCGATCACGGAAGCGGTCGTAGCGTTTTTGATGCGGATTGTCTTGCTCGGCTTTAGTGATGACTAGTCCGGCCTCCACTAATTTGTAGTCGTCATAATCCGCAAATACGGCGCGTAAGCCATCCCACGCATCAATGGCATAACCGAGGCCAAATTTAGCTGCGATTTCACCAGACAAGCCACGTGCTTTTAAATAGGAAATCGCATTTGGTGCCCGTCGCAATTGGGCGCGGTAATAATCACAGGCTTGTGTCATGCAATCCGATAAAGCCAGGCTTTTTGCTTGTGTTTCTGCTCGTTGCGCAGGTGGAATTTTGTCGTTGCTTTCTGGTACGACTATGCCATTATTTTGCGCGATTTCCTGTACGGCTTCGACAAAACCTAGGCCTGAATATTCCATCAAAAAACCAATCGCCGTACCATGCGCGCCGCAGCCAAAACAATGATAAAACTGCTTGCTCGGGCTGACGCTAAAACTGGGTGATTTTTCGTTATGAAATGGGCATAAGCCCATAAAATTGGCGCCGCCTTTCTTCAATTGAACGTACTGCCCGACGATATCAACGATATCAATGCGGTTGAGTAAATCCTGGATGAAGGATTGCGGAATCATGATGGTTTAAGTTGGTGCGATTGATTACTTGGATAAAGCCGCCTTTACCAGACTGGATACTTGTGTCATGTCAGCTTTACCAGCTAATTTTGCTTTCAATATCGCCATGACTTTGCCCATGTCTTGCGGGCCAGCGGCGTTGATTTCTGCGATGGCAGCCGTGATCGCAGCGTTAATTTCTGCTTCTGATAAAGGTGTAGGCAAGTAGGTTGCAAGAACAGCCAATTCTGCTTTTTCAATGTCAGCTAAATCCTGGCGTTGTCCTGCTTCAAATTGACTGATTGAATCTTTGCGTTGCTTTACCATTTTTTCAAGAATAGCGAGGATGTGTGCGTCAGTGAGTTCGATTCGCTCATCCACCTCTTTTTGTTTCATCGCTGCGGTGAGCAAGCGTATGGTGCCGAGCTTGCCGGTGTCTTTGGCGCGCATGGCGTTTTTCATGTCTTCGGTGATTTGTTCTTTTAAACTCATGATGATTCTTTCGTTATTTTTTCGTGGTTAAAATTCCAATACAAAAAACCCGCTGCGTGTGATCGTAGCGGGTTTTGGCTTGCTGCAATCTTAATTGCAGCGCGTTTGCTTGGAAATTAGAATAATTTCTTTGGCAGCTGTTGGCTGCGAATGCGCTTGTAGTGACGTTTTACAGCAGCTGCTAATTTGCGTTTACGCTCAGCAGTTGGTTTTTCGTAGAATTCGCGCGCACGCAACTCGGTTAAAAGGCCGGTTTTTTCAATAGTGCGCTTGAAGCGACGCATAGCAACTTCGAACGGCTCATTTTCTTTTAGACGAATTGTGGTCATGTGAATTAATTAAAAGTACGTTGAATACGTTGGTTTTACGGAAAGAGCGAGACTCTAGCAGGTTTTTTTGTATTATGGAAGGGTTTTGGTGTGTAAAAATGTGTAAAAACGTGTTTTTAATATGTTTTTTAACGTTTTTTGATGTTTTTACGTTTTTAAATCGATAGTCCAGCCGCCATGCCTGAAGCCCATGCCCATTGGAAGTTGTATCCTCCCAGCCAACCGGTGACATCGACTGCCTCGCCCACAAAATAAAGTCCAGGTATTTTGTTGCTCATCATGGTTTGTTGTGACAATGCCTTTGTATCGATACCGCCGCGCGTGACTTCTGCTTTGCGATAACCTTCAGAACCGTTGGGCATGATGCGCCATTGATTGAGCGACTGGCCGAGTGCCTGTAGCTGTTTGTCTGGCATATCGGCGATGCGTGCGTTGGCTTGCAAACTATAGCCATTGTTTAGGAGCCAGTTTTCTGCCAGGCGTGATGGCAGCCATTGCGCTAGTAAATTGCCGAGATTTTTTTTGAGTTGACCTTTGCCTTGAATCAACGCTTGTGCGACATCCATTTCAGGTAATAAATCAATTTCCAGCGCTTTGCCCATTTCCCAGAAGCTGGAGATTTGTAATACCGCTGGGCCAGATAGGCCGCGATGGGTAAAAAGTAAATCTTCTCGAAATTGAATTTGTTGATTTTGTTGTCGTTGCGATTTTTTATTGCCGGAATTGCTAGCTTGAGCAAGCGCAGTTTCTGTGCCAATTTTGATATCCACTTCCAACGCCAAACCAGATAGCGCAGCAAACGATTGCCATGTGTTTGAATCAAAGCGTAGTGGTACCAAAGCAGGATGTGGATTGACGACAGGGATGTCGAATTGTTTCGCAACGTGATACGCAAAATCCGTGGCGCCAATCGCGGGAATGGACGGGCCGCCAGTGGCAATCACCAGTTTGCGGGCGTGTATTGTTCCGTTATTGGTTTCAATGCGAAAAATATTTTCATTGGCAATGTTGGTTTGGCCCAGTTGCAATACTTTACAAGGCACGCGCCATGTCACGTTGCCCACATCGCATTCGGCTTTGAGCATGTGAATGATGTCTTCGGCCGAATTGTCGCAAAATAACTGCCCTTTATGTTTTTCATGAAAACCGATGCGGTAGCGTTTGATCAGCGTTAAAAAATCCTGTGGGGTGTAGCGTGACAAGGCACTTTTGCAGAAATGTGGATTTTCCGATAAAAAGTTTTGTGGACTGGTGTTGATGTTGGTGAAATTACAGCGTCCGCCGCCTGAAATGCGGATTTTTTCAGCCAGTTTGGCGGAGTGATCGAGCAAAACGACCGTTTTGCCACGCTGACCAGCCACGCCGGCGCACATCATGCCGGCAGCGCCTGCGCCTATTACTGCAACATCGTATTGTTTGGCCATATTGGTGTTGTGTCTTGTGTATGATGGGTATTGAGTTGTTTGTTAGGCTAGTTTTGCGATCTTATGAATTTAAAAAAAATTATGAAACCTTTTAAAAACATCACGCTCTTTACATTATTGCTCGTTACGGCAAATTTGAGTTTTTCTCAGTCGCATGTTCAACACGCTCACGCTAGTGTCGAACATCATGGTGCGCACTCACATACGACGCATGCTACAACATTTGGTCAGCCTGGCAAGGCATCGCAAGTGTCTCGCACCATCACAATCAGTATGAAGGACAACATGCGTTTTACGCCTGCCAATATCACCGTCAAACGTGGTGAAACGGTTAAGTTTGTTGTCAAAAATGAAGGCAAGTTAAAGCATGAAATGGTGCTTGGTTCTGCCAAAGCTTTAAAAGCGCATGCCGAAATGATGCGTCAATCGCCAGATATGCAGCATGACGATCCCAATCAAGTATCACTTGATGCTGGGCAGGCTGGTGAGTTGATTTGGCAATTTAGCCGCGCCGGGAAAGTGGATTTTGCTTGCCTGCAAGCCGGGCATTTTGAGGCGGGGATGGTGGGTAATATTAAAGTTGTAGGGCGTCAATAAGCGAAGCGCATTGCGCCGTATGGTGGCCTTCAATCAAGGTGTAATGCGCTTCGCTTATTACACCCTACAAATTATTCGGTCGTTGTTGCTGAGGGCAGTCAACTTGCACCAATGACCGATCTTCCAGGCATACCGCAGTCAGCTGGCCGCCCCACACGCAACCGGTATCTAGGCTAATTAAATTGGGGCGCAGCATCAACCCTAGCGTAGACCAATGTCCAAACACGATGGTGGTGTCGCTGGTTTTGCGTTCTGGTACGTCAAACCATGGCATGTGATCCGGTAAAGCGGCGTTGATGCCTTCCTTTGTATCCAAATCCATGACGCCATCTTTTGTGCAAAAGCGAATTCGGGTCAGCCCATTCACGATGCAGCGTAGACGATCGGTGCCAGTGAGTTTGTCATCCCATTGGCGTGGGGTGTTGCCATACATTTCTCGTAAAAAGTCGACCCAATCTGGCCCCTGCAAACACGTTTCTACTTCACGTGCTAGCTCTAACGTTTGTTGCGTTGTCCATTGCGGCAATACACCTGCATGGACGATTAAATGATGATTTTTATGCAATGCCAACGGTTGACGGCGTAACCAGTCAATCCAGACGTCGCAATGTGGACTGTTGAGAATATCGCCCAGTGTGTCGGACGCGTGGGCTTTGCGTATGCCTTTGGCGACGGCTAGCAGATGTAAGTCATGATTACCCAACACCATTTCGGCATCTTCACCCAGTTTGTGGATTCGTTGCAGTGTGTGCAGCGATTGTGGACCACGGTTGACGATGTCGCCGACGAAAATGAATTTTGTGCTTTGTGTCTGCGTTTTCGTTTTTGCTTGTCGTTTTATTTTTTCTAACAACATGGCGAGTTGTTGATCACAGCCTTGCAAGTCTCCGATTGCATAGGTTGAGTGCATGGCTTCTGGCATAAAGGTAGCGGGATGAGAGTGGGATTCGGTTAAAATCGCGGGTTTGAAAAATATTGTTGCGCAGGATAAAAATGATTTTTGTCACAGGTGGTGCAGGTTTTATTGGTTCAAATTTTGTGCTCGCCAGCTTAGCGCAAGGTGAGGAATCCGTCATTAATTTTGACAAACTCACGTATGCAGGCAATCTCAATAATTTGCTCTCGGTGCAGCAGGATTCGCGTCACATTTTTGTGCAGGGCGATATTTGTGATACGGCACAAGTTGCTGCCTTGCTGGCGGAATATCAACCACGTGCCATCGTACATTTTGCTGCGGAAAGTCACGTTGATCGTTCTATTTATGGGCCGGGTGAATTCATTCAAACCAATATCAATGGTACGTTTAGCTTGCTAGAAGCTGCGCGTGCTTATTGGTCTGGTTTGCCTAAAGCACAGCAGGAAGCGTTCCGCTTTTTGCATGTTTCAACCGATGAGGTTTATGGTTCGTTAGAGAAGGATGATGCTCCCTTTACTGAGCAGCACGTCTACGCACCGAATAGTCCGTATTCTGCCTCCAAGGCCGCATCCGATCATCTGGTGCGGGCTTATCACCATACTTATGGTTTGCCTACGTTGACAACTAATTGTTCGAACAACTACGGGCCGTATCATTTCCCCGAAAAACTCATTCCGCTCATGATTAACAATGCCCTGGCTGGGAAATCTTTGCCGATTTATGGGGATGGTCAGCAAGTGCGTGACTGGTTGTACGTGGGCGATCATTGCGCGGCGATTCACCGCGTGTTGGCACAGGGCAAGCTAGGTGAAACTTACAACATCGGTGGTTGGAATGAGAAAACCAATTTAGAAGTCGTTCATGCCTTGTGCGATTTATTGGATCAAATGGCACCGAAAGCAACCGGCAGTTATCGTAGCCAAATCACAACGGTGCAAGACAGGCCGGGGCATGACAGACGTTATGCGATTGATGCCAAAAAAATACAATCCGAGTTGGGTTGGATGCCGGTAGAAACGTTTGAAACTGGCTTGCGCAAAACAGTGCAGTGGTATTTGGATAATCAAGCCTGGGTGCAGGCTGTGCAATCTGGTGCGTATTTGGAATGGATCGCGCACAACTATCAACAACGTGGTCATAAGGAGTAAGCAGCATGGTGACATTAACGCAACCACCAGTTCGCAAAGGGATTATTTTGGCCGGAGGTTCTGGCACCCGGCTGTATCCAGTCACGACTTCGGTCTCCAAACAGTTACTGCCGGTGTATGACAAGCCGATGATTTATTACCCGTTGACGACGTTGATGTTGGCGGGCGTACGCGATATTTTGATTATTTCTACGCCGCAAGACACGCCGCGTTTTCGTGAGTTGTTGGGTGATGGTAGTCAGTGGGGGATTGAATTGAGTTACGCCGTACAGCCTGAGCCGGGTGGTTTGGCGCAGGCCTTCATTATTGGGCGTGAGTTTGTCAATGGCTTGCCGTCGGTGTTGATTTTGGGCGATAACGTCTACCACGGGCATGAATTTGACGCCAAGTTACGGGTGGCTTCCATGCGGTCAGAAGGGGCGACGGTGTTTGCCTATCATGTGCAGGATCCAGAGCGCTATGGTGTGGTGGATTTTGATGCCAATCGACGCGCCTTGAGCATAGAAGAAAAACCCCTGGTGCCTAAATCCAATTACGCCGTGACGGGTTTGTATTTTTACGATCATCAGGTTTGCGACATCGCGGCCAGCATCCAGCCATCAGCGCGTGGCGAGCTGGAAATCACTGACGTCAATCGTGTTTATCTGGAACGTGGTGAGTTGAACGTTGAGTTGATGGGACGTGGCATGGCTTGGTTGGATACCGGCACGCATGAGTCATTGCTGGAAGCAGGGCAATTCATTGCCACCATAGAAAAAAGGCAGGGATTGAAAGTCGCTTGCCCAGAAGAAATCGCCTTCCGTAAAGGGTATATCGATGAAAAACAACTGGCAGCATTGGCGCAAACGTATGCAAAGAATGCATACGGACAATATTTATTGCAGTTGTTAACCGATCGCGTTTTTTAATTTCTCGGGCGTCAATAAGCGAAGCGCATTGCGTCGTATGGTGGCTTCGATGAAGGTGCAATGCACTTCGCTTATTGCATCCTATTTAGTGGGTACTTAAATGTTGATTAAAAATACTGGCATTCCCGATGTCTTGATCATTGAGCCGCAAGTCTTTGGCGATGACAGGGGATTCTTTTACGAAAGTTTTAATGCCCGTCGTTTTGCTGAATTAACCGGCGTGACAGCGCAATTTGTGCAGGACAATCATTCCAAATCCGCCAAAAATGTATTGCGCGGTTTGCATTATCAAAT
Organism: Oxalobacteraceae bacterium; assembly: GCA_021151485.1. GTDB lineage: Bacteria > Pseudomonadota > Gammaproteobacteria > Burkholderiales > Burkholderiaceae_D > JAGKXB01. Next base: position 34,893 of record JAGKXB010000012.1, on the reverse strand, counting down.
CCAGCAGGCGCAAGGCAAGTTGGTGCGTGTGACGGCAGGTGAGGTGTTTGACGTTGTGGTCGATATTCGCAAAAAATCACCAACCTTTGGTAAATGGGTCGGCGTGACTTTGTCGGCGCAAAACAAACGACAGTTGTGGATACCGGAAGGCTTTGCACATGGTTTTATTGTTACTAGCGAATCGGCGGAATTTTTGTATAAAACGACTGATTATTGGGCACCGCAGTATGAGCGCTCTTTGCTTTGGAATGATCCCGCTATCGGCATAGAGTGGCCGATTGATACCCAACACCTGCCTTTGTTATCCGCCAAAGATCAGGCTGGAAAATTGTTAGTGGATGCTGAGATTTTTCCATGAAAAACATAAAGATCCTGCTTACGGGAAAAAATGGCCAACTCGGCTATGAGTTGGAACGCAGTTTGCAAGCTCTGGGAGAAGTCGTTGCTTTGGGACGATCCGATATGGATTTGGCCGATTTGCAGCAAGTGCGTGAGTGCATACGCACTGTCAAACCGACGCTCATCATTAATCCTGCCGCTTACACGGCGGTGGATAAGGCGGAGAACGAGCCGGATTTGGCCTTTAAAGTCAATGCAGAAGCGCCCGCCGTGATGGCAGAAGAAGCGAAAAAATTAGGCGCAGCGATGGTGCATTACTCCACCGATTATGTGTTTGATGGCACGAAAGGTATGCCTTATGTCGAACAGGATGTCACCTGTCCTATCAATGTGTATGGTGCAAGCAAGCTGGCGGGGGAGCAGGCTGTTCAGGCTGCCGGTATTGCGCATTTGATTTTGCGGACCAGCTGGGTGTATGGCATGCGCGGCAAGAATTTTTTATTGACCATGTTAAGACTGGCGCAAGAGCGCGATAGCTTGGGGGTGGTAGCTGATCAGCATGGTGCACCCACCTGGTGTCGTACGATTGCCGATACCACGGCGCATATTCTGACGCAAGAGTGGCAAGAGAAATCGGGCTTGTATCATTTGACGGCGCAAGGTCAAACGACGTGGCATGGGTTGACGCTGGCTATATTGCAGAACGCGCAATTTAATCAAGCTTCTGGTAAACAAGTGCTAGTTCAACCCATTGCGACCCAAGACTACCCTTTGCCTGCAGCCAGACCGGCTTATTCTGTGTTGTCGTGTGAAAAGTTGCAGCAAACATTTTGCCGCTTGCCGCATTGGGAAGAGGCATTAAGGCTGTGCCAACGCTAAGCCTCAATTAAAATTGATCCTCTCATGTCGTTATCTCTGAAGCGCAATACGATCTGGAACCTCATCGGGACTGGCCTGCCTTTACTGATGGGGGTGTTTACCATTCCCTATCTGGTTCGTCATTTGGGCGTCGAGGCGTTTGGTATTTTGACCCTTGTGTGGACTTTGATTGGCTATTTCAGCTTGTTTGATTTTGGCTTGGGCCGTGCACTGACCCAGCAAGTTGCCAGCAGTTTGGCACATCAGGATCATAGGAGTATTCCTGCGATTGTTAAATCTGGACTCCTATTTACTTTCGTTACTGGGTTGATCGGCGGACTAGTGTTAGCGGTGGCAGCCCATCCTTTGGCTTATACGATATTAAAAGTCGCTAAGACGTTGCAGCATGACACCACAATTTGTTTGTTGCTGGCGGCATTTGGTATTCCATTCACCACATTGACGGCAGGCGTGCGTGGGGTGTTGGAAGCGTATGAGGATTTCAAAAGTATCAACATGTTGCGCATTGTGCTAGGCGTGGCCAATTTTGGTTTGCCGGCGGTGGCCGTTTTTTGCGGATATACATCACTTGCGGCCATCGTCGCAACGTTGATTGCTGCGCGTGCGGTGGTGTTACTGTTGCATTTTCAGTTATTGCCATCCAGACTGGGGCGTCATGGTTTAAGTGGGGCAATTAGTTTTGCGCGAATTAAAGCCCTATTGTCGTTTGGTGCCTGGATGACGGTATCGAATATCATCAGCCCGCTTATGGTGACAGCAGATCGTTTTATTATTGCCGCCATTTTGGGGACAGGTATGGTGGCTTACTATACGGTGCCTTTTGAAATGTTGATTCGTTTATTAATCCTGCCTGGTGCGTTGACTGCTGCTTTGTTTCCTCGTTTAACAGCCTTAATTCGTGTTGATAAAACCATGGCTGCGAGTTTGTACAAAAAAAGTTTGAAAGCGATTGCGATGGTGATGTTGCCCTGTTGTCTTGCTGTTGCGGCGTTATCTCATTGGGGCTTGTTTATTTGGCTGGGAGCGGAGTTTGCTGAAAAAGGGTGGATGATCGTCTTGACTTTGAGCATAGGGCTATTTTTCAATGCGATTGCTCATGCCCCATTTGCAGCCATTCAAGCAGCCGGTAATCCCAAAAAGACTGCACAATTCCATTTGATGGAGTTTGTGATTTATGTGCCATTTTTGTTTGTTGCTTTGCATCTTTTTGGTTTGCTTGGTGCCGCGATTGCATGGACAATAAGAGTCTTGATGGATGCAATGCTCTTGTTGTTTTATGTAAGAAAAAATATAGGCTTGGTATAAATTTGGAAAATTTGAATACGTGTATGCCTATTAATATCAATAATATGGATGTTTTGATGAGCGCCAACATTGGTGTTGCCGCTGTTGTTGTTGTGTATTACCCGGATTTATTGTTGTTGCGGCGTCTATTAATGAGCATTCGCAATCAGGTTGAAAAAATTGTTGTCATTGATAACACGCCCATGTCAGATAATCATGCTGATTGTGTCTTTCCCGCATGGTTTACGGAACAAGGTTTTGATGTGACCTATCAGCCTTTGCATGCCAATTATGGGATAGCGAAAGCGCAAAATTGTGGTATCGCGGCGGCGATTCAAGCTGGGTGTGATCATGTCATCTTATTTGATCAAGATAGCTTCGTATCCGAAGGCATGGTGCGTCATTTGATGCAAGCGGAAATGGGGTTGCTGGCGAAGCAAATCAAAGTGGGATCTGTGGGCCCAGTTTTTATTGATGAAAAAACGGGTGAATTCTCTAAAGCATTGTGCCATGATTTATTGCGTCTAAAGAAAATCGACATCTCAACGGTTGAAACGTTGCCCGTGTCAGTCGATTATATGATTGCATCAGGATTGTTAATTCGTATTGCGGCTTTGTTAGAAATTGGTGGCATGAGAGAGGATTTGTTTATTGACTGGGTGGATGTCGAATGGTGTTTGCGTGCTAAAAACCTGAATTATGCGCATTTTATGATTCCAGCTGCCAGGATGTATCACAGTATTGGGGATAAATACGTTACTTTTGCAAAAAGAAAAATCAATCTCCATACTGATGTGAGAAATTACTACATTGTTAGGAATGCTTGCTACTTACTTTTTGATAAAAGAATGGATAAGCGTTGGCGCTTACTGACTTTATTTAAGATTCCTCAATACGTCATATTTTATTCTTTGACTTCTATTTCAAAACGGCGTTTTAAGGCCTTTATTTTATTATTGCGTGCGTGCGCGCATGGTTTTTTAGGGCGTCTTGGTAAGGCTTCCTGATATGCGAGTCAGTTGCTCTGTCGTCAGTTATAAGAACAAACCAATACAAATTGCACAAGTATTACGCAGTGTTGTGGCCTCAAAACTCAATGTTGATTTGTACTTGGTTGATAACTCACCGGATGATCAATTGTCTGTGGTGGCTCAGATATTTGGGGCACATTACGTGCATTTGCCTAATAATCCGGGTTTTGGCGCAGGGCATAATGTGGCGATTCGCACTGCTTTTGATCGTGGTTCTATTTATCATTTGATATTAAATCCAGATATTCATTTTTCTGCAGACATATTGCAGACCCTACTGCGTTACATGGAATCTCAGCCTGATATTGGTTTAATCATGCCACGAGTACGTTACCCTGATGGGCGAGAGCAGTATCTATGTAAGCTATTGCCTAGTCCGATTGATTTATTTATGCGACGGTTTTCTCCCGAGTTTTATCGCAAAAGTGGTCGCTTGGCTCGTTACGAATTACATGCCAGTCGTCACGACCAAATTATGGATGTACCTAATTTGTCCGGTTGTTTTATGTTGTTACGCATGGCAGTGTTGCGTCAGGTCGGTTTGTTTGATGAGCGTTTTTTTATGTATTTAGAAGATGTGGATCTATCACGCAGGATTGGAAAAATTTCCAGGACTGTTTATTTCCCACAGGTGACGTTAATACATGAATATGTTAAGGGGTCATATAACAATTCAAAACTGTTGTTTTCTCACATATGTTCAGCAATAAAATATTTCAATAAATGGGGTTGGTTCCTAGATGCCGAAAGAGATCGAATTAATCAGCGTGTATTAAATAAATTAATAAAATTTACAAATAAGCAATGAAGTTAATCAATTAATTAAACATGTTTTCTTTTCTCATTAGCCTTGTGGTTTCCGCATTATTGACCTTGTTCGTCATTAAATACGAAAAGTTACATCAATCTTCCTTGGATTTTGATTTGCACGGTGTGCAAAAAGTCCATGCCTACGCTGTGCCCCGTATTGGAGGGCTGTGTATTTTCTTGGCCGTGGTATTGAGTGCGGCGCTTTCTGCTTGGCGCCTACCACCGATAGGGATGACGGTTTTATTACTGTTGTTGTGCGCTAGCGTGGCGTTTATCGGTGGTTTGGTTGAGGATTTCACAAAAAATGTGAGTCCGATGCGTCGATTAATCCTGACGATGTGTGCGGCAGCATTAGCTTATTTCTTACTCGATGCAAAAATCGCGCGCATAGACTGGATCGGATCTTCTTGGTTGATGGGTCATCTCTGGCTGTCTTTGCCATTGACGGTGCTGGCCGTTGCTGGGATTGCGAATGCAATTAATCTCATCGATGGTTTTAATGGTTTGGCCAGCGTGGTTAGTATTTGCATGTTGTTATCGTTGGCATATGTGGCCTGGCAAGTGGGCGACCCTTTTATTCTGGTGAACGCATTAATGTTGGCAGGGGCGATTGCTGGATTTTTGATCTGGAATTATCCGGCTGGTTTGATTTTCTTAGGTGATGGCGGGGCTTATTTCATTGGTTTTATGTTGGGTGAGTTGTCTTTGTTGTTGGTGATGCGTAATCCACAAGTTTCTACTTGGTATGCTGTGTTGTTATTGATTTATCCGACATTCGAAACATTATTCTCTGTCTATCGTCGTGCTTTTGTGCGCGGTCAATCACCGGGCATGCCGGATGGGATTCATTTGCATAGCTTGATTTTTCGCCGCATCGTGCAGTGGGCCGTCGGGCCGCGGGAAGCGCGGGCGTTGACTCGGCGTAATTCCATGACTTCACCCTATTTATGGCTGTTTTCGCTGATGGCGGTGATTCCTGCGACCTTGTTTTGGCATTACACCTGGGTGTTGATGGTGTTTTGTTTGATATTCGTTTGTAGCTATGTTTGGTTGTACGCGCGGATAGTCCGTTTTAAAGCGCCACGCTGGATGATGGTTGGGAAAAATAGAACCAATCAATAAATCAATAAAAAACCAAGTTTAAATTTTTAAATAAGTATAAAAACATCAAAACATAAGAAAGATCAAAGCTATATGGCTACTCTCTCCCCATCGATTTTTAAAGCGTACGACATTCGGGGCATAGTCGGTACCACCTTGGATGCTGATATTGCGAGAAAAATTGGTCAGGCATTTGGTGCTGCCGTACGAGCCAAAGGTGAGTCCAAAGTGGTGATAGGTCGCGATGGGCGTTTATCCGGGCCAGAATTGGCCGCTGCATTGGCACAGGGTTTGCAAGCTGCAGGCGTGGATGTGATTGATTTGGGCATGGTGGCCACGCCGATGGTGTACTTTGCGACGCACGTATTGGATGCACGTTCGGGCGTCATGGTGACAGGTAGTCATAATCCACCGGATTACAACGGTTTCAAAATGGTGTTAGCTGGTGAAGCGATTTATGGCGCAACGATACAGGCTTTATATCAGGCGATTGTGGCGCACGCTGATGCAGGGCCGACGGATGTCGGTGGCTATAGTACGTATGACATTCGCGCGGCATATTTGCAACGTATTGTTAGCGATATCAAATTGGCTCGTCCAATGAAAATTGCAGTGGATTGCGGCAATGGTGTCGCCGGTGCATTTGCTGGTGATTTGTATCGCGCCATGGGATGTGAAGTGACGGAGTTGTTTTGCCAAGTAGACGGTACTTTCCCTAATCATCATCCTGATCCAGCTCATCCAGAGAATCTGCAGGATTTGATCCACTGTCTGCAACAAGGCGATGCTGAAATTGGCTTGGCTTTTGATGGCGACGGTGATCGTCTGGGTGTGGTGACCAAGGATGGACAGATTATTTATCCAGATCGTCAATTGATGTTGTTTGCGGAAGATGTGTTAACGCGCAATCCGTCTACGCCTATTTTGTACGATGTGAAATGTACTCGTCACCTTGCTCCTTGGATTGCCGAACGCGGCGGTCAGGCATTGATGTGGAAAACTGGCCATTCGCTGGTCAAAGCTAAAATGCGTGAAACCAATGCGCCTTTGGGTGGAGAAATGAGCGGCCATTTGTTTTTCAAAGATCGTTGGTATGGCTTTGATGATGGTTTATATGCCGGTGCGCGTTTACTGGAATTAATAACCCGTGTTGCTGATCCATCTGCTACCTTGAATGCTTTGCCAGAATCCATCAGCACGCCTGAATTGCAGTTGATGTTGAACGAGGGGGAGAATTTTTCTCTCATCGAACAATTACAAAACGAAGCGCAATTTCCTGCTGCCCGGGACATTATTCGAATCGACGGTTTGCGGGTTGAGTATCCCGATGGTTTTGGCCTGGCACGTGCCTCCAATACCACGCCAGTGGTAGTGATGCGGTTTGAGGCGGAATCGGAAGCTGCTTTGGTGCGGATTCAAGCGGATTTCAAGCGTGTGATTACTGCCGCCAAACCGGATGCTGTGTTGCCTTATTAATTTTTCTTTAAAAAGTACCGTTTGAAGATACTCATCATTCGCGTTTCCTCACTAGGAGATGTGCTCCATAACATGCCCATGGTGGCGGATATTTTGCGCCACTATCCACAAGCTCAAATTGATTGGGTGGTGGAAGAGGCCTATGTCGATTTAGTCAAACTTAACCCTTTGGTGCGCAAGGTGATTCCATTCGCCCTGCGTCGTTGGCGTAAGAGTTTGTGGTCGGCGGCAGCCCGCACACAAATGCGTGCCGAAATCCGTGCTTTTCGTACAAATTTGCAAAGTGAAGATTACGACTTTGTTTTTGATACACAGGGGTTGCTAAAAACCGGATTCATCATGCATTGGGCGCGGTGTGCTGCTGGCGGCAAAAAAGTAGGGATGGCCAATGGGAGTGAAGGTTCGGGTTACGAAGGGTTATCACGCATTTTCCATGACATCAGCATACCGCTTGCTGCCCGTACTCATGCCGTGCAGCGTGGCCGTTTAGTGGCGGCGGTGGCTTTGTCTTATTCGATCGATACAGTGCCTGACTTTGCTTTGCAAGCACCAGATAGCACGCCGTTGTGCTTGCCTCCGCCATCACAACCTTATGCGGTCTTTTTTCATGGTACGGCACGCGATGCTAAAAAGTGGCAGCCAGAAAATTGGGTGTCGATAGGTCGTACTTTGCATCAACAAGGTCTGCCAGTACTGTTGCCTTGGGGCTCTAAAAGAGAGCGGGAGGAAGCGCAGCAACTTGCTATCCAAATACCCAATGCCCAATTATTACCGGCTTTATCTATGTTAGAGGCGGTTGCGTTGGCGCGGCATGCCGCACTCGTAGTCGGTGTGGATACGGGGTTGACGCATATTGCTGCTGCTTACAATCGCCCCACCATTGAGTTGTATTGCGACAGTCCACGTTGGAAAACAGAGGGTGACTGGTCTCACAACATTATTAATTTGGGTGATGCTTGCATGCCCCCTAGTGTGATGGAAGTACAGGCTGCGTTAGCCAGATTGTCCTATTCGCAAGCAGGGTAATGAAATGCGCAAGTTGTATACATTAGGATGGTATTTGGCGTTGCCCATAGTGTTGTTGCGGCTTTGGTGGCGTGGCCGTAAGGAGCCTGGCTATCGGCAGAATTGGATTGAGCGATTGGGTTGCTTTCATCGCGTTAATTTTCCGCGGCAAAAAATGATTTGGCTGCATGCCGTGTCGTTGGGTGAAACACGTGCTGCTGAGCCTTTGATCCACGCTTTGTTGGCGGCGTATCCTGATCATGGCATGGTGTTGACGCATATGACGCCGACCGGCAGGGCAGCAGGGAGGGTGTTGCGGGCGCAGTACAGTTCGCGCCTGGTGCAGGCATATTTGCCCTATGACATTCAGTGCTTGGTAGTGCGTTTCATCGCCCATTACGCACCACGTATTTGCATTTTGATGGAAACAGAGGTGTGGCCAAATTTAGTGGCTGCATGCAATGCAAAGAACGTTCCGCTTGCTTTAGTCAATGCCCGTTTATCCCAACGTTCGCTCACCAAAGGACGGCGTTATGCTAGTTTGATGCGACCAGCAGCACAAGGCATCACTTGTGTCGCTGCGCAAACTATGGCGGATGCAGAACGTTTACAAGTCTTTGGTGCATCGAATGTGCAGGTCACGGGCAATCTTAAATTTGATGTACATCCTTCGCCGGATTTATTACAAAAAGGCACGGCATTGCGGGCGCAAATAGGATCACGTCCAGTCTTGCTGTGCGCCAGTACACGGGAGGGGGAGGAAGCATTGATTCTTGATGCCTTACTCAACTTGGATATCCCCAACGCCCTGCTTGTCATCGTCCCACGTCATCCACAACGCTTTGATGAGGTAGCACGTATGATCACGCAGCGCGACATCAAGTTGGCACGCCGTTCAATTTTAGCTGCCTCAGCGTTAGATTCAGATGTACGCGTTTTGCTGGGTGACTCTATGGGGGAATTATTTGCTTACTACGCAGCCTGCGATATGGCTTTTATCGGCGGTAGTTTATTGCCTTTGGGCGGGCAAAATTTGATTGAAGCGTGTGCGGTGGGTAAACCGGTATTGATAGGTCCGCATACATTCAATTTTGCTGGTGTGAGCGAAGATGCGATTGCTGCTCAAGCAGCATGGCGGGTGACGGATGCAGCACATTTATTGCAGAAAGCCAGTTATTTAATGCGACATACCGATGAGTGCAACGCGATGGGCGAGTGTGCTTTCGCGTTTGCTGCCCAACACCGCGGTGCGACAGAACGCACCATGGATTTGCTGCGATTTTTGTTGGGATGAAGGTTTAAAACGTCGGCAATATCGCTTGCGCCTGTTGGCGCAACGTTTTTCTAGCGTGCATAAAATCAGGGAAAATCGATGCGACTGTGGCCCAAAAACGCGGGCTGTGGTTCATTTCTTTCAGATGCGCAAGTTCATGCGCAATCACATAATCAATCAACGGTAGCGGGAAATGCATCAAACGCCAGTTCAGGCGTATCTTGCCTTTTGACGTGCATGACCCCCAGCGCGTGTTGGCGGATGAGAGCGCAAGTGCGGTCGGAAAGGCGCCTAATTTCTCGCCATAAAATTGCACACGTTCTACAAACAATTGTTGCGCTTGGGATTGTAGCCAGCGTTGTAGTTGCTTTTTTAATTCTTGTTCGGTGGTATTGGCTGGGAGAGAGATAGTCAGCGTATTGACGTAAGGATCGTGGTTGATGTGAACGGCTTTTGATGAGGCTGATTCTTGCAGTCGTAGCGTTAAGTTTTCTCCCAAATAAGGCAAGCTGGCGCCATCGCGCCACGGTGTTTGTTGTTCTGGTCGTTGGCGGAATTGTTGATGATTGGCTAGTGCTTTGATAATCCAGCTTTGCTTGGCGTGTATCGCACGCTCAATATCTACCAAATTCACCCATGTGGGCGCGGTGACGCGCAAGCCATCATCCTTGATGGTGAAGCCGATGGAGCGCCGCTGTGAGCGGCGTAGTGTGTAGGAAATCGTGTTACCGCCGATTTGTATTTGCTGAATTTGCTGCGCTTGTTGTACGTCTTGTATTGGTGGGGCTTGTACTTTTCGGCGGAAAAAGAAGGGCATGATGTGGTTATTTCAAATATGCCTCGGGTGAAATGATGCGCATCTCGGCTTCTATCCAGCCTTCTACTTCACGCATTAACTCATCGGAAGTTTTACCTTCAGATGAAATCAACGGGCCGATGGAAACTGTCACCAGGCCGGGTTTTTTTAGAAATGAATTTTTAGGCCAGCAGGCGCCAGAATTGTGCGCGATCGGAACGATGGCAGTTTGGGTTTCTATCGCCAGACGGGCGCCGCCGCTTTTGTATTTACCTTGTTTGCCGACTGCTGTGCGTGTGCCTTCTGGAAACATGATGATCCACAATCCGCTAGCCAGGCGCTCTTTACCTTGTGTGACGACTTGTTTGAACGCATCTTTGCCTTTGCTACGATCGATCGGAATCATGCGCAATAAGGCCAATGCCCAGCCGAAGAAAGGTAGGTACATCAATTCTTTTTTAAACACATACACCAATGGGCGTGGCATGTGGCTGAGAAGGAAAATCGTTTCCCAGGCCGATTGGTGTTTTGATAGCAGGATGGCGGGCGTGTCCGGTAGATTTTCCCAGCCTTTTATTTCATAACGAATGCCGCACACGACTTTGGCCAGCCAGACGATAAACACGTTCCAGCGTGAGGTGATGTAATAGCGTTTGGCATAGGGCAAAGGCGCCGCTAAAAAGCAAACGAAAGACCAGACGACGGCGCTTGCCATCATGCATACCATCAATAAAAGGGAGCGGATAAATATCATCATCGAAGGAAGTAAATTGTTTATTAGCTTTAACTTTAATACCGTCGTCCCCGAGTGCTTTAGCACAGGTATCTACACAAGTACAAAAAATGTTTACCTGACCTTGTAGGGCGTCAATAAGCGAAGCGCATTGCGCCGCATGGTGGCCTGCGATGAAGGTGCAATGCGCTTCGCTTATTGACACCCTACTTGGCAGAATGACGGGGTTGAGTATTGTGGTTAATAAAATTGATAAAAGTTAATGAGAATACGGGTTAAAGATTGGTGGTATGGGTGGCATTGGTGGGATTCAACAAATCCGCCACAATCGCCGCCAAATCAGAATAAGTCTTAGTGCCAGGTGGCAAGCCGCCATTGGCTTGAGTCTTTTGACCTTTGCCCGTCAACACCAAATAAGGCTGGCAGCCAGCTACAAAACCAGCCTGCAAATCACGCAGTGAGTCCCCCACGATGGGTACACCTTTCAAGTTGACTTCGTAACGTTGTGTGATGGCGTGTAGCATACCGGGTTTGGGTTTGCGGCAATCGCAACAATCCTGAGCAGCATGCGGGCAAAAGAACACAGCATCGATTTCTGCCCCAACTGCTTGTGCGGCGACGTGCATTTTTTGATGAATGGCATTGAGCACACTCATATTGAAAAAGCCGCGCGCAATACCGGATTGATTAGATGCCACCACCACGCGATAACCGGCTTGATTCAAGCGCGCAATCGCCGCCAGCGAGCCCGGAATCGGTATCCATTCATCCGGCGATTTGATGAAGGCGTCGGAGTCATGATTGATGACGCCGTCGCGATCTAAGATGATGAGTTTTGTGGCGGCTTGCATGGTCAAGCTGCCAGTTTCGAAATGTCAGCGACTTGATTCATCATGGCGTGCAATTCAGAAAGCAGCGCAATCCGGTTGTTGCGTAAGGCTGGGTCGTCCGCCATCACCATCACATTGGTGAAGAAAGCATCGACTGGGTCGCGCAGTTGGGCCAAGGTTTTCAGCGTTGTCGTAAAGTCGCCTTGGGCAAATGCATCGTCCACTTGTGGTTTCACCTGCATCATTGCTGTATGCAAGGCTTGTTCTGCGGCTTCTTGCAGCAAGTTGTTTTGTACCTTGCCTGGTGCAATATCTGTTTTCTTCAGGATATTGGTAATGCGCTTGTTGGCCGCTGCCAGCGATTCAGCTTGCGGTAGCGCAGCAAATGCCTGGACGGCATTTAAGCGTTCGATAATGTTGTTAAACGTATCGGGATTTTGCGCAATCACGGCTTCGATTTCATGCGCGGTATAAGAACGTTCACGTAAATAACTACGCAGTCGATCGAAGATAAAGGCTGAAACGGCAGCACTAGGATCGGTAAATTGGGCATTTCCTTCAAACAAGCGCGCGCTATCTTGCAGCAAACCCTGTAGCGATAGTGGCAACTGTTTTTCAATCAGCATACGCAACACGCCCAAGGCATGACGACGTAAGGCAAACGGATCTTTATCACCGGTCGGTTGCAAGCCTATGCCCCAAATGCCGACCAGGGTTTCCAATTTGTCAGCCAGAGCCACCACAGTACCGGTTTGTGTCGATGGCAAAGCATCGCCAGCAAAGCGTGGTTGGTAATGTTCCGACATCGCTTGCGCGACTTCTGCATGTTCGCCATCGTGATGGGCGTAGTAAGTACCCATGACCCCTTGCAGCTCAGGGAATTCACCCACCATATCGGTCAGCAAATCCGCTTTGGCCAGCATCGCGCCGCGTTCAGCAAGTTGCACATCGGCACCCAAGTGAGCGGCAATGATGCCGGCCAGCTTGGTTACGCGTTCAGTACGTTGCGCCTGATTGCCCAATTTGTTGTGATAAATCACATTCGCTAATTGCGGGATGCGCGATTCCAGCGTTTTTTTCTTGTCCTGCTCAAAGAAAAATTTCGCATCCGACAGACGTGGCCGCACCACGCGTTCATTGCCGCTGATGATGTGTTTGGGATCGCTGGTTTCAAGATTTGAAACGATCAAGAAGCGCGAACGCAGCTTGCCTTGTGTATCGGTCAAGGCAAAATATTTCTGGTTGGTTTGCATGGTCAGAATCAAACATTCCTGCGGTACGGTCAGGAATTCTTGCTCGAAATGGCATGCGTAAATGACGGGCCATTCGACCAAAGCGGTGACTTCATCCAACAACGCTTCTGGCATTAAGACTTGGTCGCTGCCCGCTTTTTCTAACAAAGCAGCGCGGATTTTGTCTTTGCGAGCCGTGAAGCTGGCGATGACTTTGCCTTGCGTGGCAAGGACGTCGGCATAGTTGTTGGCATCGGCAATCGTGAGGGAATCTCCTGATGTCAGGAAGCGATGTCCCAACGTGCTGTTGCTAGCTTGTAAACCTAAGGCGGAAACGGGAACAACCGTCGTTCCATACAAAGCAATCAGTTGATGCGCCGGACGCACAAATTGCACGGTTGAACCATCGGGCCGTTGGTAACTCATCAGTTTGGGAATCGGCAATTTGCTGACTGCAGCATCCAACACCGCTTGCAAACCTTGTTGCAGTGCGATGCCTTGCGCTGTGTAGGTATAGAAAAAACTTTCTGCTTTGCCATCTTCAGCGCGTTCCAAATCATTGATGGAAATATCGGCAAAACCCAGCGCCGCCAGTTTTTTCAACAAAGGTGCAGTCGGTTCGCCTTGTGCATTTAATGCGATCGATACGGGCAATATTTTTTCGCGGATTGATTTGTCTGGTGAGGTGGCGCGTACTTGCGTGATGGAAACCGCCAAACGACGTGGCGTGGCGTAGGTTGTTGCCACAGCATCTGCCGCTAAAAAATCGTGTGCTTTCAAGCCGTTGAAGATTGCGCCGGCAAAGGCCTCACCCAGTTTGGACAAAGCCTTAGGTGGCAGCTCTTCGGTCAGTAACTCAATTAATAAAGTTGAATTCGTATTCATCGTATTCATAGTCATGTCATACCGCCTTTGTTACTTTTGTGGCATCGCTACACATGGGAAAACCCAGTTTTTCCCGGGAGTCGTAATAAGCCTGCGCCACGGTACGGGATAAATTGCGGATGCGGGCGATGTAGGCCGCGCGTTCTGTCACAGAAATCGCACCGCGCGCGTCCAGCATGTTGAAGCTGTGAGCAGCTTTCAAAATCATTTCGTAAGCAGGTAGCGTGAGCGCAACCTGCATTAAGCGCTGCGCTTCTGATTCGTAATTGCTGAAGAGAGAAAATAGGAATTCGGTATTGGCGTGTTCAAAGTTATACGTCGATTGTTCGACTTCATTTTGATGAAACACATCGCCATAGGTCAGCGTTTTTGTGACGCCGTTTTCTTCCCATTCGGTCCAGACCAGATCATAGACATTCTCTACGCCTTGCAAATACATCGCCAAACGCTCAATGCCGTAGGTGATTTCACCCAGTACAGGATTGCAATCCAAACCACCAACTTGCTGGAAGTAGGTAAATTGCGTCACTTCCATGCCATTTAGCCACACTTCCCAACCCAAACCCCAGGCGCCTAGCGTGGGATTTTCCCAGTCATCTTCCACCAATCGCACATCGTTTTGCTTCAGGTCTAATCCCAACGCTGCTAATGAACCTAAATACAGATCGATAATATTCTCTGGTGCAGGTTTGAGTACTACTTGGAATTGGTAGTAATGCTGCATGCGATTGGGATTCTCGCCATAACGACCATCTTTCGGACGGCGGGACGGTTGCACGTAGGCCGCACGCCATGGTTCTGGCCCAATCGCGCGTAAAAAAGTCGCAGTATGCGAAGTGCCGGCGCCGACCTCCATGTCATAAGGTTGCAACAGCGCACAACCTTGTGCATCCCAATAAGCTTGTAGCTTGAGAATAATTTGTTGAAAAGTGATCATTTTTTTGATAGCTAGGATTGCTGGAAAGCCCTGGATTCTAGCGGATTTCACCCGCCTCATGTGTTTTTACGTCTTGTGTTGACGTCCTGAAAAGCGAGCGATGATCAGCATCAAACCACACCAAATCAGGATGGAAGTATTGCCATACAAAATATAAGGCGTGACGCCTGATCTTCCTTGCACCGTGCCAGTCAGTGTGTCACGTGTATGAGGCGGTAATTGTTGTACCACTTTTCCTTGCGCATTAATGATGGCCGTAGCGCCGGTATTGGTGGCACGTAACATTGGGCGTGCCGTTTCCAAAGCCCGCATTTGGGAGATTTGTAGATGTTGTGGAATGGCGATGGAATCACCAAACCAGGCAATATTGGAAACGTTTAACAAAATACTGGCGACCGGTTTGCCAGCCATATGACTCGCACCTAATTGCCCGGCGATTTCTTCTCCAAATAAATCTTCATAGCAAATATTGGGCAATACCCATTGATCCTTCACCGCAAAAGGCGTTTGCAAAGCATCACCACGGCTAAAGTCACCCAGTGGAATATGCAGCATGTTGACGAACCAGCGAAATCCAAAAGGAATGAATTCACCAAATGGCACCAGATGATGTTTGTCGTAGTGTGGAGTTGCCATGTTGGGCGCTAGATGAAGCACGCTATTGAAATAACGCATGAACTCATCACGCAACGGTATGCCAATCACCAGATGGCTATTGCTTTTCTTGGCAAAATCCATTAATTCAGGCAAATAATCGCTGGGTAATTGTTGCTGAAAAATGGGAATCGCCGTTTCTGGCGTAGCAATCAAATCAGCCGAGTGCGCGCGCAGCATGGTGTCGTACAGGATTAAAGATGCCCTGATGTTTTCGGGGACAAACTTCATATCTTGCGCGACATTGCCTTGCAGTAAACGCACCGAAATAGCCTGTCCATGTGGCTTGCTCCATTGGATGTTTTGCAACGCAAAGCCAGTGAGGAAGAGTGCGCCTGCCAAGAGCAGCGGAGATTTTTTAATCGGAAAAAGCGTGATGCAGCCTGCTAAAAATGCCGTGATCCAACCTAATCCATACACACCGACCAACGGTGCAAAGTTCGCCAGCACATTATTGGTATGCGCATAACCCGATATCAACCAAGGAAATCCCGTCAACATCCAGCCGCGCATCCATTCCGACAACGCCCAGGTGGTAGGAAAAACCAGCAGTGCAGTCATCGTATTCGAAAGCGACCAACGTTGATGCAACCAGCGACTGCTCGCTATGGCCAGCGCCGGATAAATGCCCAAGTAAAGGCCGAACAATCCAACCGCTGCTGCTGCTAACCATGCAGGCATGTCGCCGTATCGATGCATGCTGATAAACAACCAGTACAGACCACACACCGCGCAACCAAAACCATACGCCCAGCCCAGCCATGCGGATTGCTTGATGGAATCAGCCTTGAGTGTCAGCCGCAACAACAACGCCAGACTGACTATTTGTAATGGCCAAAAACCCAATGGCGCAAATGCTAGGACACTGGATGCGCCAGCACAGATGGCGAGAAATAAGCGAGGGAGGTGATTGTTGCTCATTGAAAGCTTTTGCATCTTGTAAAAAGGGCAGCTAAGTAGGGTGTAATAAGCAAAGCGCATTACACCTTTATCGAAGACACCATACGGTGCAATGCGCTTCGCTTATTGACGCCCTACAAGGTCAGACAAATATCCTTCGTACTTGTGTAGATACCTATGCTAAAGCGCTCGGGGATGACGCCAAATATCTAGAATATTTCCAACGCCTCAATTGCCGGTAGTTTTTCTACCAGCAAGGTATGTATTTGGCGGGCATCGGCACGTAAGACTTCAAAGCGCAGGTTATCCATGTCAAAAACATCGCCTTTATGTGGCATGCGTTCCAAATAATTGGTAACCAGACCACCTACGGTATCGACATCTTCGTCCGAAAAATGCGTATCCAGTACTTGATTAAACTGACTGATTTCAGTCAACGCCTTGACCCGCCATCTGGGGCCATGGGCGCCTTTTTTAATGGAAAGAATATTGTCTTCTTCTTCATCAAAATCGTACTCATCTTCAATGTCGCCAACGATTTGTTCTAGCACATCTTCAATCGTGATAATTCCGGCCACGCCGCTGTATTCATCCACCACAATCGCCATGTGATTGCGATTGGCGCGGAAATCGCGTAGCAAGATATTCAAGCGTTTGGATTCAGGAATAAAAATCGCTGGCCGCAGCATGTCGCGCACATCAAACGATTCTTGCGCGTAATAGCGCAGCAAGTCTTTCGCCAGCAAAATCCCGATCACCTTGTCACGATCACCATCCACGGCAGGAAAGCGAGAGTGCGCGGTTGCCAAGACTTGCGGCATCCAGTCTTGAATCGGTTTGCTAATGTCGATCACATCCATTTGCGAACGAGGAATCATGATGTCACGTGCAGACAAATCGGAAACCTGAAACACGCCTTCAATCATGGACAAGGCATCGGCATCAATCAGATTGCGGTCATGCGCATCATGTAAAACATCTAACAGCTCGGCGCGATTTTCTGGCTCAGGGGAAATCAGTGCGGTCAAGCGTTCAAACAAAGAGCGGTGGGATTTAGCGTCAGATTTGACGCCATTAGGGTGTTCTTGCATAGAAGGGCGGTTAGCCATTGTTGCTGTTGTTGCGGGAGGCAATAGGATACACGAAAAGTTTTTTATTGGGTTTTGTTATGATTGATAAGGATTAGCGATTCGTAATTTAGCCAATAACTCAACTTCGATCGCTTCCATTTCTTCGGCTTCTTGCTCATCTTCATGATCATAGCCTTGCGCATGCAATATGCCATGTATGGTCAGGTGAGCTGCATGTGCAAGTAAAGACTTCCCTTGTTCTGCGGCTTCGTTTTGTAAAATGTCGGTACACAACACAATATCAGCACTGACTTCATTCGAGTCATCCTGTTCTTCTGAATAGGCGAAGGTTAAAACATTGGTCGCGTAATCTTTACCGCGATATTCTTTGTTCAAAATACGTCCTTCTTCAGCATCAACTAGTCGAATCGTGATGCACGCGGGCGCAAACAAGGCGGATTGCACCCAGCGCCGCATTCTGGAGCGGGTGAGAATCGTTTTCAGTCGTGTGTCCGGATATTGGACTGATAGCGAGAGCGAGGGTTTATTTTTTTCTGACATTTTTAGTTCTTAAGCATGTACGTTAAATTGTAGTTGGAATGTCAGTATTCATTTTGCCGTCTCTGTTAGTGTTTCTGTATCGTTTGTATTCTCTGTGTCGTATGCGTCAATGATGTGTGTGACTAAGGGGTGACGAACTACGTCGCTACTAAAAAATTGGCTAAACGCTATTCCATCCACATCTTTTAATAAATGCATGGCGTGGACTAAACCGCTTTTTTGATTAGGTTGTAAATCCGACTGTGTCATGTCGCCAGTAATCACCGCTTTGCTACCAAAACCCAGGCGAGTTAAAAATAACTTCATTTGTTCACGCGTTGTATTTTGAGCTTCATCCAAAATGACAAACGCGTGATTCAGCGTGCGACCACGCATATAGGGAAGTGGTGCAATTTCGATGATGCCTTGTTCCAACAGGCGTTGAGTACGGTCATGCCCTAATAAATCGTATAAGGCATCGTATAGTGGACGTAAGTATGGATCCATTTTGGGAGCCAAGTCACAAGGCAACACACCTGGGCGATCCGTTGTTTCAAAGGTTGGGCGTGTCAATACAATATGTTTGACAGTATCTCTTTCTAATGCATCAACTGCACATGCGACTGCGAGATAAGTTTTTCCCGTACCGGCAGGGCCGACACCGAAAGTAACGTCGTTTTCCATAATTGACTTCAGATAATGAATCTGATGAGGAGAGTGACCCCGTAAATTCTCGCGTTGTGTTTGGAGAATGGGGCAATCTGCCGCAGTAATGTTTTCTAAATTGGAAACGTTTTTCATGAAATATTTATTTTTTTTGTTTTTTCAATGCCGCCTGATAAGCGTCAACTATTTGCGCTACTAAAGGATGACGTACAACATCGGCGCTCGAAAATTGCGTAAAAGAGATGCCGCGTACATCCTGTAATACCTCAATCGCATCGATTAAACCGCTTTTTTGCGTGCGCTGTAAATCGATTTGCGTCACGTCGCCGGTGATGACAGCTTTGCTGCCAAAGCCTATGCGTGTTAGAAACATTTGCATTTGTTCGGATGTCGTATTTTGCGCCTCATCCAGAATCACAAATGCATGATTAAGTGTGCGGCCACGCATATAGGCAAGTGGGGCGATTTCTATCATTTGCTTTTCAAACATTTTTTGCGTGCGATCAAAGCCCAGCAAGTCATACAAAGCGTCGTATAAAGGGCGCAAATAAGGATCGACTTTTTGAGTTAAATCCCCTGGTAAAAATCCTAACCGCTCTCCCGCTTCGACCGCAGGGCGCGTCAATATAATACGTTGGACCGCATCTCTTTCCAGCGCATCGACTGCGCACGCAACGGCCAGATAGGTTTTTCCCGTGCCGGCAGGGCCGACCCCGAAGCTAATGTCATGTTCCATGATGGCTTGTAAATACTGATTTTGATGCGGCGTGCGGCCGCGCAAATCATGGCGCCGGGTTTTTAGGACGGGTTGTGTGATTTTGGTGGTTGGCTTGGTATTTTTTTTCTGCGTATCGGTTAATGTTGCTCGTTGCTCCACAAGAGCCAGTTGAATTTCTTCGACTGGAATGACCTGATCGGCGATGGCATAAAACTGCGCAAGAATCTCCACAGCGCGTTCGGCTTGTTTGCCATCGACAATAAATTTCGTGCCGCGCCGAAAAATTGTCACATCAAGCGCACTAGAGATTTGGCGCAGATTTTCATCCAATGGCCCGCATAAATGTCCTAACCGTGTGTTGTCCAGTGGTTCTGGAATGAAGTGGTGCGAAGAGTGAGATGAGTGTGTTTTGCTAGACATTCTTTATGGATTCCAGTTGGCCGCGTAGTGTATATCCCTGGCTTTCTACGATGGTTACATCGACTATTTGGCCGATTAATTGTGCGGCATTGGGGCCACCATCAAAATTGACTACACGATTGTTTTCAGTTCGCCCTTGCAATTCTTTGTCATTCTTTTTTGATGGGCCTTGGACTAGTATTTTTTGCTTGGACCCCACCATGGCAAGGCTGTGTTTTCTCGTTTTTGCATCAATATTTGTTTGCAAATGTTGCAGACGAGCAAGTTTGACATCGTGAGGCGTATTGTCTTCCAGATTGGCCGCTGGTGTACCGGGTCGTGGGCTAAAAATAAAGCTGAAACTGTTGTCGTAGTCGACATCGTCAATCAACTTCATTAAGGCTTCAAAATCCTCTTCGGTTTCACCAGGAAAACCAACAATAAAATCGCTGGAGATAGAAATATTTGGTCGCACTGCACGAATACGGCGAATGATGGATTTGTATTCTAGTGAGGTATAGCCACGTTTCATGGCCGATAGAATTCGATCAGAGCCATGTTGGGCTGGCAGATACAAGTGATCAACTAGCTTGCTGACTTTGGCGTAGGTGTCAATTAAACGTTGAGTGAATTCTTTCGGATGGCTGGTGACGAAGCGAATACGTTCAACACCTTCAATTTCTGCAATGTATTCAATCAGGAGGGCAAAATCAGCAATCTCGCCACCCTCCATGCTGCCACGATAGGCGTTGACGTTTTGTCCTAGCAGGGTAACTTCCTTGATGCCTTGTGCAGCCAGTCCTGCGACTTCATCAATGATATCTTCGAAACGACGTGAGACTTCCTCGCCCCTTGTATATGGGACAACGCAATAACTGCAATATTTGCTGCATCCCTCCATGATCGAAACAAAAGCACTGACACCATCTACTTTGGCTGGTGGTAGATGATCAAATTTTTCAATTTCTGGGAAGCTGATGTCAATTTGCGCTTGGCCTGTGTTGCGTCTGTCGGCCATCAATTGTGGTAAGCGGTGTAGGGTTTGTGGGCCGAAAACAAAATCCACGTAAGGCGCGCGTTTAATAATGGCGGCACCTTCTTGTGATGCGACGCAACCACCGACCCCTATCATGAGATCGGGTTTGCTTAACTTTAATTCGTTTAGGCGGCCAAGGTCGGAAAAGACTTTTTCTTGCGCTTTTTCCCGTATTGAGCAGGTGTTGAGCAAAACAATATCAGCATTTTCTAGCGTATCAGTTTTGGTAATGCCTTCCGCCGCATTCAGCACATCCGCCATTTTGTCCGAATCATACTCATTCATTTGACAGCCGAAGGTCTTGATAAATACTTTTTTTTGCATGAAATTAAAATATTAAAAAGCTGAGAATTCTAAAGTTGGTGGTTTATATCTATCGCAGATTGTCTCAAGTCGATCTAACGCAACATGTTTTTGGTCACCCCCTTTAGTTTAGCCCGTTTTTTATGTGGCCCAAAACACTAAAAAAAATTAATAAAAGTTTGCGTGAAATGGATATAAAAAGCTGTCCCCAATGAAATTTTTTTATGCATTTGTTGACACACTCATCCTGGGCCAGTAATAATGGCGGGGCTATTTTTTTACGGGTCCTTGAATTAAGGATTTCATCCACACAAAAAGTCAGTAAATTCGGGAGAACATATGAAATTATCCAAGTTGGTTGCAGTGTTGGTGGGTGCTGGGTTGGTCGCGGGTTTTGCGCAAGCTGCGAACGCGGAGTTGACCGGTACGTTGAAAAAAATCAAAGACACAGGCAGCATTACACTGGGTGTGCGTGATTCATCGATTCCTTTTTCATATTTAGATGATAAGCAAGCTCATCAAGGCTACTCAATTGATTTGTGTATGAAGATTGTTGGTCATGTGCAAAAAGAACTTGGTTTGAGTGCGCCCTTGAAGGTTGTTCTCAATCCTGTAACTTCCGCAACACGTATTCCATTGATGGCAAATGGTACTATTGATCTTGAGTGTGGTTCTACTACCAATAACGTTGAGCGCCAAAAGCAAGTTGCATTTGCTCCAACAACTTTTGTTACTGCAAGTCGTATCTTGTCCAAAAAAGCATCTAACATCAACAGCATGGCTGATTTGAAAGGTAAGTCTGTAGTTTCAACAGCCGGTACTACTAGCTTGAAGCAAATCACTGCCTTGAATGGTGAAAAAAATCTAGGTATGAATGTGATTTCAGCAAAAGATCATGCGGAAGCCTTTTTGATGGTTGAAACAGGTCGTGCCAGTGCTTTTGTTATGGATGATATTCTGTTGGCCACATTGGCCGCTGGTGCTAAAGCTCCAGGTGAGTACACTATTTCAAGAGAGGCGTTGTCTGTCGAGCCATACGGTATTATGTTGCGTCGTGATGATCCCGACTTTAAGAAGGTGGTAGATGCGGCTATTCATGGTGTCATGCAATCTAAAGGCAAGAAGAAGCCAGAAATTGAGGCTATTTATGCTAAATGGTTCATGCATCCTATTCCACCAAAAGGTGTTAACTTAGCATGGCCAATCTCTGAGCAACTTGCTGGTGCAATCGCGAAGCCAACGGATTCGGGTGATCCAGCTGATTACGCTGCTAAAAAATAAATTGGTTGTATAGTAACCAAGGAACGGGAAGGCGTAAGCCTCCCGTTTTGTTTTCTGATAATTAAAATATTATTAATATAATATTTGATGTAATGGCCTAAAGATTTTTTCTTGGTCTTTTGTAAAGTCAATTCGAAGTTCTGATAAATATAAATCAGACGCTGCCATAAATAGGTGAGGACACCATGAATTATCATTGGAACTGGCACATTTTTTGGGAGGGATCTCCTGATGGCGCTGGTACATATCTGGACACCTTGTGGTCTGGCTTAATGTGGACGCTTGCTGCGGCAATGTCCGCTTGGATTATTGCATTGATTCTTGGTGCAGTCATAGGTACTGTGCGCACCATGCCAAATAAATGGGCGGGGCGTTTGGCTAATGCCTATGTTGAATTGTTTCGTAACATTCCTTTGTTGGTGCAAATGTTTTTATGGTATTTTGTAATACCAGAATTGGTGCCGCAATCAATCGGTGATTGGTTAAAATCTTTGCCAAATGCTCCGTTTGTTACTGCAGTCGTATGTCTTGGTTTTTTTACTTCGGCTCGTGTTGCTGTACAGGTTTCGGCGGGTATTGGCTCTCTACCTAGAGGGCAAAAGATGGCTGGTACGGCGCTTGGTTTAACACTGCCGCAGACGTATCGGTACGTTTTGTTACCCATGGCGTTTCGTATCGTTTTGCCACCTTTGACTAGTGAATTTTTAAATATTATTAAAAATAGTTCAGTTGCCTTGACTATTGGTTTGATGGAGTTGACTGCACGTGCTCGTTCGATGCAAGAATTTTCTTTTCAAGTTTTTGAGGCATTCACGGCGGCTACTTTGATTTATATTGTTGTTAACATTATTATTGTAAATCTAATGCGTTTCCTTGAAAGAAAAGTTGCGATTCCTGGCTTTATTACATCTGGTTCTACCAGTGCAGGGGGGCGCTAATTATGTGGAGTAATTTTGATTTTGACGTGATATCCCGTTCATGGGTTTATCTTTTCAAAACTGGCATGACGTTTACTCTTGAGTTGACTATCCTTGCTATGATAGGCGGCATTATCATCGGCACTTTATTGGCGATGATGCGTTTGTCTAGCATGAAGCCAGTTGCCTTTGTTGCTACAAGTTATGTTAATTTGGTCCGCTCAATGCCGTTGGTGTTGGTGATTTTTTGGTTTTATTTTTTGATGCCATACATTGGTGCCTGGGTGGTTGGCGCTAGTGAGCCGATTAAAGTTGGTGCGTTTTCCTCCTCTTTAATCACGTTTATTATGTTTGAGGCGGCGTACTACTGTGAAATTATGCGCGCTGGTATTCAATCGATTCCGCGTGGTCAAGTGTTCGCAGCTTATGCAATTGGTATGAACTATGGGCAAACAATGAGGCATGTTGTGTTGCCACAAGCTTTTCGCAACATGATTCCAGTGTTGATGACACAAACGATTGTTTTGTTTCAAGACGTATCTTTGGTTTATGTGCTTTCGATTACTGATTTTGTCGGCGCAGCGTCTAAGGTAGCACAGCGTGATGGTCGTTTAGTTGAAATGTATTTGTTTGTGGCTTTGGTGTATTTTGTGTTGTGCTTTGGGCTGTCTTTCTTGGTCAAGCGTTTGCAGCAAAAAGTCGCCATTATTCGTTAAGCCATTTTGTCTATTTAAAAGATATTTCGGGAAAACTCTATGATAGAAATCAACGAAGTCAGTAAATGGTATGGTAATTTCCAAGTTCTGACTAAATGCACAACGCAGGTTGCCAAAGGTGATGTGGTGGTTGTTTGTGGACCTTCAGGTTCTGGAAAATCAACCTTAATCAAGACTGTGAATGGTTTGGAGCCTTTTCAAAAAGGTGTGATTACTGTAGATGGTGTTTCTGTCGGTGATCCCAAAACCAATTTGTCGAAATTGCGCTCTCGGATTGGTATGGTATTCCAAAATTTTGAGTTATTTCCTCATATGTCTATCGTGGAAAATCTTACGATTGGTCAAGTGAAAGTTCTGGGGCGTAGTGTTGAGGAAGCTCGTGTCCGTGGTTTGAAATATTTGGATCGTGTTGGTCTTATTGCTCAGAAAGATAAATTTCCAGGTCAATTATCTGGTGGTCAGCAACAACGCGTGGCAATTGCTCGTGCTTTGTCTATGGATCCTATTGCTATGTTGTTTGACGAGCCTACTTCTGCGCTTGATCCAGAAATGATTAATGAAGTATTGGATGTTATGGTTGGTTTGGCCCAAGAAGGAATGACCATGATGGTGGTTACTCATGAAATGGGTTTTGCTAAGAGAGTGGCCAACCGGATTGTTTTCATGGATCAGGGGGCGATTGTTGAAGATTGCACGAAAGAGGAGTTTTTTGGTGCTCCACGTTCTGAGCGTGCTCGCGACTTCTTGGCAAAAATCATTCACTAAGATTCGAACATTAAAATTGTTGAATAAGCAATACAAAGCCGCTACAGCTTTTTGCTCGTAGCGGTTTTTTTATTGAGAAAATGATATGCAAAATTGTACTGATAATACTATCCAAAGCATTACTATTATTCGCCCGGATGATTGGCATGTGCATGTGCGTGACGGTGCAATGTTGCAGCATGTCTTGCCGCATACCGCACGTCAGTTTGGTCGCGCTATTATCATGCCGAATTTGAAGCCTCCAGTGACAACGACTGCACAAGCACTTGCTTATCGGGAGCGTATTGTGGCGGCTTTATTATCAGCAATTGATAAGGATGGAGTCAGCAAATTTCAACCATTAATGACTCTGTATTTGACAGACAATATGTCCCCTGATGAAATCCACCGTGCTAAAGAGAGTGGATTAATTCACGCTGTGAAATTTTATCCGGCTGGTGCTACTACCAATTCCGATGCAGGTGTGACAGCTTTACGTCGTTGCTATCCGGTCTTGGAAGCAATGCAGGAAGTGGGTATGCCATTGCTGGTACATGGAGAGGTGACTGATCCGGCAATCGATATTTTTGATAGGGAGGCTGTTTTTATTGAGAAAGTGATGCAGCCTTTAAGGCGGGATATGCCGGAATTGAAAGTGGTGTTTGAACACATTACGACTAAAGATGCTGCGCAATATGTGACTGAGGCTGATGGAAGGATTGCCGCTACAATTACAGCGCATCATTTGCTTTATAACCGCAATGAGATATTTAAGGGGGGGATGCGTCCGCATTATTATTGTCTACCAGTATTAAAGCGCGAAGAGCATAGACAAGCTTTGATTGTGGCCGCAACTAGTGGCAATGAGCGTTTCTTCCTTGGTACTGATTCTGCTCCGCATGATAAAAACTTGAAAGAGCATGCTTGCGCTTGTGCTGGTTGTTACACAGCTTTGCATGCGATGGAGTTATATGCTGAAGCATTTGATCAGGCTGGTGCGTTGGATAAGTTAGAGGCGTTTGCTAGTTTTAATGGCCCCAAATTTTATGACCTACCACGTAATGTCGGCACCATCACCATGCGACGAGAAAATTGGATTGTGCCAGTTGAGTTGCCTTTTAATGCGGGGGTAATAGTACCTTTGAATGGTGGGGCTGGTATGAATTGGAAGTTGTTGTGAATATGTTGAATATGCGGAATATTGTGAATACACTAAATTTTTCTGATGATGTAATTGTCAAGATAGACAAGGTATTGCGAGTTATTGCTGGTGTTACAACAACACCAGGGGTTAATCCTGCGTCACATGTGGCAGGCGGCATACTTAATGATGCAGAAAGGCGCCATAGTGCGGGATTAATGCGCGTTAATCATGTCGGTGAGGTGTGTGCCCAGGCGTTGTATGAGGCGCAGGGGCGTTATGCAAAAACAGATACTTTGCGTTTGCAATTTGAGCAAGCTGGACGTGAGGAAGAGGATCATTTGGCGTGGACTGCACGGCGTTTGCGTGAACTTGGTTCTCATACTAGTCTTTTAAATCCATTTTGGTACGCGGGAGCTTATGTAATTGGTGTGGTGGCCGCACATTTGGGAGATGCGCGTAGTTTGGGGTTTGTTGTGGAAACTGAGCGTCAAGTTGAAGCGCACTTGGTGAGTCATTTAGAGAAATTGCCGCTACAAGATACAAAGTCTCGTGCGATTGTTGAAAAAATGCGTGATGACGAAGTCGTGCATGGTGCTGCTGCACAGTCACTTGGAGCACTTCCTGCGCCAGCGCCAGTGCGTTTAGCGATGCGGGCCATGGCATCTGTGATGACGGCTACTTCTTATTATTTGTGATGTTTCCGTGGGAGGAGAATTTTGCGGCGAGTTGGTTTAATTTTGCCGTGCGTAGGCGCATTGCTTCGGCCTCTTTTGCATCACGCTCCGCTTTGCGTCTGGCCTCATTCTGTGTTTTTCTCCGCTCAATTTCTTGTTTGATGCGTTCTTGCAATATTTTTGACGTATGCGTGCGATGCGATTCCGTGACCTCCTCCACAGTATTACCATCCAGGTCATGACGCCTTGTTGCTTTTTCCATTTCTCTTAAATAACGCAAAGACTTTGTATGCATGCCTAGTGCGATACGTAATATTTTGCGGTTGGTGTCTGGCAACCGGGCAATAATTTGTTTGTCGATACCAATTGAGAGTGGCATGTAGTTTCGAAAAACTTCGAAATTTTTTTGAAGTTCTCGCAATAGGGTGCGAGCGAGTAAAACAGGATTGGGAGTGGTAGGTGTATTCATTAATACAATCATGCATTTTTTATGGTCGCATAGAATAGCATGTGATAAGCAATATTGAGTGATTTGCTGAGGGGTGTTCAAATGGGCTTATCATTTGAGTTGAAATATGAGGCAGAATATTTCCTGTAAAAATACTGATTATTTGTACAGTGTTGTGATACAGTACTATTCTTTATCGCATTTTGAGTATCTTTATAAGGAAATTTTTTATGGCTAATATCTCTAATTTTTCGAATCTTTCCAATATTTCTGCTTTCGGTAGTAATTTCAATTGGGAGCATGAGCCAGCTTTATTTCTTGTGCGTTTTGGTAGAAGAGAAATCTCAGTCTGTCGTGATTTTCGTAAGCGTTTTTATACGCCTCACTTTGTTTTGGATTGTCGTGTTGGTTTCGTTCGTGGATATATTGAGCTATTAGTGTTGCGTAAATGGTTGATTGTTTTTTCAAAAATGCGATAGATCGTTAAATTATTTATGCTAATTACTTTTAAATCCAAGGCGGCAGCTGATGTTCTTATGTATCAGGAGCATGCCAAGCCGATATTCAGTTTGTTGAATAAAAGCTCAACACAGGGCGTTATTACTTCGGTCGAAATTGGGCCTGCAATTGCACAATTGGAAGCAAAAATTGTTGCGACAAAAGCAGACGCTATGGTGCGGCAAGAAACACGTGATATCCTTGTCGACTCTGGTGCTTTGCCAGATGATAAAGATGAGGGCGAGGGTAATGCGACTGAGTGTGTGAGCTTTGCCACCCGAAGTTACCCTTTGCTGCAAATGTTGCGTGCGGCACAAAGAAATAATGTCGATGTAGTGTGGGGTATTTGATACTTTGCATCTAAGGCACACTATTTATATCAATTTTTATGGGTAAAAATTACCCCCACCCCTCAATTTGAATGTAGTGCCAATTTAGTGTAGAGATAGTGTGCAAAAACGTCCTCTTATTACCGCAAAATCTAAATCATCATCCCCCATCAAATTCCAGTTGGCAGAACCGACAAATTCAGTAAAATCAACTTTGTTGCAAGATGCACAAAAAGGTCTAAAGGTTGATTCGTTAGCATTTTGCTTGCTTGGCGCCGCACAAGTTTTGACGCAAGTTTTGAAGGGTGTTGCTTTGCCGTCTGCATTGATCAAAACCTTTCGTGAAATGGATCCATCATTGTCTGCACGTGGTGCGATCCAAGACATCGCTTATCGCAGTATGCGTCATATGGGCCGAGCGGAAGCTTTGCTGGAATTGATGATCATTAAAGCTCCTGAATCTAGACTTTTACATGGTTTACTATGCTGTTCCTTGAGTTTGATGTTGCATGGTGATGATGACGCAGAGATGCCGTATGAGATGTTTACGATTGTTAATCAAGCTGTTACGGCGGCCACTTCTCATGTTGATATGTCGTATGCAAAAGGGATGGTTAATGCAGTATTACGACGTTTTTTGCGTGAACAAGAGAGTTTGACTAAAGCAGTTTTATTGCAGCCACAAGCCTTATGGAATTATCCAAGTTGGTGGATTAATGCCACCAAGCTTGCCTACCCTTCTGACTGGCAAACAATTCTCAATAATGGAAATATTGCCCCACCACTAACGTTACGTGTGAATCGTCGCAAGACCACGCTTTCTGCGTATTTGGATAATTTGACAGAGCAGGGGATTGTTGCTCACCAAATAGGCCCCGATGCTGTACGTTTGGAAAAGCCGATGCCGGTGCAACGTATACCTGGTTTTGCCAGTGGTTACGTTTCTGTGCAAGATGCTGCAGCCCAATTGGCGATGTCGTTGCTGGATGTGCAAGATGGTATGCGAGTATTAGATGCTTGTGCCGCACCAGGAGGCAAGACTGGGCATATTCTTGAGTCGGCTGATTTTCTGGAGGTAACCGCGTTAGATGTTGATGCGCAACGCTTATCTAAAGTTGCTGAAAACTTGCAACGTTTGCAATTGTCCGCCACCCTGAAAGTTGGTGATGCGAGGGGTGGGAGTTGGTGGGATGGTCAATTGTTTGACCGAATTTTGGTGGATGCTCCATGTACTGCATCGGGTATTGTGCGGCGCCATCCTGATATTCGTTGGTTAAGACGTAAAGGTGATACTTTGCAATTGGCGGAATTGTCAGCGCAGATTCTTGATAATCTTTGGCGCATGCTTCGGCCTAATGGTAAATTGCTTTTTGTTACTTGTTCTTTGTGGCCCCAAGAATCTGAGGGGCAAGCTGCAGCATTTGCAACGCGTCATCAAGCGCATCGTTTGTCCGCTCCTGGGCAATTACTGCCTACCGTGAATAAAGAGCAAGACCAGATACAAGATCATGATGGCTTGTTTTATGCCTTATTTCAAAAACCCGTTGTTTAAAACTGATTGATCCCATTTTAGTAGTGCAATGACTTGATGCAACGATTGATACATTTTTTATTGAGCTGTTTTGTGGTGATATCCATGCAAATATGGATTGTCTTGCCTGTGCACGCTGCTGATGACATCGAAATCACGCAAGTGCATTTGGAGGGCGGGGATGAAGGATATAAATTATCTGCCAACTTTTCATTTGATCTAAATCATGGTTTGTTGGATGCAATTACGCATGGCATTCCACTTTATTTCACTACCGAAGTTGAGTTAACACGGCCTCGTTGGTATTGGTTTGATGAAAAAGCAATCACAGCGCTCCAAACCATTCGTCTTTCGTACAATGTGTTGACACGTCAATATCGGGTCGCGATCGGTGGTAATTTGCAACAAAACTTCAGTAATTTGGAGGATGCCTTATCATTAATTCGGCGTCCGAGCCGTTGGATTGTGGCGGAAAAGGGGCGTTTGAAGGTAGGGGAATACTACCATGTTGCAGTTCGTAGTCGTCTTGACGTAACGCAGCTACCTAAACCATTTCAGATCAATGCTCTTAATAATAGCGACTGGCGTTTTTCATCGGATTGGAAGCGTTTTACCTATAAAGCAGAGAAGACGGAGTAACAGTGAATCGTGGATTGCGCTATTTTCTGATTGTTGGTGGTGCAGTCGTTAGCATATTGTTATTTTTGTTGGCGTCTGCATCAGATAATTCAGGCTTTTTTGAGCGGCATTACACAATCTTGCTTGCACTAAATGCTTTGGTTGTCGTTGCTCTTTTAGTGCTGCTTATTCTGATGTTAACGCGCTTGTATAAGCGTTATAAGCGTGGAAAGTTTGGTTCGAAGTTGATGGCGCGTCTTGTATTGTTATTTGCCGTGATGGGAGTGTTGCCTGGTACAGTTATTTACTGGGTTTCGGTGCAGTTTGTGTCTCGTTCGATTGAATCATGGTTTAATGTGCGAGTTGAGTCTGCGTTGGAATCAGGGTTGAGTCTCGGACATACTGCACTAGATGCGTTGTTGTCTGATTTGCATGTAAAAGCGCAACATATTGCATCCGAATTGTCGATTGCGAAAGATGAGTCTACTCAGATAAGATTGTTGTCGCGTTTGCATGATAAAACACAGGCTCAAGCTATGATTGTGACTGCCAGTGGTCGAGTTGTGACCGCCGAAGGTCAATCTGTCAGTGCGCTTGCCGATATTCCGACTACTACCATATTGCGTTTGGCCCAAAATCAGCAGGGTTTCTCCATGATTGAGGGGGATAATGATCTGCGTGAAAATGGCATGCAATCGAAAACAAGCATAAACAAATTACGTTTGCGTGTTGTGCTTCCAATTACGCCGAAAAACCGTGAATTCGCTTCGTCCGCAACAAGTGGCGTGTATTTTCTCCAATTATTGCAGGCAGTTCCTGATAAGTTAGCGGAAAATGCTGAATCGTTGGCAACAGCTTATAGCGAATATCAGGTGCGTTCGAAAGGGCGTTCGGGTTTGCGTAAAATGTATATCGTTACGTTAACTTTAACGTTGTTATTGGCAATTTTTGGTGCCATCGTGAGTGCTTTTTTGATTGCTAGTCATTTGGCTAAGCCATTATTATTGCTTGCCGATGGAACGAGAGCTGTGGCAGATGGTGATTTTTCTCCTCGTCCAATTGTTGCGACTTCAGATGAGTTAGGGACATTGACGCAGTCTTTTAATCTTATGACCAGGCAACTTTATGAGGCACGCAGTTTGGTAGAAAAAAATCGTGCTGAGGTAGAGAACGCTAAAGCTTATTTGGAATCAGTATTGGCTAATATGTCGGCGGGTGTCATGGTGTTGGACGGTGATTTTAAGTTGGTGAGTTGTAATCAGTCCGTTGAACGCATTTTGCAGCACGATTTAACTCTTTATCTCGGGCAGCCGCTTACTGTAATTCAGGGTTTAATGCCGTTTACAAATGCAATTATCAATGCATTTTCTGAGCAAAGTGCACAATTCGCAGCTGGGGCAATTCATTCTGATGATTTGCATTGGCAACATCAAATTGAAGTCACGTGTTGTATTAAAGATATGGAGGATATTGATACGCATCTTTGTTCTGGTTCGGGTGTCGGGCAAAAATCCAATCATGAGTTAACTTTGTTGGTACGTGGATCCCATTTGCCGTTTGAGAATGGAAATAGCTATGTTGTGGTATTTGATGATATTTCCAACATGATTTCTGCTCAACGCTCGATTGCCTGGGGGGAGGTAGCAAGACGCTTGGCTCATGAAATTAAGAATCCGCTAACACCGATACAGCTTTCTGCTGAGCGTTTAAAAATGAAATTGGAAGGCAAACTCGGGCCACAAGAAATGGAAATGCTGAATAAAGGCACGACAACCATAGTGAATCAGGTGTCTGCCATGAAGCGCATGGTGGATGAATTCCGTGATTATGCAAAAACACCACCAGCTATATTGTTGCCGCTGGACTTAAATGCATTGATAGCAGAGATTCTCAATTTATATATGGTGGGGGATGAACGTGACATTATTCATCCAGCGTTGGCAGATAATTTGCCCCAAATAATGGGTGATGCGACTCAGTTGCGCCAGGTTATACATAATTTGTTGCAAAATGCACAGGATGCAATGACGGATTTGAACAAAGAATCGTTTATTCCTCGTATTGATATTGTGACAGAGGTTATTTCTTATCAAAATACAAATCGCGACGAGTGTACAGCTGTAGGGCTTTCTATTTTTGATAATGGTACTGGGTTTTCTCCTGGGATTTTAGCGCGTGCTTTTGAGCCTTATGTGACATCCAAGCCGCGAGGTACTGGTCTGGGGTTGGCTATGGTTAAAAAAATTATTGATGAACATGGTGGTCGTATTGATATTCAAAATCGACTTGATAAAAGTGGTGCAAGAATATTTATTTTGTTACTCAAGTTGGCAAAATGAAATATTAGCTACTTGACAAGCATCAATAAAGCATAAAACTGAGTGAAGTAAGGAAGGCTGTTATACATGGCAAATATTCTGGTTGTTGATGATGAAATGGGTATCCGTGAGTTGCTTTCGGAAATTTTAGGCGATGAAGGACATATTGTTCAAACAGCGGAAAATGCACAAAAAGCACGTGAGTTGCGCGCTTTGGCCGTGCCGGATTTGGTGTTGTTGGATATTTGGATGCCAGATACTGATGGTCTGACTTTGTTGAAAGAGTGGCTGCGTGACGGTCTGCTAATCATGCCAGTTATTATGATGTCAGGGCATGCAACGATTGATACGGCGGTTGAGGCGACTCGCATAGGGGCAATCAGTTTTTTAGAGAAACCAATTGCGTTGCAGAAATTATTGAAGGCAGTGCAGCAAGGTTTGATCCGATCTCAAGAGATTGTTAGGCCTAGCTCTATTTCATCACGAATTGTGGTTGCGCCAGCAAGTGTGCCTGACATTGTTACATCTACGGTTTCTCTTACTGCCGTTGCGCCCTTGGATTTGTCTACTCATCTTCCACCAATATCTGTGTCAGAGCTTCCGTCTGCTCAGTTATCTTTTGATTTGCCGTTACGTGAAGCGCGTGATGCGTTTGAGCGTGTATATTTTGAGCATCATTTGGCTCGTGAGGGCGGTAGTATGACGCGTGTTGCTGAAAAAACAGGATTGGAGCGCACACATTTGTATCGTAAGTTAAAGCAACTAGGGGTTGATCTTGGTAAGGCGCCCAAAAAAAATGATTAAAGTGATGAGTTGTTTTATTTGCGGCACCGTATTTCCGTTTGAATCAAAGTGTTTTGCCGCGGTTGTTGCATATGTGTTTTAACCAACTTTCACAACAATGACACAAGTGATTTTTAATGATATGGGAGGTGATAGTGAGTATGGCTGAGCGTGAGATTCGTTTGCTTCAAATATTTTCTACTTTGGTGGAGGATCACAGCAAAGATTTTGAGGGATTTGTGCGTGATGTAGAAAAGGTGCGTTATTGTCATGCACCCATGGATAGTCAGCAGCTGGGGCGCTGTGAATATGCATTGCGCAATATGGAAATACTGTTACTGACGTTACATAGATGTATTCAAGTAGGTAATTATCAAGGTGAGGAGTATGAGGCTTTGTTGCGTACCAAAAACTCTTGGCTTGCGATGAAAGCGCGGGCAGATACGTGTATGCAAGAGATACAGGGCATTATTGATAAGACGTATTTGGCTGTCCATGCGCGTAGATAGTTGGAATGTTGGTGCTATTTTGAGTGTTGAATTTGTGGTGTTTCGTAACAAAATTCGATATATGTCAATGTTGTGCTGGTAAATGACCAGCAAAATGTGTTGCGATTTTGATGAAAATAAGATGAATCGTTTTTTCTTGTTTTTCATGAATAATATTCAATACATTTTTGCAGGGAGGTCATTGCGTGAAAAAAAACTTAAGGAATTGGTGCGGTCAAATTGGTTTTACCTTAATTGAATTAATGATTGCGCTTGTCGTCATTGGTATTTTGGCATCAATCGCGGTTCCAGCTTACCAAGACAACATTGCTCGTGCACAAATGTCTGAAGCGGTGACACTGGTAAATGGTTTAAAAACGGCGGTGTACGAAAGTTATGTACAGGATGGATCGTGTCCATCAAACAATGTTGCGGCTGTAGGTGGGATTGCGTTGTCTAGCAATATTACTGGAAATTATGTGCTTTCTGTTGCTACTGGGGGGGCTGGGTCGGCAACGGGGGGTGTACTATTACGGCGACAATGAAATCGAGTGGTTTGTCATCGGCGGTAGTGAGTAAGACTTTGACCTTAACAATGGTGACTGCTACTGATGGTGGCTCAACCAATTGGGTGTGCACCTCTAATGCAATGCAAAAATATATTCCAAAAATGTGTGCGGGAATTTAATTTTGGGTTGGTGATGAGTGCGATTTGGTCTGATGATTATTCCAGATTTAAGGAATAAGACTGCCTTGTCAAAGCGGGTTTGCTATGAGCGTTACGGTTTGCTTATCTTGTGGGTGGGCTGTCGTTCGTTTCCCTCTTATCAAAACCGACTTTGATTTTTTTGATCCGATGTTTTGCTTTTTTCGCAAATTGAAGAAAAACGAAGCTTTGAGTTGACAAGTGCGATTCTCTCGATCATAATCCAGCCTCTTCGTTTGGGAGGGGTGGCCGAGTGGTTAAAGGCGACAGACTGTAAATCTGTTCTCTATGAGTACACTGGTTCGAATCCAGTCCCCTCCACCAAAAACGTTTAAGGTAAAAGCAATTGAGATGTCGTCTTTGCGGGTGTAGCTCAATGGTAGAGCTGAAGCCTTCCAAGCTTATGACGAGGGTTCGATTCCCTTCACCCGCTCCATAGTTCATGTTGGGCATTCCAATTTCTGCCCTTGTAGCTCAGTGGTAGAGCACTCCCTTGGTAAGGGAGAGGTCACGTGTTCGATCCACGTCAAGGGCACCAATATGGTGTTGAAATTTTAATGTGTCGGGCGTTGTCTGGCAATCTTGTAATATCGTTGGGGGTTTGAGATGGCAAAGAGCAAGTTTGAGCGGACAAAGCCGCACGTGAATGTAGGTACGATTGGTCACGTTGATCATGGTAAGACAACGTTAACAGCGGCGATGGCGACAGTGTTGTCGAAGAAGTTTGGTGGTGAGGCGAAAGCATACGATCAAATTGATGCGGCACCGGAAGAAAAGGCGCGTGGTATTACCATTAATACA
>JAGKXB010000039.1 GCA_021151485.1 Oxalobacteraceae bacterium | reverse complement strand
TGTATTAATGGTAATACCACGCGCCTTTTCTTCCGGTGCCGCATCAATTTGATCGTATGCTTTCGCCTCACCACCAAACTTCTTCGACAACACTGTCGCTATCGCCGCTGTTAACGTTGTCTTACCATGATCAACGTGACCAATCGTACCCACATTCACGTGCGGCTTTGTCCGCTCAAACTTGCTCTTTGCCATCTTAATTTCCTTCAAAAAGAACGTATTATCAATTATTCAAAAATAACACTTACCTGTTAAACACTTAATTCACACTCAACTACTTTACTTACTGCAAGTTATTACTTAGCTCTAGAACTAACAATTGCATCAATCACATTCTTTGGTGCCTCAGAATAATGCTTGAATTCCATACTATAAGTTGCACGACCTTGTGTTGCGGAACGCAAGGAAGTCGAATAGCCAAACATTTCGGAAAGCGGCACCTCAGCACGAATAATCTTGCCACCGCCACCAGCAATTTCATCCATACCTTGCACCATACCGCGACGTGATGACAAATCACCCATCACTGTACCGGCATAATCTTCAGGCGTCTCCACCTCAACTGCCATCATAGGTTCCAAAATAACCGGACTTGCCTTGCGACAACCATCTTTAAATGCCATGGAAGCAGCCATACGGAACGCATTCTCATTCGAGTCGACATCATGATACGAACCGAAGAATAAGGTCACCTTCACATCCACCACTGGATAACCCGCCATCACACCGGCAGACAAAGTTTCTCTTACACCTTTCTCAACCGCAGGAATGTATTCTCGTGGCACCGTACCACCTTTAATAGCATCGACAAACTCAAAACCTTTACCAGGCTCTTGCGGCTCCAACTTCAATACAACATGACCATATTGACCACGACCACCAGATTGCTTAACAAACTTACCTTCGATTTCTTCACAAACCTTGCGAATAGTTTCACGATAAGCAACCTGTGGCTTACCGACCGTTGCCTCCACGCCAAATTCACGACGCATACGATCAACGATAATTTCCAGATGTAACTCACCCATTCCAGAAATAATAGTTTGACCTGACTCTTCATCACTTTTCACGCGGAAAGAAGGATCTTCTTGCGCCAAACGATTCAATGCCAAGCCCATTTTTTCTTGATCTTGTTTAGTTTTAGGCTCAACCGCTTGTGAAATCACCGGTTCTGGGAAAACCATACGCTCAAGCGTTATAACAGAACTTGGATCACACAAAGTGTCACCAGTAGTTGCTTCCTTCAAACCAACCGCAGCAGCAATATCACCCGCATGTACTTCTTTAATTTCTTCTCTTTGATTGGCATGCATTTGTAAAATACGGCCAAGACGTTCTTTTTTATTCTTCACTGGATTAAATACGGTATCACCAGATTTCACGGTACCAGAATAAACCCGGAAGAAAATCAGCTGACCGACAAATGGATCAGTCATGATCTTAAATGCCAAAGCTGAGAATTTCTCGGTATCTTCCGCCTTACGAATAGCAGGCTCGTCATTTTCAATCAAACCACTGACTGGAGGAATATCAACTGGCGATGGCAAGTATTCAATCACACCATCCAACATGGCCTGTACACCTTTGTTCTTAAAGGCAGTACCACACATCATCGGTACAATTTCACTGGCGATGGTACGTTGACGCAAAGCTGCTTTAATTTCAGTTTCGGACAAATCACCTTCCTCAAGGTATTTGTTCATTAACTCTTCACTTGCTTCTGCCGCAGCCTCAACCATCTTTTCGCGCCACTCTTCAGCAGAAGCTAATAATTCGGCAGGAATATCGCGATAATCAAACTTCATACCTTGCGACGCGTCATCCCAGTAAACCGCCTTCATTTTGACGAGATCGATCACGCCAAGGAAGTTTTCCTCAGCACCAATAGGAATTTGCAAAAGAATAGGATTAGCCTTCAAACGTGCGCGCATTTGCTCGTACACTTTGAAGAAATTCGCACCAGTCCGATCCATTTTATTAACAAAGGCCAAACGAGGCACTTTGTATTTATTAGCTTGACGCCATACAGTTTCTGACTGAGGTTGCACACCACCAACAGCACAGTAAACCATACATGCACCATCCAACACACGCATAGAACGTTCCACCTCAATCGTGAAATCAACGTGACCAGGAGTGTCAATAATATTGATGTGATGTTCAGGAAAGTTGTTTGCCATCCCCTTCCAAAAACAGGTGGTAGCAGCGGAAGTGATAGTAATACCACGCTCCTGCTCTTGTTCCATCCAGTCCATGGTAGCAGCACCATCATGCACTTCACCAATTTTGTGGTTCACGCCTGTATAAAACAAAACACGCTCTGTAGTCGTGGTTTTACCAGCATCAATGTGCGCAGAAATACCAATATTACGATAGCGTTCTATGGGGGTCTTACGGGCCATAATTAATCCTAAACTTAATGTAAAAAAACCGAGCTTCCAATTATTACCAAATGGAGTAATACAACACACTCTACTTAGCAAATTTGAAATGCGCTCGGTTTAAAATAAATTACATGTACAAATACAAAAGAATGAAAACCTCACACAATGAAGGTACTCAATACACCATTAGAAACGGAAGTGAGAGAATGCCTTATTAGCTTCCGCCATACGGTGAACTTCATCACGCTTTTTCATCGCACCACCACGACTTTCAGCGGCTTCCAACAACTCACCAGCCAAACGCTGGGGCATTGATTTTTCGCTACGCTTATTCGCAGCCTCACGCAACCAACGCATGGACAAAGCCATACGACGAACAGGGCGAACCTCAACTGGAACTTGGTAGTTTGCACCACCTACACGACGAGACTTTACTTCAACCAATGGCTTGCAATTATTAACTGCAGCAGCGAACACTTCCAAAGCGTCCTTACCAGACTTTGCTTGGATATGCTCAAAAGCACCATAAATGATATTTTCCGCAACAGATTTTTTGCCAGACAACATCAATACATTCACAAATTTCGCAACATCCACATTACCAAACTTTGGATCAGGCAAAATTTCACGTTTGGGCACTTCACGACGACGAGGCATATTTACTCCTATTATCTTCAGTTGAGCAGGTATCGAACCCACGCTCACGGATGACCATCATAATCACCCACTTACTCAGCTTATACAAACTGATCAGACCAATTTAAAAATACAATTACATCCAACAATTATGGACGATGCTTTTCTGAAAACTTTTACTTCTTAGCAGCTTTCGCACGCTTAGCGCCATACTTCGAACGTGCTTGTTTACGATCCTTAACACCTTGAGTATCCAAGGCACCACGAACCATATGGTAACGAACACCAGGCAAATCCTTTACACGACCACCACGCAACAACACAACGCTGTGCTCTTGCAGATTATGGCCCTCACCACCGATGTAAGAAATAACCTCAAAACCATTTGTCAAACGAACTTTTGCAACTTTACGCAAAGCCGAGTTTGGTTTTTTTGGAGTTGTTGTATAAACACGTGTACACACGCCACGTTTTTGCGGGCTGTTTTCCAGCGCCGGTGATTTGCTTTTAACGCGCACAGAAGTGCGCGGTTTGCGTATCAATTGATTGATGGTTGGCATCGCTCTAAATCCAACAAAATTGCAACATTAAAATACCCCCTAAACACTACACCCAGGGACCACGCTCAAATTTGAGAACTGGCCATTTTAAACCTAGAAAAACATATCGTCAATAATTATGTTACACAACCAGCATACAAAATTCCTTATTTAAGGCTCAATTAATGCTCAAAACCCAACCAATTTATAAGAAATAAAATGAGGTTAATACACGTGAATAATGATAAATAATAGAAAACACTGGATAATTTGCACCTCTTTGCATTTACCTTGCCCTTATTCCGCATTTTTTGTATTTATCTAATCTATTGAAACTCATGCGCCTCTTTTTCCGCTTTAACAATCTTTTTCTTTTACTAAGCTACCTGGCAATTTCAGCCACTCCATTTTTTGCCTTCATATTAGGAAGAAGTCTTGACTCCGGAATGCAAATCCTGGTTCTTGAATGCGTTATATGGGCTATATTATGGACAATCTTCAAACGCCCCGCATACTTCCATCTTTTTTTACTCCCTGCTTTTTTACTTTTGCCGATTGAAATTTACTTACAAATATTTTACAAACAAGGAGTCTCCACACATCACTTAGGAATTATTACGGAAACCAACCCTAAAGAAGCGCTTGAATTTTTGGGCGGAAAAGTCTGGCTATTGTTTAGCGTTATGTTGGCAGTCTTGTTATGGTGGTATTTCTCATGGAAAGCCGCAAGGCGTACACATGATTTAGATTGGTCGCACTACTCACGCTGGCCGATATTGATCCTGTTGATATGCAGCTTACAGCCATGGAATTATGCCGCCAATCTTACAAAGCGATTCTTCCACAACAGCAGTACCTCATCATCCGCCAGCAGTGCTACTACCTCCGAAGCAGATACCAGCGATCAAGAAGAGGTAGAAGAAGAAAACGAAGAAGATACCGCCGAAGCTGAATCTGCGCCCACATCCGCCAACAAACACATTCCTCATATACCGCATTGGCTACAATCACTTAGCTGGAGCAAAATTCGATCTTATGTGATACCAGATATCAAACAATTCGAACACACCTGGCCTTTCGGTTTAGTGGTGCACGGAATCGACTTTTGGACGGAGCGTCGCTATCTCGCTGATTTAAGTATGAAAAACCAGGCTTTTACATTTGGTGCCAAGCGACTCAATAGCGTTAATCAACCTGAGATTTTTGTCATGGTCATCGGTGAATCATCTCGCTATGATCGTTGGAGCGTAAACTCTTATTCACGGCCAACCAACCCCTTGTTAAGCCAAGAATCCAATCTGATCAGCCTCACGAATGTGATTACCCCAGTATCTGCCACCAGATTGTCTGTTCCAGTATTGATATCGCGCAAACCAGCTATGCAAAGTCTAAAAGCAGGTTTTTCGGAGAAGTCTTTTTTAACTGCATTCAAGGAAGCAGGATTCAAGACTTACTGGCTATCCAATCAAATGTCTTTTGGACAATTTGACACACCCGTATCCGTGTTCGCCAAGGAAGCCAATGTCGTGCAATTTATGAATCTTGGTGGATACACGGATCATTCGAATTTTGATCAAGTTTTATTTAATCCTTTGGAAAATGCTATTGCTGATCCTGCACCAAAGAAACTCATTGTCTTACATACATTAGGCAATCACTGGAATTATAGTCACCGCTATCCCAAAGAATTCGACAAATGGCAACCTTCTTTGTTTGGCATAGATAAACCAGACTATACGAATACCGATTTAAAACCTCAACTTAACAATAGTTATGATAATTCGATTTTGTATACGGACTGGTTTTTATCCCAAGTGATAGGCAAACTCAAATCATCTGGGCAAATCAGCTCAATGCTATATGTAGCAGATCATGGACAAACTTTATATGATGGCAATTGCAAAATCGCCTTTCATGGGCACAATACACAGTATGAATTTCATATTCCTGCCCTAATGTGGTATTCGGACTCTTATCAATCCAGCTATCCCGAAAAAATACAGCAATTAAAGCGTCACAAGAAAGCCAAAATTTCGACCGAAAATATGTTCCATTCTTTATTAGA
Organism: Oxalobacteraceae bacterium; assembly: GCA_021151485.1. Classification (GTDB taxonomy): domain Bacteria; phylum Pseudomonadota; class Gammaproteobacteria; order Burkholderiales; family Burkholderiaceae_D; genus JAGKXB01. The sequence continues at coordinate 12,819 of JAGKXB010000039.1, read as the reverse complement.
TATGGCAGATATTCGCTACAAAACAGAACGGCTGGAATGGAGTGTTTTCAGCAACAAATTCAAGCAACATAAACGCTATGTCGACAGTCACGGCTGGACAAATTATGACAACGCCAAAATACATGGTGATTGCCGCGAAGTGATTGATAAGGGCAAACCACTCAAGCAAGATTAGGCAACTTGCGTATAAAAAAACGGCACCGAAGAAATCCTTCGGTGCCGTTTTTATTGAGAGATCAAAAGACTATAAAACTATATAGTCAATCATCACTTACTCTGCGCTATCGGAAACTCCAGAAAACTCAGCGGCAATCGCCTCAGCGCGCGCTGTTTTTTCGGCCTGTAATACTGCAGTACGCTCTTCGGCCTCCCACAATTCTCTTTCTTTACGCGCACGATGGAATGCAAGTCCAGTACCGCCTGGAATCAATCGTCCCACGATCACGTTTTCTTTCAAACCACGCAAGCTATCACGTTTGCCCATAATCGCCGCTTCAGTCAAGACACGTGTCGTCTCTTGGAACGACGCAGCAGAAATGAAGGAATCCGTCGACAACGATGCCTTAGTAATACCCAACAAAATATTGTCATACGTCGCTGGAATCTTACCTTCTGCAATCACACGATCATTTTCATCAAGTAATTCAGAACGTTCGACTTGTTCGCCCACGATGTAGTTCGCATCGCCGGCATCTACAATTTGTACACGACGCAACATTTGACGCACGATCACTTCAATGTGTTTGTCATTGATCTTCACGCCTTGCAAACGATAAACGTCTTGTACTTCATCAACGATATATCTTGACAATTCTTCCATACCCAACAAGCGCAGAATATCTTGTGGATCACGTGGACCATCGACAATGATTTCACCCTTATTAACAACTTGGCCATCGTGCACCAACACTTGCTTGTCTTTAGCAATCAAGAATTCGTGCTTATTACCATCCATATCGGTAATTTCCAAGCGCTGCTTTCCTTTGGTTTCTTTACCAAAAGCAACAGTGCCCGTCACTTCAGCCAACATACCCGCATCTTTTGGTGAGCGAGCTTCAAACAACTCAGCTACTCGTGGTAAACCACCAGTAATATCACGTGTTTTTTGTGACTCTGTTGGAATACGTGCCAATACTTCACCAACTGAAACTGGCTGACCATCTTTTACCATAATCAAAGCACCGACAGGAAAACCAATGGTAACAGCATGCTCTGTACCAGCAATCCTTACTTCCTCACCCTGTTCATTCTGCAATTTCACTTGTGGGCGCACAGATTTGCTAACTGAGCCGCGGCGTTTAGCATCAATGACAACCAAAGTAGACAAGCCAGTGACTTCATCCACTTGTTTGGCGACCGTCACGCCTTCTTCGACGTTTTCAAAACGAATCATGCCGGCGTACTCAGTGATAATCGGACGCGTCAAAGGATCCCAGGTAGCCAATGCTGTACCAGCCTTGATCACTAAGCCATCCTGAACATTTAAAGTAGCCCCGTAAGGTACTTTATGACGCTCGCGCTCACGACCATGATCATCCGTAACCAATACCTCACCAGAACGTGAAATAACAATCTGTGCGCCTTTACCGTTAGTGACATAACGCATCGTTGACGTAAAACGCACTGTTCCGTTTGACTTCGCCTCCACACTCGATGCCACTGCTGCACGTGACGCAGCGCCACCAATATGGAATGTGCGCATAGTTAACTGAGTACCTGGCTCACCAATCGACTGCGCTGCCACTACACCAACAGCTTCGCCAACATTGACCAATACACCGCGCCCTAAATCACGGCCATAACACTTCGCACACAAACCAAATCGTGTATCACAAGTCAACGGTGTTCTCACCTTGACCTCATCGATCCCCAGACGCTCAATCTCATCCACCATATCTTCATTCAGCAATACGCCTGCTGGATATTGAGTTTCTTGTGTTTCGGGATTGACAACATCTACAGCCACTACACGACCTAAAATACGATCACGCAATGCCTCAATCACTTCCCCACCTTCAACCATAGCTTTCATTATGGCGCCATTACTTGTACCACAATCCTCCTCAATCACGACCAAATCTTGCGTCACATCAACTAAACGACGTGTCAAATAACCAGAGTTAGCTGTTTTCAACGCGGTATCGGCCAAACCTTTACGAGCGCCGTGAGTCGAAATAAAGTACTGCAATACGTTCAAACCTTCGCGGAAATTTGCAGTAATTGGTGTTTCGATGATAGAACCATCTGGTTTCGCCATCAAGCCACGCATACCAGCCAACTGACGAATCTGCGCTGCAGAACCACGCGCACCCGAGTCAGCCATCATGTAAATAGCATTAAATGACTCTTGCATCGCATTGGTGCCATCGCGCTTAACCACAGGTTCCAATCTCAGTTGATCCATCATGGCCTTGCCGACTTCATCCCCCGTTTTACCCCAGATATCCACTACTTTGTTGTAGCGCTCACCCGCCGTTACCAAACCGGATGAATATTGCTGTTCGATTTGTTTCACTTCATGCTCTGCACTGGCGATCATGGCGGCTTTTTGTTCTGGAACCAACATGTCATCTACGCAAATCGAAATCCCGGCACGTGTCGCCAAACGGAAACCAGACTGCATCAATTGATCAGCAAACACCACCGTAGCGCGCAAACCGCATTTACGGAACGAAGTATTGATTAGCTTGGAAATTTCTTTCTTTTTCAGAGCGCAATTCAATACTGAGAATGGCAATCCCTTAGGCAAAATTTCAGACAAAATAGCACGCCCAACTGTTGTTTCGTAACGGGTAAGCGTTTTATTGAATTCATTGGTACTGGCATCTTTTTGATACTCCACAATACGCACTGTAATGCGAGATGCCAATTCAACTTCCTTGTTGTCATAGGCACGTATTACCTCAGACACGTCTGGGAACATCATACCTTCGTTCTTACCATTGATCTTTTCACGCGTTGCGTAATACAAACCCAACACAATATCTTGTGAAGGAACAATGGATGGTTCACCATTTGATGGGAACAAAATATTATTGGAAGCCAACATCAAAGTACGCGCTTCCATTTGTGCTTCAATCGACAAAGGAACGTGAACCGCCATCTGATCGCCGTCAAAGTCAGCATTAAACGCAGCACAAACCAAAGGATGCAATTGAATTGCCTTACCTTCAATTAATACTGGCTCAAATGCTTGAATACCTAAACGATGCAAAGTAGGCGCACGATTCAACATCACAGGATGTTCACGAATCACGTCTTCCAAAATATCCCACACCACTGGCTCTTGAACTTCTACCAGTTTCTTTGCAGATTTGATAGTCGTTGCTAAGCCCATCAATTCAAGCTTATTAAAAATAAATGGCTTGAACAATTCCAACGCCATTAATTTTGGTAAACCACATTGATGTAATTTCAATTGTGGACCAACTACGATAACCGAACGTCCTGAGTAATCGACCCGCTTACCCAACAAGTTTTGACGGAAGCGACCGCCTTTACCCTTGATCATTTCAGCAAGTGATTTTAATGGACGCTTGTTAGCACCTGTCATCGCCTTACCGCGACGACCATTATCCAGTAATGAATCTACTGCTTCTTGCAACATGCGTTTTTCGTTACGTGTAATAATTTCTGGCGCACGCAACTCCATCAAGCGCTTCAAACGATTATTACGATTGATTACGCGACGATATAAATCATTCAAGTCAGAAGTCGCAAAGCGTCCGCCATCCAACGGTACTAAAGGACGTAATTCTGGGGGCAAGACTGGCAAGACCTCCATGATCATCCAATCTGGCTTAATGCCAGAACGCTGAAAAGCTTCTAATACTTTCAAACGCTTAGCGTATTTCTTAATCTTTGCTTCAGATTTTGATTCCTTTAACTCAGTACGCAATATTTCTGCATCACGATGGATATCAATTCCACGCAACAACTCACGAATACCCTCTGCCCCCATGAAAGCAGTGAAGTCGTCGCCGTATTCCTCATATTTAGCTGCATAGTCATCCTCTGACATGATTTGACATTTTTTTAACGGTGTCATACCAGGATCAGTCACAACATATGCTTCGAAATATAAAACACGCTCAATGTCACGCAAAGTCATGTCTAATACCATGCCCAAACGTGATGGCAGTGATTTTAAAAACCAAATATGGGCAGTTGGTGAGGCCAGCTCAATGTGTCCCATGCGTTCACGGCGTACCTTAGCCAACGTAACTTCGACACCACATTTTTCACATATCACACCACGATGTTTCAAACGCTTATATTTGCCGCATAAACATTCATAATCTTTAATAGGGCCAAAAATTTTGGCGCAAAACAAACCATCGCGCTCTGGTTTGAAAGTACGATAGTTGATGGTTTCTGGCTTTTTAACTTCACCATAAGACCACGAACGAATTTTCTCAGGTGACGCAAGACCAATTTTGATCGCGTCGAATTGTTCATTTTGCTGAACTTGCTTGAATAAATCGAGCAGTGCTTTCATGTATCACTCCAAGTGATTAAATTTCATTGCGGAAAAGAGCAGTCTGACGCGTTAGCATCAGCTGCTCAGTCCCAACTGATCAATTGAATCAATTAATTAAATCAATTAATAATCAGTTGCGTTCAAGATCAATATCAATACCGAGGGAACGGATTTCCTTCACTAACACATTGAAGGATTCTGGCATGCCGGCATCAATGATGTGGTCACCCTTAACGAGGTTTTCATACACTTTGGTACGTCCGTTTACATCATCCGACTTCACTGTCAACATCTCTTGCAATACGTAAGATGCACCATAAGCTTCCAGCGCCCAAACTTCCATCTCACCAAAACGTTGACCACCGAACTGGGCCTTACCGCCCAATGGCTGTTGAGTAACCAAGGAGTATGGACCGGTTGAACGAGCATGCATTTTGTCATCGACCAAATGATGCAATTTCAGCACATGCATATAACCCACTGTGACGGAACGTTCGAAAGCCTCACCAGTACGACCATCGTACATCGTGACTTGATTTTTGGACTCAGTCATACCCAACTGTTTGGCAATTTCATCTGGATAGGCCAAATCCAACATGCGGCGAATTTCTACTTCATTGGCACCATCAAACACTGGTGTTGCAAATGGCACACCGTGTTTCAAGTTATTAGCCAGTTGCATGATTTCAGCGTCTGACAAAGTATCCAGCGACTCTGTTTTACCAGTTTCGTTATAAATTTCACCCAAAAACTTACGCATTGCGGCAACTTTAGTTTGCGCCTTGAGCATTTCGCCAATACGCAAGCCCAAGCCCTTAGCAGCCCAACCCAAGTGAGTTTCCAGAATTTGCCCAACGTTCATTCGGGATGGTACGCCCAGAGGATTCAATACAATGTCAGCTGGTGTACCATCTGCCATGTAAGGCATATCTTCAACAGGCACAATACGTGAAACGACGCCCTTGTTACCGTGGCGACCAGCCATCTTATCGCCGGATTGCAAACGACGCTTAACAGCCAAATAAACCTTGACCATTTTCTGTACGCCTGGCGGCAACTCATCGCCTTGCGTTAATTTCTTGCGTTTTTCTTCAAAAGCAAGGTCGAATTGATGACGCTTTTCTGCAATCGATTCTTTAATTGCTTCTAACGCCGTAGCAACATCATCATCGGCCGGACGAATATCAAACCAATGATACCTATCTAAATCCGACAAATAGTCTTTGGTAATCGCTGTACCTTTTGCCAATTTCTTCGGACCACCGTTGACAACTTTGCCAAGCAACATTTTTTCCAGACGGGAAAATGCATCACCCTCTACAATCCGCATCTGATCATTCAAATCAAGACGATAACGTTTTAACTCATCATCAATAATTTGTTGCGCACGTTTGTCACGCGCAATACCTTCACGCGTAAACACTTGTACATCAATGACGGTACCGACCATACCGGATGGAACACGCAACGATGTATCCTTAACATCTGATGCTTTTTCACCAAAAATTGCGCGCAACAATTTTTCTTCTGGTGTCAACTGTGTTTCGCCTTTTGGAGTCACTTTACCAACCAATGTGTCACCAGCCTGAACTTCGGCACCAATGTACACAATGCCCGATTCATCCAAACGCGCCAACTGATTTTCTGCCAGGTTGGAAATATCACGTGTGATTTCTTCATTACCTAACTTGGTATCACGTGCGACAACCGACAACTCTTCAATATGAATCGAAGTGTAACGATCATCTTCGACCACTTTTTCAGAAATCAGGATGGAATCTTCGAAATTCAAACCATTCCATGGCATAAACGCGACCAACATGTTTTGACCCAGCGCAAGCTCGCCTAAATCAGTTGAAGCACCATCCGCAATCACGTCATGTTTGGCAACTCTGTCGCCTACTTTGACGATAGGCCGTTGATTAATATTAGTATTTTGATTCGAACGGGTATATTTAATTAAGTTATAAATATCTACACCCACTTCACCAGCCAATGCTTCGTCATCATTCACACGAATCACGACACGACCCGCATCAATATAATCGACCACGCCGCCACGTAAAGCTTGTACTGTAGTACCAGAATCAATCGCAACAGTGCGCTCAATCCCTGTACCGACAAATGCTTTTTCAGGACGCAAGCAAGGAACCGCTTGACGTTGCATGTTGGCACCCATCAATGCGCGGTTGGCATCATCATGCTCAAGGAAAGGAATCAAAGAAGCAGCAACAGACACAATTTGTCCTGGTGCCACGTCCATGTACTGGATCCGACCAGGTGAAACCAAAATAGTTTCGCCTGCTTCACGTGCGGATACCAACTCATCCGACAACTGACCAGATTTATCAATCGTTGCATTTGCCTGCGCAATAATGTAACGGCCTTCTTCGATCGCAGACAAATAATCAATTTGATTAGTAATTTTGCCGTTCTCTACTTTGCGATAAGGCGTTTCCAAGAAACCATACTCGTTTAGACGCGCATACAAAGCCAAAGAATTAATCAAACCAATGTTTGGACCTTCTGGTGTTTCAATAGGGCAAACACGTCCATAATGAGTCGGATGTACGTCGCGCACCTCAAAACCAGCACGTTCACGCGTCAAACCACCTGGCCCAAGTGCCGATACACGACGCTTGTGCGTAATTTCAGAAAGAGGATTGGTCTGATCCATAAACTGCGACAATTGGGACGAACCGAAAAATTCCCTAATTGCAGCAGAAATTGGCTTGGAATTAATCAAGTCATGCGGCATCAGATCATCAGCTTCAGCCTGTCCAAGACGCTCTTTCACAGCACGCTCAACACGTACCAAACCTGCACGAAATTGATTTTCAGCCAACTCGCCAACGCAACGAACACGACGATTACCGAGATGATCAATATCGTCAACTTCACCACGCCCATTACGTAACTCAACAAGAATCTTGATGACAGCAAGTACATCGTCATTGGACAACGTCATTTCACCCAACAATTCATCACGACCGATACGGCGGTTAAACTTCATCCGCCCCACAGCCGACAAATCATAGCGCTCGGCGTTATAAAACAAACCATTGAACAAAGCTTCAACTGACTCTTCAGTTGGTGGCTCGCCTGGACGCATCATGCGATAAATGGCAATTTTTGCAGCCATCTGATCTGTCGTATCGTCCACGCGCAAGGTTTGCGAAATATACGCACCCTGATCTAAATCGTTCGTATATAAAGTTTGGATACTAGCAACGTCAGCATCGCGTAGACGTCCGAGTAATTCTTCAGTCAACTCATCGTTAGCATTGGCAAGTATCTCACCAGTATCAGCATCAATAATATTTTTAGCCAACACACGGCCTAACAAATAATCTTCTGGTACAGAAATATACTCAATCCCAGCGGCTTCGATTTCCCGCACATGCTTGGCATTAATACGCTTATCTTTGGCAACAAAAACTTTGCCCGATTTATCAACAATATCAAAACGTGCAACTTCGCCACGCAAACGTTCAGAAACAAAAGCCATCTCGGCCCCATCCGAACGCAAATTAAAATGATCGCTGACAAAAAAACTAGCAAGAATTTGCTCATTCGTCATACCAATTGCTTTAAGCAAAATGGTTACTGGCATCTTACGACGACGATCAACACGGAAAAATAAAATATCCTTAGGATCAAATTCAAAATCCAACCAAGATCCACGATAAGGAATAATGCGCGCGGAAAATAACAACTTGCCAGACGAATGCGTCTTACCACGATCATGTTCAAAGAACACCCCAGGCGAGCGATGTAACTGAGACACAATCACTCGCTCAGTACCATTGATCACGAATGAGCCCGTAGTCGTCATAAGTGGTAACTCACCCATGTAGACCTCTTGCTCTTTCATTTCCTTAACAATGGGCTTAGTGGGAGATTCTTTATCCAAAATTACTAAACGCACTTTAGCACGCAAAGGTGAAGCAAACGTTAACCCACGTTGCTGACACTCTTTGACATCAAAGGGTGGATCACCTAATACGTAAGACAAAAACTCAAGACGTGCAAAACCATTATGCGAAACAATGGGAAATATAGAGGTAAATGCAGACTGCAAACCCTCGTTCTTACGCTGGGATGGTACAGCGTCTTGCTGTAAAAAATTTAAATAAGATTCAAGCTGGGTTGCCAGCAAAAATGGAACGTGGTGAACGTTAGCACGCTTCGCAAATGATTTACGAATACGCTTTTTCTCAGTAAATGAGTAATGCATGGACACTCCGTGAGTGACAGGGAGGATAGAGAATTCAGAATTCAGGTTGGCAATATTATTCATCCAACATGTATCGATGACGCCTCAACTCTCGACCCTTTATTTGGTCAAATGAATATAGATTTATTGCTAACTACTATTACCGCTGCTGCTTTTACCAACTGATATTACTGTGCAGCGAATCATTAGGATTTTTACAAACATCGTAGCTGCATGATTATTAAATGATGCAAACAACGAACAACTCTGACATACGAAACGACAAAGGAGCAAAAGCCGAACCTATTCTTGCGAAAAGGTTCGGCACTTTGATTCCGACACCGAAATGTCGTTTAAAAAAATCAGAATTATTTGATTTCAGCTTTCGCGCCAGCTTCTTCCAATTTCTTCTTAGCAGCTTCCGCATCAGCTTTTGAAACACCTTCTTTCAATGGCTTCGGTGCCGCATCAACCAAGTCTTTGGCTTCTTTCAAACCCAAACCAGTAATTTCACGCACCGCTTTAATAACACCAACTTTATTTGCACCAAAATCAGCCAAAATGATAGTAAATTCCGTTTGCTCTTCACCGGCACTAGCTGCCGCCCCTGCCGCTGGACCACCAGCAACAGCCATTGCTGCCGCAGACACACCAAATTTTTCTTCGAATGCTTTAACCAAGTCATTCAAATCCATTACGGACATAGCACCTACTGCTTCCAGAATATCGTCTTTGCTTATTGCCATTTGAAACTCCTATTTAATCAATTAAGGGGTGGGACCAGCTACGTTTTACCCACCCAATGTCATCATCATTTTTTACATTAGCCACAAGACTAAACAGCTTCAGTCTCTTTTTTTGCCGCAAGGGCAGCAAGTCCACGAGCAAAACCTGAAACTGGCGCTTGCATAATACCCAACAATTGAGATATCAAAACTTCACGATTAGGAATACTGGCCAACGCAGCAACCGCTGCTTTATCCAGCGATTTACCGGCAAAATTACCAGCCTTAACGACCAATTTATCATTCGATTTAGCAAAATCATTAATGACTTTGGCTGCAGCAACAGCATCTGCAGAAATTGAATAAATCAATGGGCCAGTCATTTCAGAAGCCAAATTAGCAAACGCAGTTCCCTCAACAGCACGACGTGCAAGTGTATTTTTCAACACATGCAAATACACACCCTGAGCACGCGCCTTAGCTCTCAGTTGCGTCAAATCCGCAACTTGAATGCCACGATACTCCGCAACGACAATAGTTTGAGCTATTGCAACGTTGGCAGAAATTTCAGCGACTACAGCCTTTTTATCACTCAGATTAAGAGCCACGGTCAATCTCCATAAATGATGCGAAAAAACATCCCAAAAGAACATTCACTTTGCATCGGTTAAAACACGGCATCCGACAACACCAGGAGATTAAAACTGCAAATCAGTCTTAACACACCAAAACTTGCTCGGGTACACCATCTACGCTGGGTGCTTTGAAAGCAAGCTTTTAACTTTATACAAAAATTTATAATTTTTTGTATATCGCCCAACGGTCTTTGACTGCCCAAATTAATTTAAAAAATCAATTTAGCCCAAAGAAATACCTCACACAATTAAGTGTAAGGTTTAGCCTATGACTAGAACAATCAGTTAAACAATAACTATGCACATAAAATTGACAAAAACATCAATCAAGTAAGCAAAGTTGCTTGATCGACACGCACACCTGCACCCATCGTAGACGATAGGGAAACACGGCGAACATAAACACCTTTACTAGTAGCAGGTTTAACTTTGTTAAGGGCATCAATTAGCGCGATCAAATTGGACTTAAGCTCTTCATCAGCAAATGACTTACGACCAATCGTGGCATGAATAATACCGCTTTTATCTGTACGATATTGCACCTGACCAGCTTTTGCATTTTTCACAGCTGTAGCAACATCTGGCGTTACAGTACCAACTTTAGGGTTAGGCATCAAACCACGAGGACCAAGAACCTGCCCCAATGTTCCAACAATACGCATAGTATCGGGTGAAGCTATAACAATATCAAAAGGCATATTGCCAGCTTTAATCTGCTCGGCCAAATCTTCCATGCCAACAATATCAGCACCCGCGGCCTTAGCTTGCTCAGCCTTTTCACCCGTTGCAAACACTGCAACGCGAACCATCTTACCAGTACCTGCCGGCAATACTACTGAACCACGAACAACTTGATCAGATTTCTTTGGATCAACACCCAACTGAACAGATACATCAATCGATTCGTTAAATTTAGCAGTAGCAAACTCTTTAACGATTGCAACAGCATTTTCGTAGGAATATACCTTAGTACGATCCACTTTCTCTTTAAATGCTTTAACGCGCTTGGATAACTTAGCCATTATAGCCCCTCCACCGTAAGACCCATAGAACGCGCAGAACCAGCGATAGTACGCACGGCCGCCTCCATGTCAGCAGCAGTGAGATCTGGCATCTTCTGCACCGCAATCGCCTCTGCTTGTTGACGAGTTAATTTACCGACTTTATCAACATGTGGCTTGGCAGAACCTTTTTGCACACCAGAAGCCTTTTTGATCAAATATGTTGCAGGAGGAGTCTTCATCACAAAAGTAAAAGACTTATCCGCAAACGCTGTAATCACAACAGGAATAGGCATACCAGGCTCAATACCTTGAGTTTGCGCATTAAATGCTTTACAAAACTCCATAATATTCAAACCACGTTGCCCCAAAGCCGGACCTATTGGTGGAGAAGGATTAGCCTTACCAGCCGGCACTTGCAGCTTAATAAAACCTATAATTTTTTTTGCCATTATTAATTCCCACGATTATTGAGTAGTAACGCCCGCAATCCTGCTAGATTATTGCAAGCTCCTCTTTTAGAACCACATAAAAATCCAATCGGACTTCTATACTTTTTCGACCTGACCAAACTCCAACTCAACTGGCGTGGCACGACCAAAAATAACTACAGAGACCCGCACACGTGATTTTTCGTAACTAACTTCTTCGATACTGCCATTAAAATCAGTAAACGGACCATCTTTAATGCGAACAAGCTCACCAACCTCATACAAAACTTTTGGACGAGGCTTTTCAATACCTTCTTGCATTTGTTGCATAATCTTTTCGATTTCACGCGCTGGTATCGGCGTAGGCTTATTGGATTTTCCACCTATAAAACCCGCAACTTTATTAGTATTTTTCACCAAATGCCATGTCTCATCAGTCATTTCCATCTCGACCAACACGTAACCAGGAAAAAAACGGCGCTCGGTAACTGTCTTTTGCCCATTTTTAACATCAATAACCTCTTCGATGGGCACCAATATTTGACCAAACTGACTTTGCATCCCAGCACGCTCAATACGCTCGACAAGAGCACGCTGCACACTCTTTTCCATACCAGAATACGCCTGTACCACATACCATCGCTTTCCAGCCACAGCAGAGGTTGAACCGGCATAGACAGACGCACCAGATTGAACACTCTCTGCCATTATTTTTTCCAACCCAGTATTAAGTCATACAACAAAAACTCCAACAATTTATCCACACCCCAAAGAAAAATTGCCATGACAAAAACAAAAGCAAACACAACAGCGGTAATTTGCAAGGCCTCTTTTCGAGTTGGCCAAACTACTTTTTTTGTTTCTCGTACCGCCTCTTTGAAAAAACCAACAAATCGGCGTCCCACATTAGATGACCACGCAAAAACAACAAAAAACAACAAACCACCAAATAAAGCACCGACACGAATCATCGAATTAGCAGAAAAAAAATAAAAACCAACGATACCAACAACAACAGAAAACACAGCCAGTACGATTTTTATTTTTTCACCTGATACATCAACGTCTTGCATGGACTGATTAGACATACTTTTTACTTTCAGCGCTTACTTGCAAACTGTGGCAGGGACGGAGGGCATCGAACCCCCAACCTTCGGTTTTGGAGACCGACACTCTGCCAATTGAGCTACGTCCCTACATTAAAACCATTTAAATACACGAATAGCAGATACAAACCTTAAGCGATAATTTTAGCAACAACACCAGCGCCTACAGTACGGCCACCCTCACGAATCGCGAAGCGCAAACCCTCTTCCATCGCAATCGGATTG
>JAGKXB010000011.1 GCA_021151485.1 Oxalobacteraceae bacterium | reverse complement strand
TCTAAACCGGTAACTCTCATCTTTTCAAGTCGATGTGTCAGATCTTGTCTGAACTAATACATGTTGACGTGTGAAGCAAATTTTTCAGTATAAAAAAACAACATAATGATCACAACTCAAAATGCACCCGTGATTGAGGTGCTGGATTACATTAAGCACGTTGAAAAGCTCACTAAAACCGCTCCAATTGCGGTGCCGACGGAATACTTTTCCGCTCTCGAGTCCGATATGCGCACAATTCCAGGGCTCGAGTTTAATCAGGTCGAAAATGGCGATGACGTGTGGTTGCGTGTTCCGAGGTTAATGGAAATCAACCCGCCGCAGCCAGATGAAAATCTTGCGAAGTGGCTTGTACTTTCGAAGTCTCCAAGTAAAGAACCAGAACTACGTACAGAATTCATCGAGAAATCCTCCAATAAGAAAGATGCTGAGGTTCTTACCCTGAAGCTGCAAGACCACCCCGATGTCAAAAAACTTTTTGACCGGTATGTAGAGCATCTTTGGACGCCCTGGGCTTTGGTCGAGAAAGAGCGGCGAAAGACGATGGCCGTCTATGCAAAGTTGTTTTCTCTTCAGCAGCATATGGCCACAGAAGGAGCCGAAACGCCTATCGAGCTAGTTTGGGGTATTGGTCACACTATCTGGCGTCTAGAAGGTAAAGGCAAGACCATCAAGCATCCCCTCATCACGCAGTTGTGCGATTTGACTCTGAACGACCGTACGTATGCACTTGAGGTGCGCCCGCGAGATATGGAGCCAAGGGTAGAGTTGGATTGTTATGCCGAGATAGAGAATGCTGGTGTTCCAGCCGTAATGGGCTTTTGGAAGGCAGACCAAGCAGCAGCAGCGAATAACCTGACTCCATTTGATTCTTTGACTTTTGAGCGGGTGTTGAAGAATGCGGTGGCAAACCTTGACGCCAATGGACATTACCTAACGCCAGAAGACCGTCTCATGCCAGATGCGACTGAGAAACTCTGCGTCACTGACACTTGGGTGTTTTACGCTAGGAAACGCTCTGAGCATATTCTGTTGCAAGACATCGAGCGGCTCATTTCTAAGCTGGAAGATAACGCAGAAGTGCCAGACGTTATTCGTGGCTTTGTCGAGCGTGGTAGCGCAGAGGTCAAGGCGCCGGAGTCGATTCTCTTTAGAGGTTTGTCATCCAGTAACTCTGCGGAGGGTGTGCGTGAGCTGTATTTCCCAATGCCATATAACGACGAGCAAGTCGCTATCGTGCAGCAGTTGGAAACAGGAAATGGTTCGGTTGTTCAAGGGCCACCAGGGACGGGAAAGACGCACACGATTGCAAATATTATCAGTCACTACTTGGCGCAAGGTAAGCGAGTGTTGGTGACTTCAAAGGGGGAGGCAGCTCTTTCAGTTGTTCAGGAAAAGCTTCCTGAGTCGATTCGACCGCTCTGCGTCGCCCTGCTTTCGGAAGATAAGGCAGGCATGAAGCAATTTGAAGCCTCTATTCAAGAAATCGCCACTCGCGTCAGCTCGTTACAGCCGGGACGGGTTGAGCAAGACATCAGCAACTCGGAACAGCAATTGGACGAGATGCATCGCAAGCTCGCCGCGATAGATTCAAATATTGCGGAGTTTGCGAGACAGCACATGACTAAGTTCGTGTTGCATGGACGAGAGATGAATCCTCCTGACCTGGCGCATTTTGTTCTGAAAAATGAAGGTAATTTTGGTTGGCTAGATGATTCCTTAGACACCGTCCGAAATGGGAACGTGCCGTTTGCGGAGCACATCATTGCAGATGCTCACACCGCGCGCGCCGCTCTCAGGGGCGATTTGGCTTATTTGCGTGTAAAGCTTCCACCTGTTGATGATTTTTGCTCTGGTCCCGAGTTGGCAGCATTACATGAAGATTTGGTGCGAGCTCGCCAGATTGAATCTAAGGTTAAGGCGGGAGCTACATTACCGCTGACTGATGCCACTCCAGAGACCTTGATGAGGGCACAAGAGCTGGTTCCTTTCCTAGAGTCCTATCTGGAGTTGCAAAAAGAGGTTGATGGGTATGGCGCTCTTTGGGTTGCGAGTTTGTCGAAGGCATATCGAGAATCCCAGCCTGATGTGGTGCTAGCCCAGCTAGGCGAACTGCTTGCAGTAGTGGAGTCTCTGGAAGTCGAACGGAAGAATCTCATGAAGGCCCCGGTGGAGCTGGCACCAAATGCCGAGTCAAATGTCGATTTTATGGAGGCTCTAGGTCGTCTTGTTCAAGGGAAAAGTGCTTTCTCACTTCCGTTTGGAAAGAAAGAAGCACGTGAAATTGTCAGTTCCGTTACCGTATCCGGTGCAAGACCTGCTGATGCCGAAGGTTGGAAAGCTGTTGCCGCGACATGTCAGCTAAGAAAGGATGTTCTGCAACTGGTATCTCGGTGGAATGCCGTAGCGGGTGAATATGACCTGCCGAACGTCGATGTAGGCTCCCATCCATTGCGTAACCTTAATGAAATTGCTAAGAAGATGGCCCGTCTCAAGGAGTTCGTTCAAGGATATGAACGCGCACTGCCCGCCAAAGTAGAGGCTGTTTTTGGTAAACGGATTCTTAAAGTGGATGAGGGAGAGGCCGAGGTGCTGCTTGTAGCACTTGTCCAACATCTCGACAAGAATCGTCTTAACTACGCAACTCTTCGGGTTGAAGAATATTTGTCAAAGCTCAAGCAGAAGAGCGGGGCAATTACAACTGAATTGAACGCATTTTTGCGTCACGAGTTGGGAAATCCCGAAAGAACACCAGAATACATCGGTCTTGAATGGACAGATAAATTGGCGGAACTGCGCCGCGTGCACGAACTTCGAGGAATGTTGGACACAGTTGCCAAAGTGGCAGACCAGGTTGAACACGCCGGCGCGCCAAGGTGGGCGGCACGCTTGCGTACCGAGGTCGCTACGGGCGAAGTTGATTTGTTGACCCCCTCCAATTGGCTAGAAGCATGGTTCTGGCGCTGCGCAAAAACATTCCTGGATAGCATTGATGTGCACGAAGAGCTCAAAAAACTCCAGACTCAACGGCATGAAACCGAGCGTTCCCTAAGTCACATCTACAAAAAACTGATTGCGGCGAAGACGTGGTTGGGGGTCTATAAAAATTCCCCTGAATCTGTACAACAGGCATTACAAAAATATCTGAACTCGATTCAATCGGTCGGCAGCGGCACAGGTATTCGAGCAATCCGCCATCGACGGAATGCTCGAGAAGCGATGACTCGCGCTTATTCAGCAGTACCTTGCTGGGTTATGCCGCAGTGGCGTGTTTCGGAAAGTATTCCAGCCGAATTAGGTCTTTTTGACCTGGTTATCGTTGACGAGTCTTCGCAATCCGATATTTGGGCCTTCCCAGTTCTGTTGAGAGGGAAAAAGCTTCTTATCGTCGGAGACCATAAGCAGGTCTCTCCGGGGGCCGTTGGGATGGCAGAAGAGAAAATTAAGGAGCTGCACCATCGCTTCCTGGCCAGTCAACCCCACGGCTCTGAAATGACTCCCGATAAGTCCATTTATGACTTGGCGCGAGTTGTTTTCGCTGGGAATTCGACCATGTTGAAGGAACATTTCCGTTGCGTTCCCGCGATTATCGAATTCTCCAAACGGGAGTTCTATCAGCATGAAATTCGACCGATGCGTATCCCCCGTCGTTCAGAGCGTCTCGACCCGCCCCTCATTGATGTGTATGTGAAGAGCGGCTATAGAAAAGGGGATTTGAATCCGCCGGAGGCAGACGCGATAGTTGATGAAATCGAACGCATTATTGGAGACTCCACGTTGTCTGGGCGGAGTATTGGTGTCGTAACCTTGCAAGGTACCGCTCAAGCCTCCCATATCCATGACCTTGTGCATCAGCGGATTCCAATGAATGAAATCCTCGACCGGCATATCATGGTGGGAACACCTCCTACTTTCCAAGGCGGCGAACGAGATATCATGCTTGTATCCATGGTGTCTGCGAAGGGAGACAGAGCGACAAGCAGCGCTGCGACATTCGAGCAACGCTATAACGTGGCAGCCTCTCGAGCTCGAGAACGCATGATGCTCTTCCGGTCGGTCGATGAGGCTGATATGAAACCCGAAGACCTGCGCGCAAAACTCATTCGACATTTTGCTGCGCCATTTAAGCAAGATGCCCAAGAAGTCAGTAACTTGCGTGAGCTCTGTGACTCAAGTTTCGAGCGCGAGGTATACGACGTCCTTACGGGAAAGGGATATCGCGTCAAGCCGCAGGTCAAAGTCGGAGGGTACAAAATTGACTTTGTGGTTGAGGGGGCTGAAGACCGTAGATTGGCGATTGAGCTCGATGGTGACCGTTTCCACGGACCAGGTCAGTGGCTTGATGACATGACGCGCCAACGCATCTTGGAGCGTGCCGGTTGGACGTTCTGGAGATGTTTCGCGTCCAGTTACTACATGAGAAAAGATGAAGTTCTAGCTGACCTCTTCGCAACGATGGAACGAATGGGAATTAACGCAATAGGTGCTGAAGATGTCGACAATACTAAGTATGTCGAACGTCGCGTTATCGATCCAATAGCGTCGGCTGCACTTGAATCAGCAAATGCCGACGAACAGAAAGGGAAAGGAGCAGCTGCGCTTCCCATGAAATTTAGTCTGCCGCAGGTGACGTAAAATTTACGTTACTAGAGGAAGACAGAAAATGAAAAAAATACCGAAACAAGCCTATACGAGCGAGTTCAAATAGCTCGCCGTCAAGCGCGTCCATAATGGTGATTCAATCGCAGTCGTGATCAAGGAGCTGGGCCTGGGTGACCAAACGCTACGCAAATGGATCAATTTATCTGTACTAGCTCAGACCTGATTTGACACACTCTGTCAAATTAAATCGCCTTTATTACACCCAACCTCAAGCACGAACCAAATCGTACCGCTTGATACGCCCCAACACTTCAGCCATCGCATCGCCAGCGACAACCAAATCATATTCAGTTTGCAGATTGATCCAGCTTTGTGCATCCGTGCCAAACAAGGCAGCCAGGCGCAAGGCTGTGTCGGCGGTGATGCTGCGCATTCCTTTGACGATTTCATTGATACGGCGAGCGGGAACGCCGATTGCCTTGGCTAAGGCGTATTGACTCAAGCCCATTGGTTCCAACCATTCAAGCATCAAAATTTCGCCGAGGTGCGGCCATTTGACTTCGCGTTTCATGATGAATTTTTTAGTGATCATGCGGCTAGACAGCACGATGGCTATTTTTTGAATAAGTTGTTTAATTCAGCAGATTTTCTCTTACCAAATCTCTTACCAAAAAACCAAAAAGGGTTATAGACCGAAATCTATAACCCTTTGATTTTTGGTGCGGCTGGCAGGAATCGAACCCACTACCCCTTGGTTCGTAGCTAAGTATTTTGAAGTCCCGGATTGTCCAACCAAATCCAATTTAAATATATAAGTCATTGTTTTATTTGTATATTTTAAGTTTTTTATTACACCTACTGTTCAACGACGTCTTTTGCAATCCCATTAAATCCTGTTAAAGTGTGGGGGTGATTGTGGGGGTGATTTTCCACATCTTCTTTACTATAAGGATGTCATGGGCAAAATAACTACGCTGGAACTCAAAGCACTTACCGAAAAAGATTCAGGCCGCAAATTGCGTGACGGTGACGGCATCATCGGACTCGTGCGTATTGTAAAGCAAGGCGGGGTATCGGTTTCATTCGACTGGCGCTATCGGTATGACGGCAAGGTCAAGCAAGTAACCCTAGGTTCCTATCCCGCACTATCCATGCCTAAAATTCGCGCCAAACGCGATGAACTATTCCGAGAACTGACAACGAAGAAAAACGATCCTGCCGCCATTGCAGCGCTCAAACGAGCAGAACAGGAAGCGCAACGAGCCGAAGCAGCGCATCTTGCCGCGCAACGTAAGCGCATCGCAGAAGAAGCCAGAGCGCATGAAGAAGCCACGCATGCGGCGCTCAAAGCCAGACTTACTTTGCGCGATTTATTCGACCGTTGGCACAAACAAGAATTACCACGACGAAAAGATAAAGGTGCGGAAGTCACACGCCTGTTTGAGCGTGACGTATTTCCGATCTTGGGCGATGTGCCGGTAGCTGACATTTCAAGGCTGCAAATCGTTGCTCAAATCGATGAAGTAACAGCACGGGGTTCGAGCGTGATGGCCCGCACTTTACTTGGAGAATTGCGCCAGATGTGGGGGTTTGGCATCAAACGCGGGCTGGTGGAATCCGACCCAACCAGTCATTTAAAGCGCGATGATTTTGGCAAAAAACAAGAGCGTGAGCGCGTACTAAACGATGCCGAAATCCGTTCATTGGTAACTGCTCTACCGCAAGCCAATATGACCAAAGAATCGCAATTGTGTATCTGGCTGATCCTGGCGACCGGTTGCCGCGTGGGGGAAACGCTGCAAGCCGCTTGGTCTCATATCGACTTTGACACCAGAACATGGAGCATACCGGCTGCCAGCACAAAGAATGCAAAACCGCACTCGGTTCGCCTCAGCGATTTTGCGATTAAACAGCTAACCAATTTGCATGCGATAACGGGCACAACCCCTTGGTTATTCCCGGCAACATTCAAGCCAGAAGACCATGTTTGCGTCAAATCGATGACCAAGCAAATCAAAGACCGGCAACGTTCTATTGATGCCAAACCCATGAAAAACCGCACGGTCAAATATGCGCAAGCCTTAGTGCTGCCTGGTGGCGATTGGACACCACACGACTTGCGGCGCACGGCAGCGACGATTGCCGCTGCGCTTGGCACACCGCCGCATGTCGTGGATAAAATGCTCAACCACGTAGAGCAAAACCGGCTGGTGCGTATTTACCAACGTGCAAACTTTGAAGCCGAGCAGGCAGAAGGATGGCGCTTGCTGGGCGAACGACTGGAGTTATTGACGCGAGAGGATGACGGAAAAGTCATTGCTGCTAGGTTTGGCAGGACGGCATAGAAAAGCGACAGAAACGCGCTTATTTATGCAGCAACATAACTCTGCAATTGTCCTAATAGATTTAATTGTCAGCTGTGTTTTCCGTCCTATACCGTCCCGCGTTAGTTTAAGATGATTACCCATAGGAAATGGGTGCTTGTCTGATTTGCACAGAGCATGCGATCAATAATGAATTCAACACCAAAAATAAACTTCACTGAATACCAAAATATGACCGATCTTCAAAAGCTGCTGACAACCTACCGACAAGCATCAGCCAGCGAACGTGAAAAAGGCACCTACTTTGAAGACTTGATTTGTACCTATCTTCGCAATGAAGCCACATACCGTGATCTGTACGATCAAATATGGACTTATGCCGAGTGGGCACGGACACAAGGAATGGATGCCCGGGATACCGGTATCGACCTGGTAGCGCGGATGCAAGGCACGAACGAACTTCACGCCATCCAATGCAAGTTTTATGCGGAAGACTACCGCGTACAAAAGGCTGACATTGACAGTTTCTTTACTGCATCCGGCAAAAAATTATTCACGCACCGCATCATCATTACTACAACCAATAATTGGAGCGAACATGCTAACGATGCGCTCCAAAATCAGCACCCTCCGGTTAGCAAGATTGATCTGCATGATCTGGAAAGCAGCCAGATAGATTGGACAAAATACCAGCCAAAGCAAGCACCAGTCCTCAAATCCAAGAAAACCTTACGCGACCACCAAAAGAACGCCCTCGCAGCTGTCGAGGCAGGCTTACAAAGCGCCGACCGCGGCAAAATGATAATGGCGTGTGGCACAGGAAAAACCTTCACTAGTCTAAAAGTTGCAGAAAAATTAGCCGGTGCAGGCAAGCGCGTTTTATTTTTAGTACCCAGTCTTTCCCTGTTATCGCAAACCCTCACAGAATGGACACAAGAGAGCGAAACCCCACTTCATAGCTTTGCGGTATGCTCAGACAGCGATGTAGGGAAAAAACGCAAACAAGACGACGACATCGTGCAAACCTTCGCGCATGAGCTACGCTACCCAGCCACTACAGAACCAGCAAGATTGGCATTAGAAATGGCAAAACGCCACGATGCCCATCACATGAGCGTCGTGTTCTCGACCTATCACTCGATTGATGTCATCAGCAAAGCCCAGCTACAGCATCAACTTGCCGACTTTGATCTGATTATCTGCGACGAAGCGCACCGCACGACTGGCGCGACATTTGACGATGCGGACGAAAGCAATTTCGTCAAAATCCATAATGCCAATTTCATCCGGGCGCACAAACGAATGTATATGACAGCCACGCCGCGCATCTATGGCGATGCCGCCAAGGTCAGTGCTGAAAAAGATAATGTCGCCTTGTGCTCAATGGACGATGAAGCATTGTTCGGCAAGGAACTGTTCGTCATCACGTTTTCAGATGCGGTAAAGCGCTGCTTGCTGGTCGATTACAAAGTCATCGTTTTGGCGATTGATGCGGCACACGTAGACCGGCGTTTGCAAAGACTACTAAACGATGGCAATAACCAATTGAAAGTAGATGATGCAGCCAAAATTATCGGTTGCTGGAAGGCGCTTGGCAAACAAGGCCAGCAAGACGATCTTGTGGGCGATCAAGAACCGATGCGCCGTGCCGTCGCTTTCTGCCAAGTCATCGAAACAAATCAAAATCAAAGAACACACAAGGTCAGCTCAAAAAATATCGCAGGCATGTTCCAGAAAGTGGTCGAAGCTTATCAAGAACAGGAAGAATTCGAGACTGGGAACAGCTTAGTATGTGAGGCTGCGCACGTTGATGGCAGCATGAATGCCAGTCAAAAAGAAGAAAAGCTGAATTGGTTGAAAGCCGACATACCAGATAAGACCTGCCGCATCCTTAGCAATGTGCGATGCCTGTCCGAAGGAGTGGATGTACCAGCGCTGGACGCCGTACTATTCCTGACACCGCGTAACTCACAGGTGGACGTAGTGCAGTCGGTTGGCCGCGTGATGCGTAACGCACCTGGCAAGAAGCGTGGCTATGTGATTCTGCCGGTAGTCATTCCCCCAGGTATGGAACCGCACGAAGCATTGAACGATAACAAAACCTATAAAGTCGTGTGGCAGGTGCTGCAAGCCTTGCGTTCGCATGATGACCGCTTCGATGCGATGGTTAACAAACTCGATCTAATCGGCAAAGACACCAAAAAAATGGAAGTCATCGCCATTACCGACAAGATCAATAAGCGATCCGAAAAGACCAAGGAAACAAAAAACAAGGAAGCTGGTAAAGGCCAGTTTGGGATTGGGCAAGAACTTTCCCCATACGGCATACCTACCCAAGGAGAATTACAATTTGAGATTGGCGAAATAGAACGTGCCATTTATGCCAAGGTAGTGCAAAAGTGCGGCAACCGCCATCACTGGGAAGATTGGGCCAACGATATTGCCAAAATCGCCCAAACCCATATAACGCGCATCGCAAACATCATTGCAAACCCGGAGAATGTCAAAGAGCGCACCGCCTTTGAAGACTTCGCCAAGGAACTGCGTGACGATTTGAATGACAGCATCACCGATACCGAAGTGATCGAAATGCTGGCGCAACATCTGATAACCAAACCGGTATTCGACGCGCTGTTTGGCGACTATAGCTTTGCGCAGCACAACCCCATGTCGTTAGCGATGCAAAGCGTATTGGACATACTGCAAGAGCACAATATAGATAAGGAAGCGGACACGTTGCAACGATTTTACGACAACGTAAAGCAAAGGGCCGAAGGGATAGAGAATGCCCAAGGCAAGCAAAAAATCGTAGTCGAGTTATACGACAAATTTTTTCGCAACGCCTTCCCAAAAATGACCGAGCGGCTTGGCATCGTCTATACGCCAGTCGAAGTGGTGGACTTTATCATCCATAGCGTCAACGATATTTTACAAAGCGAATTCGGCCAAACCATCGGCGGCAAAAACGTCCACATCATTGACCCCTTTACCGGCACAGGCACCTTCATCACGCGTCTGATGCAAAGTGGCTTAATCGACAAAGAACAATTGCCGCACAAATACGCAAACGAAATTCACGCCAATGAAATTGTGTTGCTGGCGTATTACATTGCAGCAATCAATATTGAGGCGGTGTATCACGACATCATGGGTAAGCAGAAGTATCAGCCGTTCAATGGGATTTGTCTCACCGACACCTTCCAAATGTACGAAAAAGAAGATTTGATTAGTGAAATTCTGGTTGATAACAGTGGTCGGCGTAAAAAGCAAAAAGCATTGGATATTCGGGTGATTATTGGTAATCCGCCGTATTCAGCAGGACAAGAGAGTGCGAATGACAACAATCAAAATGTGAAATATTCAGGGCTCGATTCCAAAATTAGGGATACTTACGCCGCACGCTCAAATGCCACAAATAAAAATGCTCTTTATGATTCCTACATCCGTGCAATCCGCTGGGCGAGCGACCGCATTGGCGATAGCGGTGTGATTGGTTTTGTCACCAATGCTGGATTTTTAGAGGCGAATACTGCGGATGGATTACGCAAATGTTTAGCTGATGAATTCAGTAATATCTATGTTTTTCATTTGCGCGGCAATGCTAGAACATCAGGTGAGCAGCGTCGAAAGGAAAAAGACAATGTATTTGGGCAGGGAACACGTACGCCAATTGCTATTACGATAGTCGTCAAAAATCCGATTGCTAAAGAGCGCGGGGAAATCTATTGGCATGACATTGGCGACTACCTAAGCCGATCTGAAAAGCTCGAACGCATCAACACCTTTCAGAGCATTGCAGGTATTACCAACGCCAAGGGCTGGCAAAAGATTGAACCCGATCAGCATGGCGACTGGATTGGTCAACGTGACAACAGTTTCGCGAAGTTCATTTCCTTGGGCGACAAAAAAGATAAAGATACCCTAATAATTTTTGAAAATTACTCTAGAGGTGCTGAAACTGGAAGAGATGCTTGGTGTTATAACTCTTCAAAAATCGGTCTTATCACCAACATATCTCGAATGATTGGTTTCTACAATCAAGAGGTCGAGCGCTATATCAGTAATTGCAAGGATATTCATACTGATGAATATCCAAATGTAGATGTTTTTCTCAGTAGCGATCCAACAAAAATAAGTTGGACATCTAGCTTAAAGGCGGATGCAGAAAAATTTAGAACACATCCATTCATTGAAGAAAAAGTCATAACAGGTTTATACCGTCCTTATTCAAAACAAAAAACTTATTTTAGTAATGAATTTACTCATCGTGTAGGTCAAATGTCCCGCATTTTTCCTAACGCCATGGTCAAGAATACGGTTATTGCAGTTACTGGTCGTGGATCAACAAAAGAATTTTGTGCACTTATTACCAATATATTGCCTGATTTAGAAATGGTATCTAAAGGCCAGTGCTTCCCACTTTATCTTTATGAAGAACCTGGAAACGACATTCAAAATTTAGGCGATATACAACAAAATGATATGTTTCGATCCAAATTTCAGAATGGATCAAAAACAGAATCGTCAATGGTTCGCAAGGATGGGATAAGCAACGCAGGGCTGAAGCACTTCCAAGATGCCTATCCTAATGAAAAAATCAGCAAAGAAGATGTCTTCTATTATGTTTATGGCTTGCTGCATTCACCCGACTACCGCAAGCGCTACGCCGATAACCTGACCAAAGAAATGCCGCGCATTCCTTGCGTGAAAACTGCTGCCGATTTCTGGACATTCTCCAAAGCAGGCCGCGCATTGGCAGAATTGCACCTGAACTACGAAACAGTGCCATGCTACCCAGTCACCATCGTCGGCGGCAAAGATCAACTCAAAACCTTCACCGATGAAGACTACCGTGTCACGCAAATGAGGTTCGCCAAAAAAGGCGACAAAACCACCGTGATCTATAACCACAACATCACCATGACCGACATCCCCATAGAAGCCTACGACTATGTAGTCAACGGCAAACCCGCGCTGGAATGGGTCATGGAACGTCAAGCCGTCACAACACATAAAGATAGCGGCATCGTCAACGACGCCAACTTGTGGGCTACAGAAACAATGGGGGACGCCCGCTATCCACTCGAATTATTTCAACGTGTGATCACGGTGAGTTTGGAGACAATGAAAATTGTGAAGGCATTGCCGCATTTGGATGTTTGACGGTTTTTTTAGTGAGAGTCCCGAGATACCTATTGCGTTATTAAAATTAGGCAATATGTTGTATCTCTTGAATTTTTGCTATCGGACACAATATCTCCCGGTAAATTCTAAGGAGACCTATATTGTCCAAACAATACCAACCGAAAAGTTTCTTTAGGCAGTCACCGAACCGTTTTCTTCGGCAATATTTCGCCGCTCATAACGTGCTGATCGACGTGGATTTTGGCGAACTGACAGAAACTCAGATCGAGCCTATTTACGATGCCTGGCTTGCTCTGCCGGAGGAAACCCGCAAAGCAATGGAGCAAGACTTTCAAGAAATTGTCGAACTTGCTACCGAAGGTGGATCGAAAGCCATTTTGGATGAAGCCGATTGGCACGGCGAAGACCTGGCTCCGCAATTCGCCGAACTCGGTGGCTTTCACGAACACGCATTTTGGACTTTCCTGGAGCATCCGAAGTGTTGGCGCGGCGCACTTGTCCTCAATCATGCAGACAATGTGCCCGGTTCGTATTGGCGCAAGCGCAAGAACCTTCCAGATAAACCCGCCGACGTTTCGGATGAAACTGTCCGAAAACTGGAACAGGCGCTTGGTGGATATTTCCACACAACACAGGGACGCGGCAAAGAATGCAAGGTGGATTGCTTCAAACGTGATGAGCGTGATTATTTTTTCGCCTATCCCGAGGACTACGCGAGGGCCGACCCCGAGTGGCAGCGTGGCGAGTTCAAGCGCCTTGTGCGCCACCCCGCGTTTGAAATCATCTTCGTCTATTCACAGCTGGAAAGGACGCTGGATATTTACATTCCCGGTGACCGCAAGGTGATCCCCGACCTGCAAGCAAAATTCGCCGAAATCATTCTGCAAGCGAATCTGGGGCCAGATGAGAAAGACGAGCGTGTCTACAACCTTACACCCCTGAAATCGCGGCAGTTTCAGTTTGAGTTTGCGCCGGAATCCGGCATCGCTGATGTGGCGGTGCGCAAGCTGCGCTTCAAGATATTCGGCACGAAAGAGCAAATCACTTTGGAAGCCGACCCCACGCAAAACAAGCATGCGGTGTTCGATCTGCTGGATAAAGTGACCAAAGGTATACCATCTGGCCAAATCGCCATCAATCAAGTTGGCTTCAAGGTGACGTTTGCGCAGGCTCCGTCGTCAAGGAAGGCAAGCACGCGCAGTTTCGACATTGGGTGGCCAAACTCCTGCTCTCTCAAACACGATGGGCGCGACAACATGATCCGCAAAATGCTAGCTGATTCGGGTATTGAGCCACAGGAACCTCACAAAGAAGTTAGCCTCGCCGCCGCATGACAGAAACTGGTCTACTCGAAAACATTCTCAACCGGCTTAGTTCTTCGGGTGTGGCGGCGGCACTGTTTGGTGCTGACGAAGTCGCCGATTGGCCACCCGGCACGTTAGATTTGTTCGTCAACAGCGGGTTGCTGCGTCGTGCGCAGCCTTCTCATGTGATCGAGTGTCGGGGTTGCGAGGAATACTGCGACATGTCGGTGAACATCTATCCCGCCGATGGCAACCGGCCCGCACAAGCATTTATCGTTTGCGACAAGTCGCAGAATATCGGGCGTGTACGAGTTGAATTTTCTCGACTGGCACAATGGCAAATGACGGGTGAACTGCTTGCGGCTGTACTGGTGCAGTTGCTTGAATTCAATGAGCCTGCAAAGGCAAATGGAAAGCACTGGAATATCGGCGTGATTAAGGGCAATACGAACAACAAGAGCCTGGTTGTGCTGCTGGTGAAAGATTGCTTTACGCTTTCGCTTGCCGGGCACACCATCGCGCTCGCAGAGGTGTTGACCATCAAGAAAAACGCGCTCGCACTGGACAAGGCAAAACTCATTCGCCTTGTGAATAATTCGGTAGGCAATACCGAAACACCGGAAGCCCGCCGCGACAGGCTTGCGGCTCGCATTAAGGAAGAGAAGGTCAAGCAGACAAAAGCATTTAATCAAGTTGTGGCTGAAGAGGAAGGAATTTCTGTGTCCCGCTTGAAGCAAATTCTTAAGCCTGCAAAATATGCCCCCGCCAGCCCGTTCGCAGCCTTGATGTCATCGACCAAGCCTAGCCAGAAGAAAACCAAACCCAAGCGTTGACGCGTCTTCCAGCCTTATTGTTCTGGCTAGCTTGCAAGCTAGCCCCCTAGCTACTTTCAAATTGCAGCATGTTCAACAACGCACAATGAGGTGCAAACATGCTGCAAACCATCCTTCGGCTTCCTGCCGTCAAATTTGAATCGGGCTATTCCCGCTCCACAATCTATCTCCGTATTGCGCAAGGGCTTTGGCCCAAGCCTGTGAACCTTGGTGTTCGGATGGTGGGTTGGCCTAACAGTGAAGTAACAGCCATGAACGCGGCCCGCATCGCCGGAAAAACTGACGATGAAATCCGCGCCCTGGTAATAAAACTGGAAGCAGCCCGCAAGGCTGTGGCGTAAGGAGCAGACGATGAGAAACGCGAACCCCACGCGGGGACACAATCGGCCTGCCTTCGCTTTCAAGCGCTACTGCTTGCCTAATCCTGCCGAATATTACGATGCGCAGGGATTGAAATTGATCGGCGGCGGCGAATGGAAATCCGCTGTCTGTCCTTTTCACAAAGACACCAAACCAAGCCTGCGGGTGCGACTGGATACTGGAGGCTTTCGCTGCATGGTATGTGGCGTACATGGTGGTGACGTGCTGGCATTTCACATGCAGAGATATGGATTGCGCTTCATCGATGCGGCGCGTGCGCTGGGTGCATGGGAGGCAACGCGATGATGCAAGCTAATGAGACACCCAAGGATGCAGCCCGGCGGTTAGCGACAAGTGCGATGCGCGACGGCTTCAAACCGCAAGCCCTGCACGAATACACCGACCCTGACGGTAAGCCACTGCACTGGCGCATCCGCATGAAGAATCCAGACAATGGGGACAAGTGGATTCGACCGATGAAGACAAACGGCGAAGGATATACGCTGGGGGAGCCAGAATATCAGAACGGCAAACCGCTTTACCGCTTGCATGATTTGGCAACCCACCCACTTGATCCGGTCATCGTGGTGGAAGGTGAATGGTGTGCTGATGCACTGGCAAAAATCGGTGCGCTGGCGACGACCAGCGGCGCGGCGGATTCTGCCGGAAAAACTGACTGGCAACCACTGGCCGGGCGCAACGTGATTATCTGGCCCGACAATGACGAAGCCGGTCAGCGCTATGCGGATGCAGTGGAAGACGTACTGCTGGCGCTGGGTTGTACGGTGCGGCTGGTGGATGTGGCGACGATGAACTTACCCCACAAAGGCGATGCAGTGGAATGGATGGCAGCAAACCAAAATGCCACGGTGGCAGACATTCACGCACTGCCCACCATCAAGCAGCCACAATCGTCATCATGTGGCGCAGTGATAGAGAGCAAATCATTTGCCTTGCCTGAAAAGAAAAGCACGCCAGCGAGAAATTATAAAAACCGTGATTGGCCAGAGCCTAAACCCATTCAAGCGGCGTTGCATCCTGTCCCAGCATTCGACCCGGAAACGCTGCTGCCCGAAGCCTTACGCGCATGGATTATGGACGAAGCTGACCGTATGCCCTGCCCGCCAGATTTCATCGCGGCGGGGGCGTTGGTCGAGCTGGGCGCGATCATCGGGGCACGCTGCACGATCAAACCGAAAGCTCGTGATTCGTGGATGATCGTGCCGAATCTGTGGGGCGGCATCGTGGGTTTGCCATCAGCAAAGAAGTCCCCCGCTATCGGCGCAGCGCTGAAACCGCTTGACCGTCTGATTGCGCAAGCGATGGAAGCGTATCAAGCAGATGTGGAAGCCTTCGAGGCCGACAAAACCGTATTCGAGGCGAAGAAAGAAGCCATCGAATCGCGCATCAAGGCGGCGGCGAAGGATGCCAAGAAAGGCGACCTGGACAGCATCGCCAAGGAATTGCAAGGCCATCGTCAACAGATGCAAAAAGCACCGATCCTGCGACGTTACAAATCCAACGATACGACCGTCGAGAAGCTTGGCGAACTGCTGCTGGAAAATCCTGCCGGATTGCTTGTCATGCGGGATGAACTGGTCGGCTTGATTGCGTCATGGGATCGAGAAGGCCGAGAAGGCGAACGGGCCTTCTACTTGGAAGCATGGAACGGTAACGCCAGTTTCGACACGGACCGTATCGGGCGCGGTTCGATCTTCATTCCGAATCTGTGCGTATCAATCTTCGGCGGCATTCAACCGGATAAGCTGACGGGCTATCTTGAGCAAGCGACGAATACACTGGCGAATGATGGAATGCTGCAACGCTTTCAATTGTTGGTGTATCCAGACCATCTGGCGTGGGAATGGCGCGACCGTATTCCGGCGAAGGATGCCCGCGACCTGGCTTTTGGTGTGTTCGATGCGCTGGCCAATTTCGACCCGGTTGATTGGGGCGCGGCTCCCGCCGACGACTTCGCCAAGTTCCCGCATTTCAGTTTTGACGCAGCAGCACAAGAAATTTTCATCGAATGGTCTGGCGATCTGCACCGAGTACGACTGCCTGCCGAAGACCATCCAATCATCGCGCAACATTTATCGAAATTCGACAAGTTGTTTCCGGCGCTGGCTTTGATCCTGCATCTTGTGGATTGCATGGCGACCGGACAGCGCGGACCTGTAACGGCTGAATCGGCAATGCGGGCAGCGGCATGGTGCGAATATCTGGAAGCCCATGCGCGACGCTGCTATGGCTTGCTGACCGATGACGGCTTACGGGCGGCGCAAGCTTTGGCCGACAAGGTACGGCAAAGCAAGCTGTCGGATGGCTTCACGGCGCGGGATGTGCGGCGCAATCAGTGGCGTTATCTGACAACCGATGAGGCAGTGCAAGCGGCGCTTGACTGGCTGGAAGATGAAGATTGGTTGCGGTCGGAAGAAGTGGGTGGCGCTGGGCCTGGAACCGGGCGACGCACCTGGCGCTACTTCATCAATCCAATTAGCGCAAAAACGAGCAAGCCGGAGATACGATCATGACGAACTGGCTTGAACGGGCAAAGCTTGAAATTTCGAGAGGCGCTGACCGGGTTACTGCCAATAGTGACGAAAGAGATATAACGGCAGTAATGGCAGTGCTCAATCCTGATGAATCAGAAAATTCGGGTGATTCTATCGGCAGTAATGGCAGTGAGCAGTCGGCGACTTTCCGAGAAATCAAGGCCGTAAAGGAAGCAGCCATTTCCATGACGCCGGAAGAAGAAGCCACAATCCGCGCATGGCTAGCGCATATCGAAGAATCCGACCAGGCAACCATTGCCGATGTGCTGGATAAATGCCACGCTGATTTGAATGAACGGAAAATTTTACTTCGGTGGGCTGAAGAAGTACCGCGTCCGCTTGCCTTTGATAATGACCGACGACGTTGCGATCAATGCGCGAACCTGACTGAGCGCGGGTTATGTCTTGCTGCCCGGCGTGGTGAAATCAACGCGAGCCGTATCTATGAGCCGATACGCGATCTTCTTCAACGATGTGTGGGTTATATGCCAAAGGCGACCGACCCAGACCAACGACCGGGCCGCGAACGCTGGCCGGGACTAATTCAAAGTCAAAAAGGAAACAGCTATGCAAACACTTATAAATGATTCTGCCGTGATTCCCTTTCCGGAAAACGATGTAGCCACACAGGCGGCGACGAGCAACTATGAAGCCGTGCGATTCAACGCCATACAGCACGGCATCTTGAGTCGTTACACCGTGCTTGCGCATGAGGATGTAGACGAGTACCGCGTCTTGCTGTCCGCACTAATGGAAGAACATCAACCAACGGGAGCGACCGAAGCGCACTTGGTCGAGGAACTGGCTGGCATCATCTGGCGCAAGCAGCGGGTATTGCAAGCCGAGGGGGCGGCCATCAATCAGGGGTTGAAAGGAGTGGCGCGCAATGCCGAAGGCGTTATACCAGCGGCTGCACCGTTTGAGCTTGGACTATCCGGCAAGGGCACCGACCTGCGAGATTTGGTGGGCATGACGCCGGAAGAAATCGCCGAACGTCAACGCGATGCGCGGCACGATCTGGACACGACAAACAAGGCGGCGGCGATTCTGCGACGCGGTGGCGCTAATGCTTATGACAAAGCCTTGCGCGCACTCTTGCCCGATTCCCGCGACTGGTGGCAAAAGTATGTCGAGGATGAGGAATACTCGGCAACCGCCGAAGGGTTGGCCGAGTTTATCCGCAAACATCTGGAACCAATCTGCATCACTACGGAAAAAGAAGCCCGCCATCATGAGGCGATCAAGGCGCAAACCTTGGGCGAAGGGCTGCAAGTGCATCGACTGGAAAAGCTAACGCGCTATGAAACACACCTTGACCGCAAGTTTGAGCGCACTTTATCCATGCTGGTGAAGCTAAAAGAGCTTCGCGGCAAACAATGATGGTATCGAAACAGCATGGAATACGAGACCAATGAAATAGGCTGAAACGTAGTCGGCATGTGGGTTTCAGCGAATTTGTCGGATTTTTTGGCGTGAATATGAGGCAAAATAGTTTAATGATTTCGGAAGAATCGAGAGCGAATAATGGGTGGAATGGGTAGTGGACGGCGTTACCGTAACGATGCGGCGGATTGCACCGACGATTATCGACGGCTTGACGTGCGATGCTGGCAACGCGACGGTTTTCTGACGCCAGACCGGAGCTTTGGTTGGCAATGGACTAGACAGGGTGAAATTGTGGCATCTATTCAAGTGCGAATGGAAACCAACCGTGTGATTCTGAATTATCGGCATCGTAACGGCGGCAAGGACTGGAAAGATGAGGAATATTCCGTACGGTTGGATTGGACAGTCTGCACCTATGGCGGGCAGCGAGCATGGTTCCTCTGTCCGGCAGTCGGATGCGGACGCCGCGTGGCAATTCTCTACGGCGGCGGCATCTTCGCCTGTCGGCACTGTTACCGACTGGCATACCCTTCCCAACGCGAAACCGACAATGACCGGGCAGCACGTCAGGCAGATAAAATCCGGGAGCGGCTGGGCTGGGTACCGGGCATACTTAACGGTGCAGGCGATAAGCCTAAGGGGATGCGCTGGCAAACCTTTTGGCGACTATCGGCGCAACATAATATTCTCGTCAATAAATCGCTGGCCGGAGCCATGCGACGGCTTGGTATCAAGATCGAGACTTGAATCTGTTTCGCAAAAACGGGGGGTGATTACAGCATTTAAAACTGTGGGGGTGATTGTGGGGGTGATTTGATATGTGCAGTATAAAAACCAAAAAGGGTTATAGACCGAAATCTATAACCCTTTGATTTATTTGGTGCGGCTGGCAGGAATCGAACCCACGACCCCTTGGTTCGTAGCCAAGTACTCTATCCAGCTGAGCTACAGCCGCGAAAGCCTAAAATTATAACACAGAAAAGCTTGATAATAAAAGCCAAAACTGCATTTTTATTACATTTACTTCACAAACTCTGGCGGAGACGAAGGGATTCGAACCCTTGATACAGGTTTAAGCCCGTATGCTCCCTTAGCAGGGGAGTGCCTTCGACCTCTCGGCCACGTCTCCACGCTTTTACCACTATGCTGCACTCGTTATTAATACAACGAATTCAGCGAAGAACGAGATAATAACTGCTCGCAATCACTTGGTCAATCTTATTGCTCGCTATTTTCGAGACCAAATGCTTTGTGCAAAGCGCGTACGGCTAATTCCATGTATTTTTCATCAATCAAAACGGAAATTTTGATTTCAGAAGTAGAAATCATCAAGATGTTGATGCCCTCTTCCGACAAGGTGCGGAACATTTTGGACGCGATACCGACGTGGCTGCGCATGCCGACGCCGACTACGGATACTTTGGATACTTTGGTATCACCGCTAATGCTGCCAGCGCCAATGTGTGCTTTGACGTGTTGGTCTAATACATCCATGGATTTGGCGTATTCACCGCGTGGTACGGTAAAAGTAAAGTCTGTTTTTCCTTCTACCGATTGATTCTGGATAATCATATCGACTTCGATATTGGCATCCGCAACTGGGCCGAGAATTTGATAAGCAATGCCTGGTTTGTCTGGCACGCCTAATACAGTGATTTTTGCTTCATCGCGGTTAAATGCGATACCAGAAATAACAGCTTGTTCCATGTGTGTATCTTCCTCAAACGAAATCAGGGTGCCAGAATTTTTTTCTTCTTCCAGCGCAATCAATGGGTCAGTCAATGACGATAAGACGCGGGTGGGTACGCGATAGTTACCGGCGAATTCAACCGAGCGAATTTGCAATACTTTTGAACCGAGCGATGCCATTTCCAGCATTTCTTCAAACGTCACGGTTTTTAAACGGCGCGCTTCTGAGACGACTCTAGGATCGGTGGTATAGACGCCATCGACATCGGTATAAATTAGACATTCTTGTGCTTTTAAGGCTGCGGCTACTGCGACAGCGGAAGTATCAGAACCACCACGACCCAAAGTAGCAATGTTGCCGTTGTCATCTACGCCTTGGAAACCGGCAATGATGACGATCTTTCCAGCATCCAAATCGCGCCGCACTTTAGCGTCATCAATCGATTGGATACGTGCCTTGGTAAAGGCGGAATCCGTCTTAATCGGCACTTGCCAACCGGTATAAGAAACAGCTTGTTTACCAAGCGCCAATAACGCCATAGATAACAGACCGATAGAGACTTGCTCTCCGGTAGAAGCAATCATGTCCAGCTCGCGTGGATCAGGTTGCGCCATGATTTCTTTTGCCAGACCGATTAAACGATTGGTTTCACCCGACATGGCGGATGGCACCACCACAACTTGATAACCAGCGTCATGCCACTTGGCAACACGCATGGCAACGTTTTTGATGCGCTCAGTCGAGCCCATCGATGTGCCGCCGTATTTATGAACGTATAAAGCCATATTAATTGGAGATTAATGAAGATTAATTGAAAAAATCGGGGGTAAAAAAGCAGGGGGTGACTGTACATGCTGCAGCGCAAAATGACAAGTAGCTACTGCTTAATCATGAGATAATTTCGCCTCATTTTTGCGCATTACCAATCATAAATCGCTTATCCATCAAACCCACCATATGGACATCAGCGAAACAAAAAACATAGATCAAACAACGCGTTATGGCATTATCCGAATCCAAGCATACCCCCATGATGCAGCAATATCTGCATATCAAAGCGAACTACCCTCAGACACTCGTGTTTTATCGCATGGGAGATTTTTATGAGCTATTTTTTGAGGATGCGGAAAAAGCCTCTCGTTTGTTAGGTATCACCCTGACGCAACGTGGTAGCTCAGATGGGACGCCAATTAAGATGGCCGGCGTACCTTTTCATGCGGCGGATCAGTATTTAGCCAAGCTGGTCAAATTGGGAGAATCGATCGCGATTTGCGAGCAGATTGGTGATCCTGCGACCAGCAAGGGGCCAGTGGAGCGGAAAGTCATGCGTGTCGTGACGCCCGGGACACTGACGGATTCCAACTTATTGCCAGAAAAATCCGACCAACCCTTGCTGGCGCTGCATGTCGTCAACCAACGTAAAACATTCAGCATCGGCCTGGCATGGCTGTCCATGGCAAGCGGTGCCTTGAAGTTGATGGAATTCTCCGTCGAACTCAAAAACATGCAGGACTTGCATCAAGTCGGCAAGCGCTTGCAACAAGAGCTCGAGCGCATCATGCCGGCTGAGGTTTTATGGGCCGAGGATGCAAGAAGCATGGTGGATGAGCTTCATCTGATTCCAACCAAAACTACGCCACCACCCTCCTTTCTTCCAGACTGGCATTTCGATACGCAACAAGGTCAACAATCCCTACAAGAACAACTTGCCGTTGCCAGTTTGACTGGCTTTGGCGCTGAAGAATTGAGCACAGCAATAGGCGCTGCGGGTGCGTTGTTGCGTTATGCCAAAACGACGCAAGGCAAGGATTTGCAGCATGTGCGCAGCTTAAGCGTGGAATGGGAAAACGAATTCATCGGCTTAGATGGTGCAACCCGGCGCAATCTGGAATTGACCGAAACCATACGTGGGCAAGAATCCCCGACACTATTTTCCCTACTCGATCATTGCCGCACCACCATGGGTTCGCGCATGTTGCGTCACTGGTTACATCATGCCAAGCGCGATCAAGCGGCGGCGAGAGCACGTCACCAAGCAATTGATGCACTGATCCAAGCTGATATAAGTCACGGCCATGGATTAGCCACGGCCTTAGGGCTGGTGCCAGATATCGAACGCATCAGCAGCCGCATTGCGTTGATGTCCGCACGGCCACGCGATTTGGCGAGTTTGCGTGCTGGGTTGGAGCAATTACCGACTCTGCGTACAGCCTTGTCACATTGCATTGTTAATGATGATGAAATTGATATAGCTGCCCCGCTACTCAACGCTATTCATACCAATTTAGCCACGCCAACTGTCTGCCTGGATTGGCTGACACGTGCGATTGCTGCTGAACCTGCTGCTTTGGTACGCGACGGCGGCGTGATAGCACCTGGTTTTGATACAGAACTGGACGAATTGCGTGGATTATCTGAGAACGCCGGCCAATTTTTGATTGATCTAGAAACGCGGGAACGAGAGCGTACTGGCATTGCCAATTTGCGAGTTGAATACAACAAAGTGCATGGCTTTTATATCGAAGTCACTAATGGGCAAAGCGATAAAGTGCCGGACAATTACCGCCGTCGCCAAACCCTGAAAAACGCCGAACGTTACATCACACCAGAATTAAAAGCCTTTGAAGATAAAGCCCTGTCAGCGCAGGAACGTGCTTTGGTGCGAGAAAAATATTTGTACGAACAATTATTATTGAATCTGGCACCGTACATCGAACCCTTGCAAATCATCGCGCAGGCATTAGCACAACTCGATACTTTGCTGGCCTTGGCCGAACATGCCACGCGTAACAACTGGTGCGCACCGCAATTGGTGGCCAAACCTGGCATTCTGATCAAACAAGGCCGCCATCCGGTGGTAGAAAATCAGATTGAACGCTTTATTGCCAATGACTGCCAATTCGACAGCAAACGCAAATTGCTATTGATCACCGGGCCAAATATGGGTGGTAAATCCACCTATATGCGCCAGGTTGCGCTGATTACCCTGCTTGCTTACATCGGTAGTTATGTACCCGCCAGCGAAGCAGTGATTGGGCCGATCGACCGTATTTTTACTCGTATCGGCGCGGCAGATGATTTGGCCGGTGGACGTTCGACGTTTATGGTGGAAATGACGGAATCAGCCGCCATTCTGAATGGTGCCACTGAACATTCGCTGGTGTTGATGGATGAGGTTGGCCGTGGTACGTCTACTTTCGATGGCCTGGCACTGGCTTTCGCGATTGCCAAACATTTAATCGAAAACAGCCGTAGTTTCACCTTATTCGCCACCCATTATTTTGAATTGACACAACTACCCGATACCCATCCGACTGCTGCCAATGTGCATTTATCCGCTATTGAACACAAGGAAAGCATCGTGTTTTTACATGCAGTACAAGCTGGCCCTGCATCGCAAAGCTACGGTTTGCAAGTCGCGCAGCTAGCGGGCGTACCACAAACCGTGATCCGCACTGCGCGTAAACATTTGGCTTTGCTGGAAGCACATTCCATCCAGGCAACACCACAATTGGATTTATTTGCCCCCTTTCAGCGTGATATGGCTGATATGCAAAATGAAGATAAGAATGAAAACAACCATAGCCAAACCAATACGGCTAATGCACTGCTAGCAGCGCTAGAAGAAATCGATCCAGATGAACTGACACCACGTGAAGCATTGGATGCTTTGTATCAACTAAAGAAAATCGTATAAGAACTTTAAAACACATAAAACCATGCAAGACAAATTACAAAAATTCATGTTCGAACATGCCGCTATCCGTGGCGAGTTAGTAGAAATTTCCGAAGCCTGGCAACAGGTACAAGTGCGTCATGACTATCCGGATGCAGTCAAAACATTGTTGGGAGAAATGCTAGCCGCAGCGGCGTTGTTATCGGCTAATCTAAAATTCAATGGCACGCTCATCATGCAAATCCATGGCGATGGGCCAGTACGTTTATTGGTAGTGGAATGTGATTCCGAATTGCAATTGCGCGCCACCGCCAAATTAGCACCGAATGCAGTGATATCACCCAACGCCAAACTATCCGATTTGGTACATGTGCACGGCAATGGGCGCTTTATCATGACGTTGGCACCTAAAAATCCTTTGCCTGGCCAACAGGTCTATCAAGGCATCGTGCCACTGGACGGCGACAATATTGCAAGCGTGATTGAGTATTACATGCAGCATTCTGAGCAACTTGACACCAAGTTGTGGTTAGCCGCAGACCAGCATGTGACGCGTGGCCTATTGCTGCAAAAACTTCCGCATCAAGGAGGCACCCCTCAAAATAAAGAGGAAAATGCAGATGAAAATTTAGAAAGCAATGAAGACCCATTGGAAACATGGAACCGCACCGTGATGCTCGCTTCTACTCTGAAATATGAAGAGTTATTGGCTACCGATATTCAAAATCTAATGCACAACCTGTTCTGGGAAGAAACGATACGGGTATTTGATGCGCAACACCCCAGTTTTCATTGTTCTTGTAACCGTGAAAAAGTTGGCAATATGCTAAAAATGCTAGGCCAAACTGAAATTGAAGCAGGTTTAGCAGAACAGGAAACGCTAGATATTGCCTGTGATTTTTGCGGCTTACATTACAGCTTTGACAAAATTGACTGCGCGCAATTGTTTTTGGATGAGACTGGGGTAGATGTCATTACGGATACAAACCACAGCAAGCATTAATCACGCAGTTGTATTGCATTAAAAATTATTCC
Organism: Oxalobacteraceae bacterium; assembly: GCA_021151485.1. Classification (GTDB taxonomy): domain Bacteria; phylum Pseudomonadota; class Gammaproteobacteria; order Burkholderiales; family Burkholderiaceae_D; genus JAGKXB01. Next base: position 29,394 of record JAGKXB010000011.1, on the reverse strand, counting down.
CGTTTTGTATTTTTATATTACTGCATTCTATTTGCGGGGTTGATTTGACCAAAGTAGGCAAGATGAAAGTGCACTATTAAGGCGATTATGTCGACTATGAATCAGTTGGGGGTGAACGTTGAAACGACATCAGGCCTACTTTCTTGATGCCTTGGTTCCACATACCGTGCAGGGTGTCTTCGAAATTTTTGGCGAATCGCCGTGTATCAAATAGAACGGTTTTAAGAACCTTATCTCTCAAGGTAGTTCGTAAGATAGCGAGAGTTTGAAGATCAGAGGCGAATTCGATTGCTTTGTTGACATAGTCATCATAGTCTTGCGCAATCCAGTTTGTTTGACCGGCATTGATGGCGATTGACTCACCCAAGCGAGACAAGAATCGATTTCCTTTCAAGGTTAATACAGGCGTACTCATCCATAACGCATCAACTGAAGTGGTTCCTCCGGGATAAGGAAAGGTGTCAAGAACGATGTCGACTTGGTTGTACGTTTGAAAATACTCTGTTCTTGAACTAGATCCTTCGAGAATAAGGCGATCGATCGAAAGATCATGAATGGCAAATCGGTTTTGCACATCGCTTATTACTTTGCTATCAGCCAACTGTCTTGACTTAAGAAGTAACTTTGAATGCGGTACTTTTTTAAGAATGGTCGCCCAAAGTTTGACAACCTGGTCATTCATTTTTGAGAGATTGCCCAAGCAGCCAAAGGTCACGTAGTGATTGCTCAATGCAGGTAATGAAGATGGGGAAACGGGTTGAACGGGGGGCGTAAGGCACAACCAGGTTTCTGCCAGATTCCAGATTTTTTCCGTGAAATGGTGTTGATCACTTTGTGGTGACATGTAAGGATCACCTAAAAAGTAATCCATTTCTGGCAATCCCGTTGTTGCAAAGTAACCAAGCCACGAGGCTTGAACAGGTGCAGGTTTATAGGAAAAAACGGGTAATCGGTTGTGCGCAGTATGTCCCGATAGATCAATCAGAATGTGAATGCCGTGTGCATGAATCAGCGTTGCTGCTTCAAGATCTGCCTTGCCATAAATCGGAAGCCATTTTTTAAAATGTGGTTTGATGCGCTCTGTTAGATCGTCTGTTTCTGACGTGGTTGGGAAAGCGTAGATCTCAAATTGGTTTGGATCAAGATGTTTGAGTAAGCCCTCAATAAAATAACCAACTGGGTGGTTTTTTAAATCGCCCGAAACAAAACCAATTCTTAATTTGACTGGATTAGCTTCAATAAGCCATGAATTAAATTTTGGTGTGGTGCTGGCCGAAATCAGCGAGCCATAAAGTTGCGCTTCAACTAAAGCCGCTGCAGGTGATAACGATTCAATATAGTTCAAACTAAACAACAGATTGCTGCGTGCGGCTGTGTAATTGGGCTTGAGGCGAATAGCTTCCCTATAACTTGCCTCTGCTGCGCTCAATCTTCCAAGATTCGTAAGTATGGATCCGAGATTGCTGTATGCATCAGCCGAATCAGGATTTAACTGAATGGCATTTCGGCAACTTAGCTCTGCTTCATGCAAACGATCTAATTTGCAAAGAATGGCTCCTAAATTGCTGAGGGCTTGCGGATCATTTTTGTTAAGCGTTAATGCTGTGCGACAAAATTCTTCTGCTTCAGAAAAGCGATTTAATCCTATAAGCGTATTGGCTAGATTGCTGTATGCGGATTGAAATGTTGGATTAAGTTTGATGGCAGCTTTGTAAGTTATTTCAGCCTCATTCAAACATTCAAGTTTTTTAAATGCGTTAGCGAGACAAAATTGAAAGTGCGCGTTCATAGGCGCTAGATGAACTGCGGTGGAATAACAATCTTTGCTTTCAGAAAAACGCTCTAAATCCAACAAAGTGCTTCCAAGATTACAAAAAGCTTCCGCGTAATCGGGTTTTATTTCTATTGCTTTTCGTAACATGATTTCCGCATCAGCATACTTTCCCATATCCCGTAACGTGACTGCCAAATTGTTATAACTTTCAGCATTGGTTGGGCTAATTTTGATGCTTTTGCGGCAAAAATCTTCAGCTTCCGTGAGTCTTCCTAAATCTCGTAATATTTTGCCTATATTGGAGTAAGTCTGCGCATCCATTGGATTGATGGTCGCTGCTTGATGCATCGCTATTAGCGCTTTCTCGAAATCTCCGATATGGCTGAATATTGCCCCGAGTACTTTCCATCCAAAGGGATGCATCGGATATTCAAGCGTTAATTTTTGGGCAATCTCTCTGGCTAAATCAAAATCCCCTGCGTTGTAACTAGCAAGCAATACATCAAGCTCTGTTTGAGAGGGGGAAGATTTGTTGGTTTGAAAGGCAGCTAATTTTTGTTCAAGTTGCTTAATAACTTCTCCCGCCAATCCTTTTTTCTTGCCTTCCGTTAAGACGGTACTTGCTTTTGCTATTTCTTTAGCTTCAATGAGTGCGTGAATATAGCTAACCCAAAATTGTCCTTGCGTTGGGCTATTTTCAAGCGCAGTTTTTAAATAAATCAGGGCTTCTTGTGACTTGCCAAGTCCAACAAGCAGTATGCCGAGATTGTGATTGGCATCAGGATGCTGGGGCTGAATATTGAGAATTGTGCGATAAAGTTGTTCAGCTCCTTGAAGCTTGCCAGATTTATGTGCTTCAACTGCTTTTAGTAATGTTTGATCAATTTTGGAATGCATTGATGTAGATACCTGTAATGCTTTAATCGGGGACCCAGTGGTTTTTAGGACAATGTCGGACAACTTTCTTCATCACCTACTTTTTTCGACGAAACAGACAAAATCGCTGCTAATAAAATCAAAGCGCCACCTATCATCAACTTGGTCGTCAATACGCCAGCACCAAAAAGAATCGCTGAGACTGCGGCAAACACCACTTCAATCAACATCACAATCGACGTGACATTAGCAGGCAAACGCGCTGCGCCATATTGCAACAACAGGTTGCTCGACATAAACAAAACAGCCAAACAAAATATCGCACTGCTCCATCCCCAAGCCAAACTTGGTGGGCCATCAATCACACCGCGCAAAGATAATGTGCAAGCCAATACTCCCGCCACCGACATGCCCCCCATAAACATTGCCAGCGCTCTGCTTTCTTCAGAACGTTGCGCTTGATGGCGCAACATCACGTTAGTGAGTGCAAAAGCAAATCCACCAAGCAAGCCCAGCACATCAGAAAAATGCAGATACCAACCCGTTTTGGGTGCACCACTTTCTGGCCATAGCACAAAGGCCGCCCCTAACAAAGCAAGCAACAAGCGTAGCAATATCAAAAGAGTAAAACTCTCACCAAGAATAAAACGTGCCAACAACGCCACCCACAAAGGCATCAAATAAAACAAAAACACCACCCGCACCACATCACCCACCACCACGCCCCAATTAAAAGCCGCATTGGTCATACCAAACGCCAACATCAACACCCACAATCCCGGCGCGTGCAACAATTGTCCAAGCGCATGTGGCTTGCTCAACATAAGGCAACTAGTCGAAAAAACATAAATCACCACCGTCGTCCACAACGGATGCAACCCCCGCGCTTCTAATTGCCTAAACGGCCACCATGAAATACCCCACACCAACGCATTTAATAGCAATGCAAGAATGGGAAGAATAGAAAATAGCGGGATTTTTTGGAGTACGCGCATGTGGATAAATCATGAAAAAGGCGGGTTATCCAACCCGCCCTGATGCAAAATAAAGAAGCATGATAACTGTTATGGATTTAACAGCTTAAGAATGTACGATAACTCGTCACGTACCTTATTGAGATCAATATCAACGTCAATATTAGTAGTAGATAGTGGCGACAAAGATGACGAAAACGAAGAGGAGGATGAAGACGCCTGCTCAGCAAAGTCATCTACATCGGTTGGCATGCGGTTATCCAATTTGTTACGCGCACCATTAATCGTAAAACCTTCTTCGTACAACAAAGAACGAATACGACGCACCAGAAGCACTTCATGATGTTGATAATAACGTCGATTACCACGACGTTTGACTGGCTTGAGCTGCGTAAATTCCTGCTCCCAATAACGCAATACATGCGTCTTCACGCCACAAAGTTCACTCACCTCACCAATCGTGAAATAGCGCTTGGCTGGAATGAGAGGCAAAACCGCTGGCGCATCCCTCACTGCGTCATTTTTACACTCTTCTTCGTTATCCACTTCATTGTTCATGTGTGATCATTCAAACATTAAGTGCAGGTGATGTATTCAATTTTGCACTGCTGTCATCAATCATACTTTTGAGCTTTTGGCTGGCATGAAAAGTGACGACACGACGCGCAACAATCGGAACAGCCTCCCCAGTTTTCGGATTACGACCAGGACGTTGCGGCTTATCACGCAGCTGAAAATTGCCAAATCCAGACAAACGTACCGACTCACCTCGTTCCAAAGCATTACTGATTTCATCAAAAAATGTCTCAACCATCTCCTTGGCTTCACGCTTGTTCAAACCCACTTGCTCAAACAACAGTTCAGCCAATTCTGCTTTGGTTAAGGTGGTGCGTTGCACTTCATCACCATCTACCGATAGAAGCGATTCCTGATTCATCATGATCCTGAATATTCAATCCATTTAGTCATGTTTAATTACGCAACCTTGCTGCATGTTTTTCAACCGCAGCAGCGACCAAAGCTGTCATAGCAGCATCAACAACCTGATCCGTCAGCGTGTTGCGAGTATCTTGCAAGGTACAACGGAAGGCAAGGCTTTTTTCATTGTTTTCCAAGCCCTGGCCGCGATATTCATCAAATAAAACAATGGCTTGCAAAATCTGACAAGCAGGATTGAATTGCTGCTGGGCAAAAAAAGTATCGATTAATTCTTGCGCAGGAATCGATTGTTTGACCACCAAAGCAATATCCCGTGTTACTGCTGGGAACTTGGAAATTTCTTGATAGGCAGGCACATCACGTTGCTGTAATACATCTACATCCAACTCAAATAGGATTGGCGCTTGTGGCAAATCGTATTTTTTCTGCCAACGTGGGTGCAATTCGCCACTCCATCCGATCACTTTGCCATCACATTCAATCAAGGCTGAACGGCCCGGATGTAACGCTGGATGAGGAGAACCATACGGCACATAACGAATTTTCTTAGGCGCAAACAACGCTTCCAAATCCGCTTTCACATCAAAAAAATCAACCTGACGCGCCGCTTGTCCCCATTGCTCTTCCGCCATCGGGCCATAAGCTACCCCCGCCAAACGTTTAGGTTGTGCGTATCCAGCAACAGATAAAGCACCATCCTGCACACCAGCATCATGCTGATAACACGCCGCCACTTCAAACAAACGAATACGATTCACTTTGCGATTCAAGTTATAACGCACATTCGCAATCAAACTACCGACCATTGAAGAGCGCATGACATTCATTTGGCTAGCAATCGGATTCAACAACTTGATTGGATCGATATTGGCAGAAAAATCCTGCTCCCATGCCTCTTCCACAAAGCTGAAATTAATCACTTCTTGATAATCCAAATCTGCCAATTGATGACGCAAGGCAAAAATGGAGCGTGTATTTTCTGGTGCAAGTAGCATTTTGTTAGCCGCTTGCGGTGGCAAAGCTGGAATATTGTTGTAGCCATACAAACGCGCTACCTCTTCAATCAAATCCTCTTCGATTTCAATATCGAAACGATAAGAAGGCGGCGTCACTGAAAACACGCCAGGCTGCTGCGTAAAGGTCAGCCCTAAACGAGTAAAAATAGCCGCGATTTGCGCATCGGTAAACGGCACACCGATGACTTTGCTAGCCCGTGCGGTACGTAAATTAACCGGTTTGCGTTGCGGCAAATCCAATACATGATCGTCCAATGGACCCACGGCAATTTGACCTTCGCCGCCGCAAATTTCAACGATCAATGCGGTAATGCGCTCCATGTGCTCAACGATGCTTGCGTAATCCACGCCACGCTCAAAACGATGCGCGGCATCAGTTGTAAAGTGAAAACGCCGAGCACGACCTTGGATTGCATGCGGCCACCAGAATGCTGCTTCCAGATAAATATTTTGCGTCTCTAAGGACACAGCACTAGCGTCTGCGCCCATGATCCCGGCCAGAGAACCAATGCTGCCGCTCTCATCAGCAATCACGCCAATCCAATCATCCAGCTCAACGGTATTGCCATTCAACAACTTGACCGTTTCACCCGCTTTGGCCCAACGTACATCCAAGCCGCCCTGAATTTTATCCAGGTCAAATACATGACTTGGGCGACCTAATTCCAACATCACATAATTTGAAATATCCACCAACGCAGAAATAGAACGCTGACCACTGCGCTCCAAACGCTGTTTCATCCAATCTGGCGTTGCTGCCTTGGCATTGACGCCGCGAATAACCCGTCCGCAAAAACGCGCGCACAAATCTGGCGCTGAGATTTTGACCGGTAAACGCTCATCGATATTCTTAACAGTATTAAGCGTATTAACCGCATTGATTGTCATCGGCGTATTAATCGGCAAACCTGTCAAAGCAGAAACTTCACGCGCCACGCCCAACAAGGACAAACAATCCGCCCTATTCGGCGTCAACTTGATGGTAAATTTAAAATCATTTAAGGCGTAATAATCACGGAAATTCTGGCCCACCGGCGCATCCGCAGGCAAATCAAGCAAGCCTTCTTGTACTTCGGACAATGGCGATAATTTCAATTCACGCGCGGAGCACAACATCCCTTGTGACTCAACGCCACGCAATTGGCCCAGCTTGATGACAAACGCTGGTCCGCCTTCTTCGCTAGGTGGCAACGACGCACCTACCATGGCACATGCAACTTTCATCCCGGCTCGTACATTAGGCGCACCGCAAACAATGTTCAAAATCGTGCCATTTCCCACATCGACCTGGCAGACATTCAAACGATCTGCGTTGGGATGTTTGCTCACCTCTTTTACTTGCGCCACGACGACGTGAGAGAAAGGCGGTGCCACAGGCTCGATTTCTTCAACTTCCAACCCTGACATGGTCAACAAATGCGCCAACTCATCCGAAGTCATCTTCGGATCAACCATGGTACGCAACCAGTTTTCAGAAAATTGCATAGATAAAACTCTCTAAATAACTACCTAAATTTTTAATTAAATTGTTTCAGGAAACGCAAATCGCCTTCGTAAAACAAGCGCAAATCGTTGATGCCATAGCGCAACATAGTCAAGCGCTCAATGCCAGAACCAAAGGCGAAACCAATGTATTTCTCCGGATCAAGATTCATATTACGCAACACCGTTGGGTGAATTTGCCCCGCACCTGATACTTCCAACCAGCGTCCTTTCAATGGACCACTACCAAAGGCAATATCGATTTCAGCCGACGGTTCGGTAAATGGAAAATACGAAGGACGGAAACGCACTTGCAAATCATCGGTTTCAAAGAAGGTTTTGACGAAATCCAAATACACGCCTTTTAAATCAGCAAAGCTAATATCCTCTGCGATCCATAAACCCTCAACTTGATGGAACATGGGCGAATGCGTTGCGTCACTATCGACACGATAAGTACGACCTGGCGCAATGACTTTAATCGGCGTTTTATGATGACGTGCATAACGCACTTGCATCGGACTGGTATGCGTGCGCAACAACAAGGGTTTGCCTAATCCATCCTTGCCATCAATATAAAAAGTGTCCTGCATCGAACGTGCGGGATGATTTTCTGGGCTATTCAACGCCGTGAAATTAGTCCAGTCATTTTCAATTTCTGGGCCATCTGCAACATCAAAACCGATGGAGCGAAAAATGGCTTCGATTCTTTCCCATGAACGCATGACAGGATGAATCCCGCCCTTGCCTCTTCCACGTCCAGGCAAAGTGACATCAATCGCTTCGGCATTCAAACGTGCTTGCATTTGTGCATCAGCCAAAGCGTCGCGACGTGCATTTAGCGCCGTTTCAATTTGCTCTTTGACTGCATTAATCAGCGCACCTTGTACCTTGCGCTCTTCCGGTGGCAATTTTCCCAAGCCTTTCATTTGCTCAGAAATTTGTCCGGTTTTACCTAAATACTGGGCTTTCGCATTTTCAAGCGCAGCAACATCCTGAGCAGCCAGAAAATCCATCTGCGCTTGGGTGACTAAATGTTGTAGAGGATTCATAGAATTTTGTTTCAAATTAAAACGGGGCAGAGGTAATGACCTATGCCCCGCCCAATTTTTATGACTGCAAAACTTAAAACGTAATTTTAAAAATTAATTTAAAGAATAATTTTAAGCAGCAAGATTGGCTTTGACTTGATTAACGATAGCAGCAAAAGCTGGCTTATCCGTCACAGCCATATCGGCCAAGACTTTACGATCCAACTCGATCGATGCTTTTTTCAAGCCATTCATGAATACGCTGTAAGTCATGCCGTGTGAACGGGACGCAGCGTTGATACGTGTAATCCACAAAGCGCGGAATACGCGTTTCTTATTACGACGATCACGGTAAGCATATTGACCAGCGCGCATAACAGCTTGCTTGGCAATACGGAAAACCTTACTGCGACGACCGCGGTAACCTTTGGCTTGAACTAAAATTTTCTTATGACGGGCCCGTGCTGTGACCCCACGTTTTACTCTAGGCATAATATCTCCTTGATAATTTGATCGTGTGAGTTAGCAATTAAGCATGTGGCAACATGCGTTTAACGGAAACCACGTCATGTGCATGCACATTGACGGTACCACGCAACTGACGTTTATTTTTAGTGGTTTTTTTGGTCAAAATGTGGCGTTTGAAAGCTTGACCACATTTTACTGTTCCACCTGGACGTACGCGAAAGCGCTTTTTGGCAGAACTTTTCGTCTTCATTTTTGGCATAACATTTTCTGTCTTAAGACAGCTCCTTTTATATGATTGCAGGTGGTCATTGAACCGACAATGACACTTAGATGCCTACGCTCACTTAGCAGCAGCAGAATGAATCCACTGCAATATACCTATCCTGCCGACATATAAAATATGGTTCAGGATAGATAAATTCTTTATTTTTTCTTTTTGGGCGCTAAAACCATGATCATCTGACGGCCTTCCATCTTTGGAAATTGCTCAACCTGACCAAATGGTTCCAAATCGGCTTTCAAGCGCTCCAGCATGCGCATCCCTATTTCTTGATGCGCCATTTCACGACCGCGGAAACGTAAAGTAATTTTTGTTTTATCGCCATCTTCCAAAAACTTAATTAAATTACGCAGCTTGATGTTGTAATCGCCGTCGTCAGTACCTGGTCGGAATTTGATTTCTTTAACCAGAATCACTTTTTGCTTTAATTTGGCTTCATGCGCTTTTTTCTGCTCTTGATATTTGAATTTGCCATAATCCATCAAGCGACATACTGGAGGCTGCGCGTTTGGCGCGATTTCGACCAGATCGACATTCGCTTCTTCCGCCAAGCGGAAAGCTTCAGCCAAACTTACGATGCCAAGCGCTTCGTTTTCGACTCCAGTTAAGCGTAATTCTTGGGTAGTTATTTCACCGTTAATACGATGCGACTTTTCAGTAGCTATTGCAGTTTCCTTTAAAAATTAATGAGTTAGGCTATGCTTTTCAAGATTTTTCTTGAGAACCTGAATTATTTTTAAATAGTTTGCACTACTTAGTTTCAGTCTCGTTTTGTAAGCGTTGCAGCAAATCATCTAATGTCATGACACCAAGATCCGTATTGCCACGTGCCCGCACAGCCACCATGTTTGCATCCCTTTCCTTATCGCCAACGACGACGATATAAGGAAGCTTCTGCATCGAGTGATCACGTATTTTATAGGTAATTTTCTCGTTACGCAAATCGGCGTGCGCTCTCAATCCACGCTTTTTGAGATTTTCTGCCACCTGTTCTGCATAACTGGCTTGCGCATCTGAAATATTGAGCACCACCACTTGCACCGGCGCCAACCACAGAGGCAAAGCACCAGCATAATTTTCCACCAGCATGCCAATAAAACGCTCTAAAGAACCCAAAATGGCGCGATGCAACATGACTGGGACTTGGCGTGTATTGTCTTCTGCCACATATTCCGCACCCAAACGCACTGGCATAGAAAAATCCACTTGCATGGTGCCGCATTGCCACATGCGACCGATGGCGTCTTTTAAGGTGTATTCAATTTTAGGGCCATAAAACGCCCCTTCTCCTGGGGAAATTTCATACTGACAGCCAGAACGCTTGAGTGATTCGATCAAGGCATTTTCAGCTTTATCCCAAGCAGTATCTGATCCAACCCGTTTTTCAGGGCGCGTCGCTACTTTATAAATGACATCAGTAAAGCCAAAGTGCGCATACACTTTTTGCAATAATGCAGTGAACGCAGCGCACTCATCTAAAATTTGATCTTCGGTGCAAAAAATATGACCATCATCCTGTGTAAATCCGCGCACCCGCATCATGCCGTGCAGGGAACCCGATGGTTCATTGCGGTGACATTGACCAAATTCACCATAACGCAAAGGCAATTCGCGATAGGAATGCATATTGGAACGGAAAATTTGCACATGTCCAGGACAGTTCATCGGTTTTAAAGCGTAGGAACGATTTTCCGATTCAGTGGTAAACATATTTTCCTTATAGTTTTCCCAATGACCAGATTTTTCCCACAAGCTAACATCCAGAATCTGCGGCGCTTTGACTTCTTGGTAGCCGTTATCCTGATACACCTTGCGCATGTATTGCTCAACCTGTTGCCAAACTATCCAACCTTTTGGATGCCAAAAAATCAACCCTGGCGCCTCTTCCTGAAAATGAAACAAATCCAAAGCGCGGCCCAATTTGCGGTGATCACGCTTTTCGGCTTCTTCCAACATAGTTAAATACGCGTCTTGATCTTCCTTTTTCGCCCAAGCAGTCCCGTAAATGCGTTGTAGCATTTCATTCTTGGCATCGCCACGCCAGTAAGCGCCGGCTAGCTTCATTAACTTGAAGACTTTTAATTTACCAGTCGATGGCACGTGTGGACCACGGCAAAGATCAGTAAATTTACCTTCGGTATAGAGCGAAACCGCTTGATCTGCAGGAATGGATGCGATGATTTCCGCTTTATAAAACTCGCCAATCGATTTGAAGTAAGCCACGGCTTCATCGCGCGGTAGTACTTTACGCTCTACGACCTCATCCTTTTTAGCCAATTCGACCATCTTTTTTTCTATCGCAGTCAAATCCTCTGGCGTAAAAGGACGCTTATAGGAAAAATCATAGTAAAAACCGTGTTCAATTACAGGGCCTATCGTTACCTGCGCTTCAGGAAACAACTCTTTAACAGCGTAGGCTAGCAAGTGTGCCGTGGAATGACGAATGACTTCCAAGCCATCGGTATCTTTATCGGTCACGATGGATAAGTCGACATCATGCTCAATCAAGAAAGAGGTATCGACCAATCTCCCATCGACCTTGCCCGCCAAAGCAGCTTTAGCAAGACTGGTGCTGATACTGGTAGCAACTTGCGCCACTGTCACAGGATTATCAAATTGCCGCTGGGAACCATCAGGAAGTCGCACTGTAAGCATATCCATCTCCACTTTTACCTTCTTTTTACTTTCATATTTTTCATCTCCGCACAAAACGCAGAGACAAAAAAAACGCGGCTAGCCGCGTTTTTTAAACTGGTGGGTGGTGAGGAATTCGAATCCCCGACCCCTTGGATGTCGACCAAGTATTCTAACCAGCTGAACTAACCACCCGAAGAACGCGATTATAATGAACCATTACACATAAAACAAGCCCCACTTTTTATTCGTATCAATTCATTACATAACAACATAACTGATCAATAACACTAATTAACTAATGAACAAACATTCATCATCACATTTACATGCGCACCGTTCAGATGATGCGCAACACACGCACTCTTTTGAATTGCGCTCTCAAAAAGCACTGAAATGGGCCTTAATTCTCACGCTTTGCTTTGCGATAATTGAAATCGCCGGCGGTTTTTTTTCCAATTCACTTGCATTAATTTCAGATGGTGGCCATATGGTCACAGATGCGGCAGCGCTTGGATTAGCGTTACTTGCACAAATCATTGCAAAACGCCCGCCATCAGCAAAACATTCATTTGGTTTTGGTAGAGCAGAAGCATTAGCCGCATTTGTCAATAGCCTTGCCATGTTGGGATTGGTGGGATGGATTATTTGGGAGGCTATCCAACGTTTTGCAAAACCAGAAGCAGTACAAGCTAGCGCAGTCTTGATCGTCGCCAGCATAGGGCTAGGAATTAATCTACTAGTATTTTGGGTACTATCGCACGATCACAAAAGCATGAATACCAAAGCTGCCATGGTACATGTTATGGGGGACTTACTGGGTTCAATCGCCGCTATCGTTGCTGGCATAGTTATTTATTTTACTAGCTGGATGCAAATCGATCCTTTGTTGTCGATCGCTGTCTCTCTGTTGATTTTGAAATCCACCATTACTATTTTGTTGCACTCTTATCATTTTTTAATGCAAGGCGTACCCGAGCACATTAATTATTTGCAAGTAGGAGAAGACATGATGAGGATAGAGGGGGTGCTATCAGTACATGATTTGCATGTATGGGAAATGTCTCCTGGTCACAGTGCTCTAATTGGTCACGTTGAGATCGATGAATTACAAAAATGGCCACATATTCTGCACTCACTTAAGACAATGCTGTTGCAGCATTACGAAATTGATCATGTAACTCTACAGGCAGAAATAACAGTCAACAATAAAATTCAAAATTCGTCAAATTGAGTTAATTACTGCCGATCAAAGCCAATTCAGGAAAAGCCAAGATTGAGGGAAATCTAAATTTAGATTTCCCCCACGACAAAAAAACATCCCAAACCAACAAGGGGCATACAAATATACGAGTATGCAAAATTTGAGATAAAAAATTCTACCTTCGTATTACGCTAGTCATTTCACTCATCTTGACCTCCAAACATCCTACTTAACCAATACTCAAAAACAGTCTGCTCCTCCCCATCAACAGTCTGTTGCCCACTATCATTAGAAGATACAGCACGCTGGCCCTCCAAATTTGATCCAGCTGCCACTATCACAGAGTGGCCCAGGAATGGATGTGAAGGTTGTGGAGGCTCTTCTTGCGCCACATGTCTAGCGGGCATTCTATCTGGAAAGAGCTGCTCGTTTAATAGAGGCCCTTCTTGCGCTACATGTCTAGCGGGCATTCTATCTGGAAAGAGCTGCTCGTGGCCCGATTCCAAATCAACCCCATTACCACCATTCGGAGGATTATCGCTCAATGATGTGCCAGTGGTAAGAAAATGGTAAAGCTCATCTCTTTTTTGGTAAGTTGTCCATAAACCAACCCCTCCTCCCAACGCTAATAAGCCACCATATACATACCACCAATATGACGAATCCTTTTCTGCTGGTTGTTTTGAGGGTTGTGCTGTTGGCTGAGCACTTGGCAAACCTGTTGGCTGACCACTTGGTTGCAATGTTGGCTGAGCACTTGGTTGCAATGTTGGCTGGGCACTTGGTTGCAATGTTGGCTGGGCACTTGGTAAACCTGTTGGCCGACCACTCGGTTGTAGTGTTGGCTGCATACTCGGCGAACCCGTTGGTTGCCCACTTGGAGAACTTGGTTGGGATGTAGGTTGCCCACTTGGAGAACTTGGCTGGGATGTGGGTTGCCCACTTGGAGAACTTGGTTGGGATGTGGGTTGCCCACTTGGTTGTCCACTTGGCAAACCCGTTGGCTGCACAGTTGGCCAACTCGTTGGTTGCGCGGTTGGAAAACTTGGTTGGAATGTGGGTTGTCCACTTGGCAAACCTGTTGGTTGACCACTCGGTTGTAGTGTGGGCTGCATACTGGGCCAACTCGTTGGCTGTCCACTTGGCAAACCCGTTGGTTGCGCAGTTGGAAAACTTGGTTGGAATGTGGGTTGTCCACTTGGGAATCCGGTTGGTTGACCACTCGGTTGTAGTGTGGGCTGCATACTGGGCCAACTCGTTGGTTGCCCAGTTGGAGAACTTGGTTGGAATGTAGGTTGTCCACTTGGGAATCCGGTTGGTTGACCCGTCGGCTCCATATCTACGCCATTAGATAAAAGATCCCAGTGTGACCACTCAGCAGGAATCTCATCCACTCGATTGTTATTCATTATTTCATTCGTATTTACGCCTCCACCTTGACGAAGGGCATTTGCATTTCCAGCCAGAGTAGTAAGAGCAATTAGAGGAACAAAAGTTCTAACAATGGATACCATAAACACCCCATGAAATATTAATTTAACGAAAACAAAATAAAGGACAAAAATAGCAGTCAAAAAATGACAAGTTAAGTTTATTAAAATAATAACTTAATATTGCATTTAATGCAACTATTTGTATTGAGCTTTCTTTTTCAATTGTTATTTTTTGTAACAATAGATGGTTCAAACACAAAAAATGGAGGCATTAACCACAATCAACGCTCAATCCACCAATACATAAAAGTATTAATAAGACTATTTCTGCATAACAGAATTGAATAATCCGGATTCACACCAAATTTGTAGCCACTCCGCCAAATTGGCATAGTTTTTTTCTGCATTGATTTGGAACCATTCCTTATCTACTAGAGAAAACTGACGGATAAAAGGAAAAATAGCGACATCAGCAACCGTTGCCTGCGGGCCGAATAAATAAGCTTGATTTGTTAAACGCTGGTTCAAGTCATGCAAAAACATTTCCGCTTTTCCCCTGTGTTCTGTGGGGGAGTTTTCCGGAAAACGGTTAGCGTATTTGTAACGATCGAGATCATGCTTGAAGGAATGATCGTTTTGTTGAATCAAGGACAACGCCGCAGACGACAGACTTGTCCTTCTTTCCATCCAATTTTCTGGATCATGCGTCGCCAGCGCCCAATGCATGATTTCTAGGCTTTCATCAATTACCAAACCATTTTCAAGTCGCAATACCGGCACCGTGCCTTTGGGCGAGCAATCCAATAAAGCTGGTGGTTTATTACGCAAATCGACTTCATGCATGTCAACCTGAATGCCACTGATTTTGATCGCCATCCTGGCGCGTATTGCGTAAGGACAGCGGCGGAATGTGTACAAAATGGCTGACATATTGCTTATATAATTTTATTTATATAATTTATATATTTACATCAATCATTTTTAACAACGATAGTAGGGAATTTGCTACTAATATCTTTTGCTTTTTCTGCCACTTTAATCGCCACTTTGCGAGCAATGTCTTTATAAATTTGTGCGACTTGACCGTCTGGATCGGCTACCACGGTTGGTTTGCCTGCATCGGTTTGTTCGCGGATTGACATGGTTAATGGCAAAGCACCCAAGAAATCCACACCGTATTCGGCACACATTTTTTCACCACCACCAGCACCAAAAATCGCTTCCGTATGGTTGCATTGGCTACAAATATGGGTGCTCATATTTTCGACTACGCCAAGAATGGGAATATCAACTTTTTCAAACATTCTCAATCCCTTACGGGCATCCAGCAAAGCAATGTCTTGCGGCGTCGTGACAATGACAGCACCAGTGACAGGCACTTTTTGCGATAGCGTCAATTGAATATCACCCGTCCCTGGCGGCATGTCGACAATCAAATAATCCAAATCACGCCAATTGGTTTGCGTCAGTAATTGCTGCAACGCCTGCGTCACCATCGGACCACGCCACACCATAGGCTCATCAGGATCGATCATAAAACCCATGCTCGATACTTGTAAGCCATATTTTTCTAATGGCTCCATCGTCTTGCCATCTTTGGTTTCGGGACGACCGGTGATGCCCATCATCATCGGTTGTGATGGGCCATAAATATCGGCATCCAGCAAACCAACACTCGCCCCTTCTGCCGCCAACGCCAGGGCTAAATTGCTAGCCGTGGTCGACTTCCCTACTCCGCCTTTGCCCGAAGCAACCGCGATAATGTTTTTCACCTGAGGCAATAACTTAAGGCCACGCTGCACAGTGTGTGACACAATTTTGGTCGATATTTGTACATTTACATTAGCAACGCCTGGCAACGAAGTCAGTGCATTTTGTATGCTTTTTTGTATCGCGGCAATTTGACTTTTGGCAGGATAAGCGAGTTCAATTTCAAGCGTGATCTCAGCACCATTATCAGTGCCATGAATACTGATATTTTTAAGCGATTTGGAGGAAACAAAATCCTTATGCGTGTTCGGGTCAATCACGCTGGATAAGATTAATTTAATGTTTTCTACGGTAATCACATTCACGCTCATGCAAATTTCTCCAAAATTGTTGCCAATCGCTGATTCAAGGTCGGCGAGTCTAACGCAATCCGAGGAAAATTATCCAACAAAACAGTCGTCGTCCCACCCGCCACCTGCCTTGCGCTGATTAAAATTGTTAAAATGCGCGTTTTATCTCAGTTATCTAAGAGCGCATCCACTATGACACGCAAGCTGTTCGTCACCACCGCCCTCCCTTATGCCAATGGCCCTTTTCACATTGGTCACATCATGGAATACATCCAAGCCGACATCTGGGTCCGATTCCAGCGTATGCAACAAGATGAGGGTAAAAAAAGGGAGGTCCATTTCGTATGCGCTGACGATGCGCATGGCACGCCGATCATGATCGCAGCAGAAAAAGAAGGCATTACCCCGCAACAATTCGTCGCCAAAGTCGCGGCTACTCGGCAACAATATCTGGATGGTTTTCATATCCAATTTGATAACTGGCACTCCACCGATTCAACAGAAAACGTGGAACTCTCACAAACCATCTATCGCCGTCTGCGTGACGAAGCCAAATTAATCACCACCAAGACTGTCGAGCGATTCTACGATCCGGTCAAAAATATGTTCTTGGCCGATCGCAACATCAAGGGCGAATGTCCAAAATGTGGCGCAAAAGACCAATATGGCGATAACTGCGAAGTGTGCGGTGCCGCTTATGAACCAACAGAATTGAAGCAGCCGTACTCGGTGCTGACTGGCGCCGCACCGATCTTAAAACCAGCTGAACAATATTTCTTCAAACTATCCGACCCACGCTGCGCTGCTTTTTTACAAACATGGTTGAACACCCCAGGCCGCTTGCAGCCAGAAATGGTGAACAAAGTCAGTGAATGGCTGGGCAACAATGGGGAAGATTTAGCTGACTGGGATATTTCACGCGATGCGCCTTATTTCGGCATTCCTATCCCTGATGCACCAGGCAAATATTTTTACGTCTGGCTAGATGCACCCGTCGGTTATTTGGCGAGTCTGAAAAATTATTGTGATAAAAAAGGCATCACTTACGATGCTTTGCTAAACGATCCTGCTGCAGAGCAAGTGCACTTTATCGGCAAAGATATCGTTTCATTTCACTTGCTGTTTTGGCCCGCCATGCTGAAATTTTCCGGCCATCCCATCATTGATCAGCTAAAAGTGTATGTACACGGCCATTTGACGGTCAATGGTGAAAAAATGAGCAAATCCCGCGGTACGGGGATTTCTCCTTTGCGCTATCTGGAAGTCGGCATGAATCCAGAATGGCTGCGTTATTACCTAGCATCCAAACTCAATGCCAAGGTGGAGGATTTGGATTTCAGCCCAGATGATTTTATCGCCAAGGTCAATTCAGACTTGATCGGCAAGTACGTGAATATTGCGAGTCGTTGCTCAGGATTTATCAGCAAAATCTTTGATGGCAAATTGTCCTTCGCCAATACATCTGCTACTGATAGTGCAACGATAGATTATGCGCATTACCAAAAAGCCGCCATCGCTAGCGGCGAAGCCATCATGGCGCATTATGAAGCACGTGAATTTGGCAAGGCGATACGCGAAATCATGTTGCTGACCGATCTCTACAATCAATTTATCGACCAGAAAAAACCCTGGGAATTGGCAAAGCAAACTGATTCACAATCGAGAATGCAATTGCACGCCATTTGCTCGCTTGCCATCGAAATGTTCCGCATCCTGACTTTATTGCTCAAGCCCATTTTGCCTAAGCTGGCCGAACAAGTTGAGACAATGTTGAATATCTCACCTTTGCTATGGTCAGACCTAGCAACATGCTTGCCTGATGGACATCGTATTCACCCTTACTCGCATTTGATGACACGCGTCGATCCTAAAATGCTGCCAGCTTTATTCGAAGCCTCGTCCGCTCCCGCTTCCTCCTCCGCATCAACAAAAAAGGTGCCCTCTCCCCAATCCTCTCCCTCTGATACAGAAGAGGGAGTAATCAGCATCCAGGATTTTGCCAAGGTTGATTTGCGGATTGCAAAAATCGTCAATTGTGAACACGTGGAAGGTTCTGACAAATTACTACGCCTGACCTTGGATGCTGGTGAAGAAGGACGGTTGCGGAATGTGTTTTCTGGCATCAAATCGGCCTATCAGCCAGAAGAGTTAATCGGTAAATTGACCGTCATGGTGGCTAATTTAGCGCCGCGCAAAATGAAGTTTGGTATTTCAGAAGGCATGGTGCTGGCGGCTAGCGCTGCGGATGAGAAAACCTCTCCTGGCATTTATATATTGCATCCATGGCCAGGTGCTGAACCTGGAATGCGGGTTAGCTGATTTTTGATTTTATTCATTTACTTTGATTTCATCCTAAATTTTCCATTAACACCGTCGTCCCCGAATGCTCTAGTCGGGGACCCAGTGTCTTTTAGCAGCAAACAAAGACACTGGATTCCCGCCTAAACCCGCGGGAACGACGGAAGAATTGAAGTTAATAGCAATCTGGGTTCATTTACTTTTATTTCATCAAAACCAAATCATGAAACTCTCCAAACAAATTCCGCAATATGAATCAGAAATC
This sequence comes from Oxalobacteraceae bacterium, assembly GCA_021151485.1. GTDB lineage: Bacteria > Pseudomonadota > Gammaproteobacteria > Burkholderiales > Burkholderiaceae_D > JAGKXB01. The sequence goes on along the minus strand of JAGKXB010000011.1, from coordinate 10,660 downwards.
AGCCAGTTCATTCGGCAATTGAAAGAAAACAATCCATCACTCGAGGAAAAACAACGCCAAGGCCGTGCGCTGTTGTGGGATAAAGAGCCCATCAACCTGGACCAACAAAAACGCGATCGCAATTCTCGTGTGCCACAGGCTGGTTACGTTTATCAAAGCAGAAATAAACAAAAATAAATAGCACAAATAATCAATGACACTCAGCAACGATGCACCTCATGCCAAGCTCTACGGTGAACCGTTGCTGCAGCTGCCAGCGGATTTATATATTCCGCCCGATGCGCTAGAGATTTTTCTTGAAGCGTTTGAAGGTCCACTAGATTTATTGCTTTATCTCATCCGCCGGCAAAATTTTAATATCCTCGACATTCCGATGGCGCAGTTGACGCTGCAATATTTGCAATACGTCGAGCAAATCCGCGCCCATCATTTGGAGTTGGCCGCAGAATATTTGCTCATGGCAGCTATGCTGATTGAGATCAAATCGCGCATGCTGTTGCCCGTCATCAAAAAAGATAGCGATGAAGAAGCACTTGATCCGCGTGCCGAATTAGTACGCCGATTGCTGGAATATGAGCAAATTAAGCGTGCAGCGCAGGAAATTGATCGTTTGCCACAATTGGGACGCGATTTTGTGCAAACCCGTGTTTTTATTGAACAAAGTCTACAACCACGTTGGCCTGTCGTCCATGTTTTAGACCTACAAGCCGCTTGGAACGAAATGGTGCGACGCGCAAAACTAGTCGCACATCATAAAATCAGTCGCGAAAAGTTATCAGTACGTGAACACATGTCCAGTATTCTGCGCCAATTACAACAACAGGAATTTATCGAGTTTTATGATTTGTTTGATCTTGCACTCGGCATACCTGTGTTGGTCGTACATTTCGTTGCACTACTTGAATTGACCAAAGAATCTTTGATCGACATCACTCAAACAACCGCTTTCGCCCCTATTTACGTACGTTTGTCTCACTCAAATCACGCATGAAAATCATCTCCTCTATTGAAGAATTACGCCAGCAATTACGCGGCCAATTGCGCACCGCATTCGTCCCTACTATGGGCAATTTACATGAAGGACATTTATCCTTAATGCGATTAGCACGCCAATATGGCGACCCGGTAGTGGCATCGATTTTTGTAAATCGCCTACAATTTGGCCCCAACGAAGATTTTGATCGCTATCCACGTACCTTTCAGGCGGATGTGGAAAAACTGGAAAAAGAAGGCGTATACGTCTTATTTGCCCCGACAGAAAAAGACCTTTACCCCGAACCACAAGAATTTCGTGTCACACCACCAGAGACCTTGGGGAATATGCTGGAAGGCGAATTCCGCCCCGGCTTTTTCAATGGCGTCAGCACGGTGGTTTTAAAACTATTTGCCTGCGTGCAACCACGCGTGGCAATTTTTGGTAAAAAAGATTATCAACAGTTGATGATCGTACGCAACATGAGCAAACAGTTCGCGCTCCCAACTGAAATCATCGCTGCCGACACGTATCGTGCCCAAGATGGCTTGGCGTTGTCGTCACGCAATATGTATTTATCCGAGCAAGAGCGCGCTGAAGCACCCACTTTGTTTGCGGCATTACAACAAATCGCGCAGGCGATTAATACGCACAATCCAGATACGTTACCCAATATCGCTGCACTGGAAGAAGAAGCGATGATCAAACTGGTGCAACGTGGCTGGCAACCTGATTACATTGCCATTCGCAAACGCAGCGATCTGCATGCACCGTCTATGGATGATTTGGCGCAAGGCACACCATTGGTTGTGTTGGCAGCAGCCAAACTAGGCACAACACGTTTGATTGACAATCTGGAAATTTAGTTTAAATTTTTAATGAGAGCGCGATAAATACATTTCGTCAATTGCATGCTGAAAAAACGCATGCAAAGCATGGCGCTTGAGTTTTAAGGTAGGGGTAATTAAGCCGTTTTGAATTGACCAAGCATCCAATGTCACCCACACAGCACGTGGCATAGCATAACTCGGTAGATTCTTAGTCACTTGTTGAACTCTTTTCAGTATCACATCACGGACCAACTCTTTATGCAGATTGGCATGATCACCTGCATCAATTTTTAGATTTTGCGCCAATTTTTCCCATAAATTCTGGTTCAACACAACAAAAGCCGCAATAAATGGGCGATTTTCACCCACTACAAAAGCTTGTTCAAATAGGGTATCAGCCATGATAGCCTGCTCCACATCAACAGGAGCAATTTTTTCCCCAGTCGAAGTAACCATAATTTCTTTAATCCGACCAATAATACGAACACGCCCATCCTGGATCACAGCTTGATCGCCAGTCTTTAGCCACCCATCCTCCATCATGACTGCAGCCGTGTCTTGTGGTCGCTTCCAATACCCTTTCATGATGCCGTTGCCGTACACCTGCAATTCACGATTTTCGCCTATTCTGACTTGCACGCCTTGTATCGTCCGACCGACCGTATCTGGCCAATTGTCATCGATATTATTCGCACACACCACAGGCGAAGTTTCTGTCATGCCATAACCTTGTATTAAAGGCAGCCCAAAACTGAGAAAACACTGCGCCACGGATGCAGGAATAGGAGCACCACCACACACAGCAAAGCGCAGATTGCCACCAAAATGTGCTAATACTTTACGTGCAATCAACGGATGTAATAACTGGAAAAAAGGCTTTAATAAAACATCGACAATACAAGACGTTTTTTGATGATTAGATGATTCTTGATCATTAACAGATGGTAATAATTGTGATGATGGCGATAACGCAGAGTATTTTTGTTTATCACAAAACTGATGCCAACCTACCTTCTGCGTCGCCGCAAAAATCAACCGCGTCAGACAACCAGACCGCCCCAACATTTCTTGAAGCTTCGCATAAAAACGCTCATAAATTCTTGGTACCGATACCAAGATGGTTGGTTTAACCAACTTCAAATCTTCGGCAATTTGCGCCACGGACCTAACGTAAGCGACGCAACTACCCGCCGCAATCGCGAGATAGTAGCCAATCGTGCGCTCAAAAGTATGAGAAAGTGGCAAAAAAGAAAGAAACACATCATTTTCATCAACCGACACCAAAGCCAAAATTGCTTTGACATTAGACAAAACATTGACATGGGTCAACATCACCCCTTTGGGCTTTCCCGTTGTTCCAGAAGTATAGACAATAGCCGCTAAAGCATCGCCAGATAGCTCAGATAACGCTGGTGATTCCAATCCTTTTCTTTGTTGCAATTCATTCGATGCGCCTTCCTGATGTAACCAATTATCCAAGGTAACAATAGAAACTGGAGACGATTCTAGTGAGATTGGGGATATTAGGGGATTTTGTACAAATTCCCCTTCTTTTTCCATCGCTATAACGACCAACTTTAATTCAGGCATAGAATGACCGACATTGGCAATTGCATCCCACTGAGCACGGGTAGATAACACCAACACTGATGCATCACAATCCTGCAAAATGTAAGCAATACTTTCCGGATTATCAATCGCATGCATAGGAACAGGTACCATCCCCAAAGCAAGGCTGGACTGATCAATACAAACTGCATTTGTACTATTAGGTAACAAAATTCCGACACGCGCCCCCTGCGGCAAATTCAACATCTCAAGCGCACGCCTCCAGCGTCCAACCCGATCAGCCATTTGCAACCATGTATAGCTCACCCACTCATTCAAATCTTGATCAAATTCTCGATAAGCTTCGACATAGGGAGTGTGGTGAACACGCCAAACAAATAAATCACCTAAAGTCTCAATTTGAGTCAAATTATCTTTTTTTATGGAAACAGTTTGCATGAAATTCCCCCTCATTCTTTCCATGACAGAACAATCTGATTAATCATATCAGGGAAAAGAAATGAATTTAAAAAGAAAACTTAGGCTGTTTTATAAAACCCAATTTAGCGAAAAATGGAAATAAAAAAAGCAACTATCAAGTTGCTTTTTTTATTCATCGGAATTACTTCTAGTCTAGGTAATAATTCAACGCAGGTTAATATTCCTCATCATCATCTGGCGGGTTAATACGACTATAGTCGAGCTCGATATATTGTCTTTTATGATTTGGCAACAATATCAAACGTGCAACGAAATCACGATCATCAGGCAAAGTAACCTCTAACAAGTAAGAACCAGGTTTCATCTCGGGAACACGAAAAAAACCATTAGCATCAGTACTTTGTTCTATCGCATGCCCACGCACACGAATTGAAGCACCAGAAAAGACTTGAGCATTCGTTGCATCAACGACCCTACCGACTAATTCAGCAGCACCAACTGGTAGGCTCACTAACATAAGGATCGCCAAATAAATTCTTAATATCACTTTGAATTTGCAGAAGGCCATATTGATTACCATCCCGCCAAAGCGCCAGGTTGATGTGATTTAGAAGAAACAACATGAGATTTATCACCGCCCAATGCTTTTGACAAACGCACATTGATATCTGTATTTTCATAGTAACCAGCAAAATTATTGGCACCAGCACCCTCAGCCGAAATCAATACATCATCCCCAGCATGCGGTGCAATTTCTACCGCACCACTGGTTTTATTGATCCCTGTCTTAACGCTACGAGTAGGCATATTACCAGTCATTAATAGACCTTCCGGTTGACGCTTAGCACTAGGTATGGCGGTGCGTACGACTTTTTTGCCATTTTCATTTGTAACAGAAGGATTAGGTTTTAATGGCTGATAATTAGTCAAAAAAGTAGTGCTGTAAGTCGGATGCGCACCACCACCCAAAATCAATTTAATGGCAGGATCTGGATCATCAGGGAAACCATCGCCATTTTTGTCTGCATAAGTTGGAAAAGTCGCATCGTTAAAAGTACCTATTGCATCTTGTAAAGCACAAGGCCTATCTTTATCAGCCGCCGACCCCAGAATAATAGGATAATTACCGTCAGTAGTAGTGAAACAAGTACCACTTGCACTCGCTTTTACCAACTCATCAGTTAATGCCACCCCGATAATCGTTTCTGGTTGTGCATGATCAGATGTCATGACTACCAATGCTTTCTTATCATTCGCAAAACGTTTCGTCGTAGCAGCAACGGTATTATCGAGCTCAATCACTTCAAAAATGGCACGATCATATTCCATCATGTGACCAAATTTATCCGATTGAGATTGCTCAACCAACAACATCCAACCTGGATCCTTAGGATTACTCTTTTTCGCTAAGGTATCAAGGACAGTTATTGCTTTCTCAACCATCTCAGCCTTCATCGGCACTTTACGGAAACAATCAGAAACCAATGCTCCACAGCCAGTACCTTTTGGAGGAACAACATTCATACCAATTTCGGCATCATTAACACCTTTCCCGCGAATCTTTGCTGCTCCACGAGCAACCAAACGATCAATTACACCAGGTATGTTGTCTGGACCTAAACCACTAGAAGTTGTACGAAACTCCCCCGTAAAAATACCAAGTATCTTTTTGTCATTAGGCGCATTCTGCAATTCATCAACATTGCGAACAACACTGTAACCTTTAGCTGGTGCAACATCAGCCATTAAGTCAACATCTTTACGCCCACCTTTTTCGTATTGATAAAAATTTTTCAGATCAGGGTTTTTTTCACTCATCCAATATGCAGCCCCACCACCCATTAATACATCAAGTGGTTTGGACAATTCAGCCAAAGAAGTATAACCAGTCTTTTTGAGTGCTGTACCATCATCGTAATAACCGATCATTTGCTGCGCAATATTTACGTAGTCACGACGTGAGCGGTTATGTGCCTGAACAACGGCTGGCGTAGCATCAACTAAAAACGCATCCGTAACAACACCAATTTTCCAACCATGTACACGCTTCATGTACTCAAATATGGTCTCAATACGTGGATTGTCCACTAAATTTTCCGGTGTATTATCAACTGCAACCTGAACAGCATTGTTTGATTGCTTCATACCACTAATAGGACTTGCCATTCCTGGAGATGAGTCTGTAATAATGCTGTCAAAAGCGGTTGTGCGACTAACACCATGAAAAGACATTTTTTCTATGGCAAGCGGATCTTTTACCCTTCCCTCAAAGGCACCTTTCCCGACAATTCTCGCAGCAGTGCGCATTGGCAATCCTGTGCCATCAGCCAAGAAAAATACAAGCTTATTTGCAGCCCCATTGGCTTTAGGATTGGGGGCAGCGGCAACATTGTAGTAATTAGCAATTGTACGTTCTATTCCGTCAACCAATAGCGTAACTTCAACTTTGTACTGACCTGGTTTATCAAAATTCAAATTACGAGCAGTAGCGCCATATAACAAGTTACTCTGAGGCGTCCCTGATTCCGGCCCTTGCCCCTGCTTTGCAACACGCTGCAAAAATGCGGATGTAAAATCTTTGCCATTGACCAACAAACGTTTAAGTTCGGGGGAAGATTGCGCCGGAATTTGAGTTTCAATACGAAGATCAAAACGTTGGCCAGCAAACAAGCTGGTGTTTTGTGGTGGAGAAATGCGTAAACCAGTCTCTGTCTCAGCATGCATCACAAAGTCAGCTAGTTTATTACCAAAGTAAATTGGATCAACTGCATTCCGTGTCTTACCATCACTCAAAAAAGGAGCATCATCATCCAAACCAGCATTCGCATCCAAAACAAAACAACCACTTGCAAACAAAGATGTTATTAACAAAGTCAAACACTTAGATGACATAAAAACCCTTACAATTTTCAAAGTTACATATCGCAAATAATCGGTTTAAGGAAAAAATTTATTCCCAGTACGTGCCGCTGCTTCATAAACCTTAGGCAATTCAAATCCACGCGCTTTCATTTTTGCTTCACTCATAGTGACAATAAACTGCGTGGAAGACACAATCGGTATTTTATTAGGGGGTACTCCATCTAAAATTATCTTCAATGCCATCTTTGCCGGAATTTCTCCCTGCTCATAAGGAGACGTCCCAATCGCCAACATTCCCCCCTCTTCAGAATAAAATCCGTTAGCAGAAAAAACGGGCACTTTAGAATTGGTTTCAGTCCAAGTCACGGCCTCTTTAGCTGAAACCAAGGTTTTATCCTTTGTTTTATCAACTGTTTTACCAGCAACAGGGCGAGTTAACTGGCGATAATGAGTTAACATAATAACATCAGAATTTGTCCCCATTTTTTTAATAGCTTCCTGCCATTCTAAAAATGTATGAGCTTTTGTTACACCTAAAAATTGAACAGGACCCCAATCAAAATTTTCTACTTGTTTGATATCACCATTGGCAGGAGCAGAATAATCGCCTATAAAAGAAAGCCTTACAGGACGCCCCAGCGATTTAAAATTATCGGCTACTTGAAGTGCATCACGTATCGCAGGAAGGGGCAAACGCTCCAACAAACCCGTGACATTATTTGCTTTATCAAAACCATAGTCTTTAGCATTATTATTAACACCAGAGAAAACAATCCTTATTTTGGGATCATTAACAAAATACTTAGTGACATATTCTTGCGCATCATCATCAATAGCAATAATGACATCAGGCTTCATTTTCTCAATTACATGACGAGCAGCAATACCCGCACTCTTCTTATAATCTGGAAATGGATGGCGTTTGGTATCCATGTAATACCAACGTACTTGATATTGATATTTACTGTTTAACACACGATTTAAACCGATATTGATATCTTTAACCCAAGAATAATCAGGAGCATAACTATGTAAAATCAAAATAGTAGGTCTGGTCATATTTAACCAACCAAACCACACCAACGATAGGATCAAAAATAAAGCGATAATCAACCCTTCTATACTGATCTTCTTCATAGTAATCCCAATATTTTCCAATAAGGCAACGATGCGTATACTGCGACTAGTCTGGCAAAGTTAAGTAACACATTAAACAGCAAAAATGACTTCTCGTTATACAAAGGTGTTTCCCGATTAACTTCTTGTAATTGCAGGTAATAAGTACATTGATAAGGAAAAAACCAACCATCACAAAAAATAAGAATAATAAAGCCCATTACCCATGCATTGATACCGCTAGCAGCAGCTAAAGGCATTAAAAGTGTTCCTAAAATGACTATTGTGGCATTTAAAGGTACTGCCAACCTAAGCACACTAATAACAAAAAAGAGTATCAAAATAAACAACTTGAAATTTTGACGCATGTAATCACCGAGACCCGGCAACATTGTCCCCAAGATATTATCCAAACCCAAGTAATTAAAGGCAGCAATAATTCCAGTAATGCCACATAAATAAAGTAAAAACGTCCAATCTACTCTTTCCTTCAACTCTTTTTTGTGCAAGGTCCCACATAACAACAAACCAAACATCATGGCGAATCCTAACCATGGCGGCGATACTTTATGTATTGAACTGGTCACAATTCCAAGAAACATAAAAAGCACACCGATAATCGCAGCCCACTCCCGTGAATTAAGTTTGCCAAGTAAAGCTAATTGATCAGCCACCCTCTCTTTGGGCAATACCGGCAACTCCTTGCTACGAAACAAAAACATAATTCCCAAACCATTAATGACGATCAATATAACTGCCGCCACCATCGAAGCCATTAACCAAGTCATCCATTGGAAATGATCTTGATCCTGTGGCGATAACAATCCATAAATTGCATAATTTACAGATTTACTAGTCAAAATCATTGCTGAAAACAAACTGATACCACCAAAACAAGCAATTGCCAAACGCGTCGCTGCCACACCCTGCTTTTTAAAATGCAAACTTTCTACCATATCCGCAAAAAAAGGAGTGACCAAAGCAATCCGACCATTAGCTGTGGGAATAATCGGCGTTAAAACGGTACCAGTCATAAATAAACCGACAAATTGCCAAAACTGAGTGTTAGGTAAACGCATCAACAAAGTAAGCATAAGACGATAGCTCAACCCTGAACTGACTACAACGGCACCTAATGCTAATGTACTTAATGCCATGAGGAATCCGTCAGATGCAAATCCAGACAAAATGACAGGTGCTGGTACTAATCCAGTAATAAAAGCAGCAGTTAACGCAAATATTCCTGGTATGTAATCATCGACCAGATTAAACATCCACATAGCAATCGTACTAGAAAATATTGCCAAAAACATAACCGCATTATGTTCTAAAGCCAAATTATGGCCAAATTTTAATACCAAAATAGGTGCAATCAACGTCGACAACCAGCCAAAAATATGAACTGGATTGTGTTTGGTTGTGTCATCTATAGGCACAACTTTTACATGCCTTTCTAATTTTTCACCTGATAAATGACTAGTTAAAGAAAAAAGAAAATCAGTCTTTAGCATCGGGGTGGATGCAATCAAGGTCATCATAGCCTCACGAGGTATAGACAACACCGTTACCGCCGATTTTGCCACAGCACTCGTTAAATAATGCTCACTGTCAGAAGCCGTTTCTTCACCAAAACGACCATGCACCAAATCAAACTCACGCCCCTGTGGGGTGATAAGTGTCACCTTCCCATCTAACAACAAATAAAAATTTTCAGCTAAAGCACCGGTTTGATAAATTTTATCGCCGGCCTCAAAACGCTCCTCAACGACATGAGACATTAAGTGTGCCAAACTTGACGCATCACTTTTTGAAAAAATATCATCATTGACAAGAATTTCTATTACATTCGTTTTGGATGACATTAGTGGCGCCCCATCATATTGAGTGAAAATAAATCAAAAAAATAAAACAAAAAAATAGACTATGTTTTGCGTATGTAAAAACAAAAAATAGAGGGCACTAAAATAGGAAGCAATATCCCTAAGCTTATTTATTCAAGCTCTTTAACGATTTACAAAAACCTAAGGAACCATCTGGCATTTTCGCATTGCAAAAATTAGTGTTCTCATTAAAAACACTACCCAAATCAACCCCTGTTAAATCTGCGCCGGACAAATCAGTATCTTCAAGATTTGCGCTACTTAATTTGGCCCCGACCAAGATTGCATTATGCAAATTTGCTTGACGTAAATTTGTTAATTCAAGTACTGCACCTGACAAATCGGCAGAAACTAATTTCGCACCTCGCAAATTGGCACCAGTCAAGTTGATACTTTTTAAATTAGCTCCATTCAGATTGACGCCTGGCATACTTGCACCATTAAAATTGGCCTCACGCAAATTAGCACGCTGCATGTCAGTACTACGAAATATGCTACCGATTGCAAATGCACGTGGCATTATTGCGCCCACCATAGATGCTGCCGTTAAATTAGCTTCTGACAATTCAGCCGCCTCTAGCAACGTGTTATTCAAATTGGCAAATGACATCTCTGCACCTAACAAAGTTGCTCCTTGCAAATTCGCATCCTGCAAAGATGCTTTAGATAAGTTGGCACTACTCAAATCAGCATTCTTCATTTGAGCGTTAATTAAAATAGCACTCTCAAAAGATGCTCCAATCAATTGGCTATTATTAAAATTGGTATTAAACAAATAGGCAGCGGTCAAATCTGCACGGGGGAAATCAAGATTAGCAAACGATTGATAACGCAGATTACACTGAACACAACGATGAGTTAATTTAAAAGTTTCAGCATTACCATCACCAACTGATTCCTTCAATAAACCAGCTGCAATAACAATTTGGAACGGAAAAAATGCCAAAAATAAAGCAATACATTTAAACCAACACTTTTTGATCAACATCTTATTACTCACAATATTTATC
>JAGKXB010000055.1 GCA_021151485.1 Oxalobacteraceae bacterium | reverse complement strand
GTTTTTAAATTGCGCATTATTGATTTTTTGGAATATTGGAGCACGCTTATGTTTATAGGTAGTAACTCAGGATTTCATTATGGAAATTTGAGTTTTTCAACAAATTCAGTAGATAAAACAATTATTTTAAAAAAAACAACAGAACTGACTAAAACAATAGTAAGTAATGATCTGAGTGCCTTTAATGCAACCGTCATGATCAAATGGAATCATGAGCCAGAATTACCAGAGTGGTTAAGTAACACTTTAATAACAACTCTTTTGGAAAGTTATGAAAAAATCAATTTTAAAATAAAAAAGTCCCTCATCAATTTAATGCTAACGCATGGGTTTGATATCAATACAATTATTTCGGAAGGAAAAACTTTATTACGTATTGCTGCTGAAAATAATGATCGTGAATTAGTTAATTTTCTATTAAGCAAAAAAGCCAACCCAAGTGATTTAGATACTTCATTTTTTGAAACATCCAATACAGAAACAAATGTACTTTCAAAACCATCTAAGCACGTACGTTTTAGCGATCATGTTCAATATCACTACATTAAAGAAAATCCATACGATATTGTTCTTAATGCGTTAATGACAAATAATTCAACTGAACTTGAAGAAGGGCTTTTAATGTTGGGGGAATATGATTTGCTAAGTGATCTGAAAATAAAGTGGGAAATTAATCGGACCTATTTTGTTAGCAACAACCAAGAAATTAAGCAAATATTAGAACGTTATATATTGAGTCGAGAAACACAAAATAGTTGAGGTGTATTCATCATTCTAAAAATACGTATTCAATTCAATCTATGTTTCACGTGAAACACAATAAAGCATAATTAAAAAGACTTTATAATTCCGTCTTTATGATTTTGTCGTACAAAGCGAACTATGCTATTTCCTACAGAATTTGACGTGATTGTGGTCGGCGGTGGTCATGCCGGTACAGAAGCCGCGCTAGCAAGCGCGCGTATGGGGCAGAAAACTTTATTACTGACCCATAATATTGAAACACTCGGCCAAATGTCGTGCAATCCTTCCATTGGTGGAATTGGTAAAGGACATTTGGTAAAAGAAGTGGATGCCATGGGTGGTGCTATGGCATTGGCGACTGATGAAGCCGGGATACAGTTTCGTATTTTAAATAGTTCAAAAGGCCCAGCCGTGCGCGCTACGCGTGCTCAGGCTGACCGCATCTTATATAAGCAAGCCATTCGTTCCCGTTTGGAAAATCAAGAAAATCTCTGGCTATTTCAACAAGCAGTCGATGATTTAATGATTGCTGGTGATCGCGTAGTCGGTGCGGTTACGCAAATCGGCATCCAGTTTCGCAGTCGTGCGGTGGTGCTGACTGCAGGTACTTTTTTAGACGGAAAAATCCATGTCGGTTTGAATCATTATTCCGCTGGACGAGCAGGCGATCCGCCGGCAATTTCTTTATCTTCCAGGTTGAAAGAATTGAAATTGCCGCAGGGTCGATTGAAGACCGGTACGCCACCGCGCATTGATGGTCGTACGATTGATTTCTCCGTTATGGAAGAGCAACCAGGTGATTTAGATCCAATTCCTGTGTTTTCTGTCATGGGCTCGCAAGATTTACATCCAACGCAATTGCCTTGTTGGATTACCCATACCAATGCCAAAACGCATGACATTATTCGTGCGGGCTTGGATCGCAGTCCTATGTATACCGGTGTGATTGAAGGTGTCGGACCACGTTACTGTCCTTCGATTGAAGACAAGATACATCGCTTTTCTCATAAAGAAACGCATCAGATTTTCCTGGAACCAGAAGGACTTAATACCAATGAGTATTATCCCAATGGGATTTCCACCAGCTTGCCATTTGATGTGCAATTGGCTTTAGTGCATTCCATGCATGGTTTGGAAAATGCGCATATTTTGCGTCCTGGTTATGCGATTGAATACGATTATTTTGATCCACGTGGTTTGAAGGCATCGTTGGAAACGAAAGCGATTCAGGGTTTGTTTTTCGCTGGTCAAATCAATGGCACCACAGGCTATGAAGAAGCCGCCGCGCAAGGGATGTTGGCGGGCTTGAATGCGGCTTTATTGGTGCAAGGAAAAGACGCTTGGATCCCACGTCGTGATCAAGCTTATCTGGGCGTATTAGTCGATGATTTAGTCACCCAAGGCGTGCAAGAACCGTATCGCATGTTTACTAGCCGGGCTGAATATCGCCTCAGTTTGCGGGAAGATAATGCCGATATGCGTTTGACGGAAATTGGACGCCAACTAGGTTGCGTCAGCGATGCGCAATGGGCTGTATTTGATAAAAAGCGCGAAACCATCGCACGTGAATTAGAACGTTTGAAATCAACCTGGATCAATCCACGTTTGCTGACAGCAGCAGAATCAGAGCGCGTGATTGGCAAGATGATAGAACGTGAATATTCCTTGTCAGATTTGTTATCACGACCCGATATTGCCTACGACGATTTGATGACCTTAAAAGGTATCGATGGTCAGAATTTGGCTGGGCCTGGTGTGTTGGAAACTGATGTTAAGGAACAAATACAAATTCAGCTGAAATATGCCGGTTATATTGAACGTCAGGCTAAAGAAATCGAACGTCATGAGCATTATGAAAATATGCGCTTGCCAGAGAATTTGAACTATCTAGAAATTCAAGCGCTTTCCATTGAAGTACGACAAAAGCTAGATAAGCAACGTCCGGAAACATTGGGACAAGCATCGCGTATTTCTGGCGTTACACCTGCAGCGATTTCTTTGTTATTAGTACATTTAAAAAAACGTACTCAAGCTCAAATTCAGATCCAGGCAGCTTCATGAAACACTTTGATCGCCCAATGTTGGCCGATATGTTGAGCCATGGTTTGCAAGAAATGAACTTACAGGCTAATGCATTGCAGCAGACACAGTTACTGGATTATCTGGCGTTATTATTCAAATGGAATGCCGTTTATAACTTAACAGCGGTACGCGATCCAGCGCAGATGGTGGTGCAGCATTTGTTGGATAGCTTGACGGCTGTGTCGGCTTTTAATGATGCCCAACATATTCTGGACGTAGGATCAGGTGGTGGCTTACCTGGAATTGTGTTATCAATTATACAATCAAAAGCGCAAATCACACTGATTGATACTGTGCATAAAAAAACAGCATTTTTGTTGCAGGTTAAAGCTGAGTTGGGATTAAAAAACGTCAGCGTACAAACAATGCGAGTGGAGCAGTTTCAACCAACGCAATTGTTTGATTGCATTACTTCCCGCGCTTTTGCGAGTTTGTCGGACTTCATCAATTGGTCGCAGCATTTGTTGCTTGAAGGCGGCCATTTCATTGCGATGAAGGGGTGCTTGTTGCCGGATGAGTTAGCGCAATTGCCTGCCGGTTGGACCATTAAACAAACACAGCCACTTCAAGTGCCGGGTATGGATGCTGAGCGGCATTTGATTTTTATTGAAAGAAGTCATGGCTAAAATTTTTTGTGTCGCCAATCAAAAAGGCGGCGTGGGTAAAACCACTACGGTCGTCAATCTCGCCGCGAGTTTAGCCAAACAAGGACAGCGCGTATTGCTGATCGATTTGGATCCACAAGGCAATGCCACGATGGGTGCTGGCATTAACAAGGCGACTTTGAGCACGTCGGTTTATGAAGTGTTGTTGGGACTGACCGATATCCAAACCGCGCGTCTGCGTTCTGAACAAGGCGGTTTTGATGTGTTGCCAGCGCACAGAGAATTGGCTGGCGCGGAAGTGGAAATGATTGATTTGGCTCAGCGGGAAAAACGCTTGAAAGAAGCGTTGTTGCCAGTACAAGATGACTATGATTTTGTCCTAATCGACTGCCCACCGGCCTTGTCTATGCTGACTTTGAATGGCTTATGCACGGCGCATGGCGTGATTATTCCCATGCAATGTGAGTATTACGCGTTGGAGGGGTTGTCCGATTTGGTGAATACGATCAAAAAAGTACACGCCAAACTCAATCGCGATTTGAAAGTCATCGGCCTCTTGCGCGTCATGTTTGATCCGCGCATGACCTTATCACAGCAAGTGTCAGCGCAATTGGAGCAGCATTTTGGCGACAAGGTTTTCAAAACCATTATTCCGCGCAATGTTCGCCTGGCGGAAGCACCTTCATACGGCTTACCCGGCGTGTGTTTTGATGCTGCGTCAAAAGGTGCGCAAGCCTATATGGCGTTTGGGAAAGAAATGTTGGAACGCATAAAAGC
>JAGKXB010000054.1 GCA_021151485.1 Oxalobacteraceae bacterium | reverse complement strand
TATTTGCTACCAATCAACAACATAGTAACCAACAACAAAATCAAATGATGGTGTCGTTATAGAACAACAAAACTGTCCGTTAAAACGGGGTAACTCCAATTTTACGTTTTTAATCTTCTGACGAATGCTTAGGTCAGTCGAGGGGATAAATGGAATAAAGGGTAAAGCCGTGACGGGTACTGTCTGACTTTCTGTAAGCCAAACAACATCCGTAAAAAATGGAGCTGTAGTGTTCAAGTTTCGCTTTTGCTCAGTAGCTACAAAGCCATCCTTGAAGATAGATTTCAGATGTAATCCTTTGGTGTAGTGGTAGATTTTCATGGAATTTCCTTAAAGTTAATAAAGGATGAACTGTTAAGCTAATTGCTTGTTTTGTTCATGTTTCTATTAGACTCCTTTATCAAATAAACATCTCCATCAAGAATAAATGTGTCATTTGAAGTGTTAAGCTTTCGAATGGTCTTTAGGATAAAAAGCCACAAAAATCCGATAAAACCAACAAAATCAACGGTCGAAAAACGGCTATTTCAAGTGTTAAGGCTTTGTGTTACATTGAAAACATGAGTCCGACCAAGAATTCACGACCACGACACTTCCCCTACCAACACCCAACTTTTGGTCGTGGAAAGAACGTCAAGGACGAATCGGCTTGGAAAAAGACGATCTACTACGTCTGGTGGTCGTACCTGAAGCGGAACGAGGACTACTTGAAGACCTGTGAGTCCAGCGGTAAAGGCTCCCTGTCGAAGCTCTACGAAGACTTTGGTGATGTAAGGGCTGACGACTTCAAGGCTTGGTGGACTGAAGAAGGTCGTGGGGCTAAGTTGTTCTCGAACCCACCAGCCGAGGAAACGGTAAGACTTCTCTCCAAGAACGAGGAAGCCCCTATAGAGGGTGATCATCTACTGGTCAGCGTACCCCTCAACCTTCCCAAAAAATTCATCCTCCAGCGCTTTAGGAGCCTTCTAGACCAGAACCACAAAGGTCAAAGAGGAAAGCGCTACGCTAAAACGAGTAAAGCCAAGTACCAATTCACGGGTCAGCCGAACATCGAAGCGCTTACGACCGCTCTAAACGTGTGGGACAAGCGGATCGAGCACCCAAAAATGAAGCTCTGGGAGCTAGGTCAATTCCTCCCGCTCAACAAGCATCTGTACGTCGACTACTTGAAGAGCGGAAAGCCGTTAGACACGGCTAGTAAGAAACTCATGGAAGCGACCGTTAGCCGATACCTCAAAAAAGCTCGGGCTTCTATAACGAACACATCTAAGGGGCTCTTCCCCTAAAAATGCTAAAGTGATTTTTTAGCAGCTAAAGAACAAAGTCTTGACCTAAAAATATTAAGGTGGTAATTCATGAGTAAATTCAGCAGCCCATTCGCCGAGTGTGAGTATCTAAGATATGAATCTCCGATCGAGGTTTTTAAGTATCTCGACAGTCTTTCAGGTGAGTACGTTGAAAAGAGGAGCATATTCGCCGCTCCCTTATTACCTGAAGACACTCAGGAGATGTTATTTAAAAGAAATGATCGACTGATTGATATTGGCTTAGTCAGGGTTGTTGATTGGAAGCTAATTGAGAGAATTCTATGGAGAAATAGTCCAGAAAATACTGAGGTACGAATGGGTGGGGCTAGCTTAACCCAAGAGGAAATCGTAATAAATTACGAAACTATATTAATATCTAGCTTCTATTCGTCTGCTGTTGGTGATTTATATACGGTACCCAGCTGGTTGGCTTCAAGGATTCAATGGATAGCTGAAAACTTTAATTCAAAACAAATAGCTATTTTATTAAAAAATCCTAACTTGTCGACCGAACTCATCGATCAAATTCTTGGGAAGAAAAATTGGTGTGAAAATTTGACTTCCGAGCGATATTTATCAATGCTCTGGTCGTTGCTTGAAAATAAGATAATCCAAACCCCGCCGGATGATGATCATGATTATGATATGTCTCAGCACGGAGTGATTTCAGGCTGTTGGATGCTCCCTATAAGGCTTGAAAACAACAAGAATACGGCTGTTTTGCTGGCTGAAAATATTAGCAAATTTCAGGAGTTTGAAGTTCCTTACTCCTATCAGGAAAGCCAAGACGACAATTCTGGAGACTGGAAGTCGAAATCCATCAAGACAAAGAAAAAGTATTTAAGAGAAATACAAAAAAAATGGCAAGTTGAGCAAGAAGAGGATCATTCATTTGGTGGATGGCGCTGGAATTGTGATCATATTCGATCTGTAGCAGTTGAGAAAATTGGTCCGTACTACCTTACGGATTTGAAAGATTTTATTCACTCTAGTGGAGACCTGAAATTCATTGAGGGTTATTATGCTGGCGCTTATCTTTCGTCCGTGAGTGTTGATGATTTTGACTCTCTATATAAAAAATATGGGGCGAACTTTCTAAATGGTTTAATAAGAAATGCTGATATATTCCTCAAGTCTTCTAAGGACTCCAAGGAAATTTGCTTCAAACTTTTGGAGGCGGCAAAAGAATTTCAGGCGCCAGAAAGTATGGATGAGTGGGATACACCAATTTCATTGTTCAATAGAACTTTGAAGTTTAGACAAAATCAAAACTCTGAGAAGTATATTTCCAGTATTGCTGATTTGTATTATTTTGACAATCTTGAAGCCGAAGATAATGAAGACTTAAATCAGAGACTCGTCGAATTACAAAGCAGCATAGCCAAATTAGGAGACAAAAACACGGACTCGCTTAAAGCATCTGATTTAGCCTCTTTGTTCGATATAGTGACTAAGAAACTAGATTTACTTGAATCAAAATTAGATGAAGATTTACGCTCTCTTTCCTCATCATCCAAATCAATTCAAGATGGGGTAAATGAAGGAATAGTTAGCATTCGAAATAAGAGTGTATTTCTGTATATTCTGATTGGCTTTGTGGTGGGTGGACTATTGATGTAAATTTAATTCTACGAAAAAATGAAGAATATCAACAACCCTTCCAGTCGGTTAGGATCAAAGATAAAACCTTATTTTGAAAAGGCTAGGGAGTCAGCATTACTGGCGGTAGAGGTATACAACAAGCCCGGAACAAAATTTAAATCTGCTGCCTATATTGCTTTAATGGTTATAGCGTGGACAGCTCTTTTTCATTCAATTTTCCTCAAGCAAGGGAAAAGCCCCTATAAGAAAAATAAGAACAAAAGATTTGAAAAGGTAGATGGTGACTATCGCCATTGGGAGCTGGCTGAATGTGTGAGTAACTACTGGGGGAGCGATACAGCTAATCCAATCAGGAAGAATTTAGAGTTTTTTATTCCTTTACGGAACAAAATAGAACATAGACAGATTCCAGAACTTGACCCCTCTATTTTTGGGGAATGTCAAGCATTGCTTCTGAATTTTGATACTCTAATCGGTAAATACTTCGGGGCTAAGCATCAGTTACGTGAAGTTCTTTCCTTTTCATTACAAATGTTTCCTTCAGGAAAATCCTTTGCTGAAGCTGCTAAAAATAGTAAAGAAGCTCGAGAAACTAAGCGATTCATTGAAAACTATCGAACGATGCTTGCTTCAAGTGTTTCAGGTAGCGATCAATATGCTTTTAAGGCTTTCTTAATCCAAGTTTCTAACCATTCATCACTAGACACTTTGCCGATTAGATTCATACATCAGAACCAACTAAGTCCAGATCAGCAAGAGCAATTAGAGAGTTTCACAATTGCTGTGAAATGGAAAAATTCAAGCGTTTCAAATACAGGTCTTTTGAAGCCTAAGGATGTTGTTCCGCTAGTTCAATCAAGAATTGATAAAAAATTTAATATTCACATTCATACGCTTAGCTGGAAAAGTTATTCTGTTCGACCGCCAAATAATTCAAAGAAGCCTGATGCTACTGAGCACAAATATTGTATTTACGATGCCTTACATCGAGACTATGGCTATACACACGAGTGGGTGAATTTTCTTGTGGAGAAACTACGAGATGATGCTGAATACAACGCTTTAATTACTTCAAAGTAGGTCTTTACAAATAGGTTTGTTAAAGCACGTTACAGCGTGGTTTACGACCACTAAACATTAGCACGTAAAGATTTACTTTAATTCATGCTTCAAAGAGAATAGTTCTAAGAAATGTATGAATTAAGGAGTGTGAAATGGCTGGAGTTACCCCGTTTTAACGGACAGTTTTGTTGTTCTATAACGACACCATCATTTGATTTTGTTGTTGGTTACTATGTTGTTGATTGGTAGCAAATAT
>JAGKXB010000038.1 GCA_021151485.1 Oxalobacteraceae bacterium | reverse complement strand
TGCTGCCGAAATTCAGGCGTGTAAATCGGTTGCGATTTGCTCATCTTGCTCTCCTTCTTCTGACACATTAATGTGTCCGTCAAAAGTAGGCAACTTCAGCTTAGAAAACACAATGCTGCGCTCAATTTATCATACCCATGTTCACTGCCGCACAGGCAGCTTAGAAATTTCCATTGCGCTGCCATTTAAAATTGCTACACCCCGTTTGTTTCTATATGCGTGTTTTTTATACCGAGGCATCACATATTGCCGAATGCATCATCCCTGCTTGCCGCTGATGCTTGAGTCGATAGCTTTTGCCAGCAATCGGCACAACATGCGCGTGATGTAATAAACGATCCAAGAGCGCAGCTGTCAGCGTTGTATCTTGCGCAAACGTCGTATCCGATTGACCAAAAGGGAGATTGCTTGTGACGATCAGGCTACTTTTTTCATACAACGCAGCGATCACTTGGAGGAATAGATGGGCCTGTTCCCGATTCATCGGTAAATACCCAATTTCGTCAAAAATCAGCCGCTGTCATGAAGCGTGTTTTGATGCTTGCCTGCGCAGCACGATAGTCTAATGCAATGGCCGGATGCGTTTTGCCTACGCCGCTTGGGCCTATCAGCACCACATTTTCAGCACACTCTATCAACCCTAAATCCGCTAATTCCTTCATCTGACTGTTTTTGACACCTTTGGCAAAATCATAGTTGAAATCATTCAGCGTCTTAATTGATGGAAAGCCTGCCATGTGAATCAGCAAGCGTATATCGTGCCGGTATTGCCAACTCCAAATGCACGCCATGGCGATGGAATCGGTTGCAAATGAGGACGCTCCTCTTTTAATCGTATATTTGGTTTCACTTCAGTTGCGCCATGAACATGTTCATTAGCAACTTCCGCTAGCCAGTGCGTTACTGCCACATTGGCCGTCACCATATCCAGCTTTAATCCCCATTGATGCGCTCAACTTTGCCTTTGGTATTGGCTCGATAAGGATGGCATAGCTTGATGATAAAACCGCCGTGTTTGGTGGCGTATTCAAGAAAGACAGCATGGTAGCGGCGTTGTCCCGCCAAACCATAAAAAAATCTTCCTTGATAGGAGCGTTTTTATTGGGGGTGCCGTAACGAGTTTTACGAAGTTTCGTCTTTGGGATTGCGCGACAACAAGTGCGTCAGCATAGTCTGCGGTGTATCGCCATCGAATAAGACAGCGGCGACAGCATTGGTGATAGGCATTTCTACGCCTAGTTTGCTGGCTAGAACGCGGACTACTTGAGCGCAGGGCACGCCTTCTGCAACGTGTCCGAGTTCTGCCACGATGGAGGAAAGGGTTTTGCCTTGTGCTAAGGCGAGTCCTACTGTGCGGTTGCGGGATAAATTGCCGGTGCTGGTGAGGATTAAATCGCCGATGCCGGTTAGTCCCATGAATGTTTCAGTACGACCACCTAACACGCCACCTAGTCTTGTGATTTCAGCCAAGCCACGTGTAATGAGTGCTGCGCGTGCATTTAAACCTAACTCCAAACCATCGGCGATACCGGTTGCGATGGCAAGGATATTTTTCACTGCGCCGCCGACTTCAACGCCGACTACATCGTCGGTGGAATAAATACGAATATTGCCGCCATGCAGTGCAGTTACGACAGATTCGCGCAAAGAAATGGAATGGGATGCAATCGTCAAAGCACATGGCAGGCCGCGTGCAACTTCTTGTGCAAATGAGGGGCCTGATAAGACGCCGCACGGGATTTCATCACCAACAATATTTTGCACAATTTGGTGTGGCAGCAAGTGACTGTCTTTTTCAAACCCTTTGCAAAGCCAAATGACGTTGGCAATCGGGTAGGGTTGTATTTGCTCCAACAATGGGCGCAATCCAGCCACGGACGAGGCGATGATGAGGAGTGATTGTTGTGCATTCGCATTGGTCACATGACGCATCGCCTCATCAAAGTCGGCACTTAAACGTAGCGCTGGCGGTAAGGAAAAACCAGGTAGGTAAAGCGTGTTTTCCTGTTGTGCTTTTGCTTGTTGTACGGCGTCGGCATTGCGGCCCCACAATACCACTTGATGGCGATTAGCAAGGGCGATGGCTAAAGCGGTACCCCATGCGCCAGCGCCTAGTATAGTGATATTCATTCGCCCCATACTTCGGTACGTTTGATATAGCCGTTTTGGCCATCAATATGTTGTACTTTCAACCAACCTGATGTTGCTTGTGTGGTTGATTCGATTAATTCAAGCAATACGTTTTTATTAGCGCTAAATACCACGTTGGCGCTATCGTTGGGATTGCTGCGAATCTTTGCATTGGGCACTGTCACAATGACATTGCGTTTTGTACCCAATACTTTCGATTCAATCCAAAACATGTCGCCATTGAAATCGCGCACTTTATTCCATTCACCATAAGTGAGGATGACTTCGACTGGCATACCGCGTGGCGCAATGAAAATTTTGCCCGCTTTATACGAAGGTGCATCGTACAGAATAGCCGGACCGTTGGCCACAGATTTGAAATCAAAAGCGTGGCTTGGGGCAGTGACGATGAATAAACTGAATACACTAAAAAGCGCGATTGAAAGGCGAGATTTCATTCAATTTAATGAGTCTAATGTGTCACGATTGAAGGGGTGCTTTGTTGTTGTGCATCTGACTTGGAGCCAGCTTCCATTTCAGCATCCAAGCGTTGTTGGTAAAACACTTCAAAATTAATTTCGGCCAAATGAACAGGCGGGAAACCAGAGCGGGTGATGGCATCGGCGATGTTGGCGCGCAAATATGGATACAAAATGTTTGGGCAGCCTATACCGAGCAATGGGTCTAGTTGTTCAGCAGGAATATTGCGTGCTTCGAAAATACCAGCTTGTTTACCTTCAACGAGAAAAGCAACTTTTTCTTTGATTTTTGCTGTTACGGTAATTGTTACCGTTGATTCAAAAATCCCTTCGTCCAATATTTCAGCGCCAACAGCGACAGCGACTTCGATGGAAGGCGCTTCTTGCTCTAAAAATATGCTTGGCGAATTAGGTTGTTCTAAAGATAAATCTTTGAGATAAACGCGTTGAATTTGGAATATGGGTTGTAAATTTTCTTCTGACATGAATCGCTTTCTTCGATTAAGGTAAATAAACTAAATAAAGTAAAAGTGGCAAGAAGTGACAAGAAGTGACAATTAATGAGCGTCCTAAAAGCGCTAATTAAGGACGATGATTCAAATAATCAAGGTAAATTTATTCTGCGTTTAAGAGCGCATCCAACTGACCGATACGATTCAAGGCAGATAAATCATCGTAACCGCCAACATGTGTTTCGCCGATATAAATTTGCGGTACGGTGCGGCGTCCCGTTTTTTCCATCATTGCAGTACGTTGGGCAGGATCTAAATCGATACGAATTTTTTCGATTGTAGTCACGCCTTTGGAGGCTAAAAGACGTTCTGCCATCGTGCAATAGGGGCAGCTAGCGGTGCCGTAGAGTATAACGTGGGCGGTCATGATGCCTTCACCTTGCTTGTTGGTAAACCTTGTGCTTGCCAGGCATCTAAACCACCATTCAGGCTGAACACTGTATTAAAATCATGTTTTTTGAGTTGCGCACTTGCTTTTGAAGATAAAAATCCAGATTGGCAAACAACAATCAGCGTTTTTGATTTGGATTTTGTTAATTCTTCGATTCGATTTGTAAGCTCTTTGAATGGAATGTTTTTTGAACCACGAAGATGCGCTGCATTAAATTGCTCAGTGTCACGGACGTCAAGAATCGTGGTTTTTCCTTGATTGATTAATTGTGTTGCTTCTAATAATGAAACTTTTTGACCTCTGTTTTGCAGACTCGGCCAAAGTAGAGCGATGCCTGATACAAGCGCTGTTCCGATGATGAAAATGTTGTCTATGATGAATTTCACGATAATCCAGTTATTTAAATTTATGGTTAATTTGTAATTGGTTTTTGCTTGATTTGTTGTTGATTTTTTTCTGATTTTTGCTGAGTCCGCGCATTATAAGATAGAAGTGAAAAAAGGATTTTTGGTGTGAGTTTTTAAGGTTGATTGCTTTAAACATTCTTATATATTTTCATGTATTTTTATGTATTTTTATTAATAACTTATTATTTATTTCACTATGTACAAAATTGTATTGATGCGTCACGGCGAATCCACTTGGAATTTGGAAAATCGTTTTACTGGTTGGACTGATGTTGATTTGACTGAAAAAGGAATGGCTGAAGCTAAAAATGCAGGGAAGCTGTTGCAGCAAGCTGGCTTTAGTTTTGATTTTGCTTACACGTCGGTGTTAAAACGCGCAATTCGTACGCTTGCGCTTACACTGGATTCGATGGATTTGATGTGGATACCAGTAAAACATGATTGGCGTTTGAATGAACGTCATTACGGTGCGTTGCAAGGGTTGGATAAAACTGAGACTGCTGCGTTATACGGTGATGAGCAAGTTTTGGTATGGCGCCGTAGTTATGACACCCCACCGCCAGCATTGGAAAAAAATGATGCGCGTACTTCATACAATGATCCTCGTTATGCTGCTTTGTCAGAAACAGAAATTCCACTGACAGAGTGTTTAAAAGATACTGTTGCACGTGTTATGCCAGCCTGGAATGACTCGATTGCACCAGCGATTCGTCAAGGCAAACAAATTCTTATATCAGCGCACGGCAATAGCTTGCGTGCTTTGATCAAAATGTTGGATGGGATTAGTGATGCTGATATCGTCAATTTGAATATTCCCAATGGCCAGCCACTGGTGTACGAATTGGATGCTGATTTGAAACCTATCAGACATTATTACTTAGGTGATGCAGCAGCGATTGATAAAGCAATGCAAGCAGTAGCCAATCAAGGTAAAGCGAAATAGTTAAATATTTAATATGTGTTTTATACGTTTTATCCGCCTTCCATATTCCTATTCTGGCAATGTTGAAAAGTTAGTATGTAGTGTGTTGCTGTCAGTAATGGGGATTGGTTTGGCGTCCCTGCCACTGACCGCAGCGCAGGCTGCGTTGCATGCTACTGAACGTAGTAAGCAAAAAAGCATCGCTGAAGCAGAAAGCGCTGCGTTGCATGCTAAATTGAGTAAGCTAAAGCAAGAAATTAACCAAACAAGTTCCGCCAAAGAATCAGCTGCGGATACCTTAGCGCAATCTGAACAAGCCATTTCAAATGCCAATAGAAATTTACGTAACTTGGCGCAAGAGCAATCTCAAACTGAAAGTAAATTAAAGGGATTGTTAAAGCAGCACGCCGAACTTAGCAATCTTATTCAGTTGCAACAAAAAAAGTTGGCGAAATTATTACGTGAGCAATATGTCGCAGGTAACGAAGATCGAATGAAATATTTGTTATCTGGTGATAATCCGAATCGCATTAATCGCGAATTACAGTACATGACTTATGTGTCCCAAGCTCAAGCTAAATGGGTCGATAGTTTACGTAGCAACTTGCAAGAGATCGAAATTAACCAAGCAAAAACGCACGATGCACAAGAGGCGCTAAAAGAAATTGTGCAAGAAAAGCGTGAACAAAAAACTATTCTGGAAAATGAAAAAACTAAACGTAGTGCATTGTTATCGAAACTATCTAATAAACTGGATGCGCAGCGTAAAGAAGCAGGTAACTTAGAGCGTGATGAGCAACGTTTGACGCGTTTGGTAGAAAAGCTTGCCAAATTAGAAGAGCAAGCAAAAATAGAGGCGGCAAATAAAGAAAAGCGTCGTTTGCAACAATTAGCAGAGGCAAAACGAAAGAAGGATAAGAAAGATCAAGTTATCAAGACAACTAAAAATACCAATCATACGGATAAAAAAATAAAAGAGCGTAGTCAAACAATTCAGAATCAATCTCAAACTGAGCTTGCAGATAACGATGCGAATTCGTCTAAAGATAATATTGAGGTTGTTGGTATTGAAAAAAATGTTCAAGAAGCAGAGCAAGCGTTTGCGCGTTTGCGGGGACAATTAAAGCTGCCGGTACGTGGCACCTTGACTGCACGATATGGCAGTAGACACGTTGATGGAATGAGCGGAAAAGGTATCTTTATACGCGCAGCAGAAGGAACAGAAATTAAATCTGTTGCAGGTGGAAAAGTGGTGTTTTCTGATTGGTTACGAGGTTTTGGTAATCTGATTATTGTTGATCATGGTAGTCAATACTTGAGTATTTACGGTAACAACCACACATTGTTTAAGCGTGCTGGTGAAGTAGTCAAGACTGGTGATGTTATTGCTAGCGCCGGGAGTAGCGGTGGTAATGAGCAATCGGGTTTATACTTCGAACTCAGGCATCAGGGGCGCGCATTTGATCCCTTGACTTGGGCTGCCGGCAATAAATAATGATCACAGGCAAGTCCAAGAAATATCAAAATGGCAGGTCAATGAAATGAATTATCTCAAGAAAGTGAAGGTCGGGTGAGAAATGGGCAACAAAATTAAAAATATTGGCCTTATCAGTTTAGGGATGATTGCGGGTGTTGCTGCTTCTATGCAGTTTTCGGCATTAGCGCAAAAAGAAGCCGCAACACCTCTGCCGCTTGAATCATTGCGCCAGTTGGCGGATGTGTTTGGCTTAATCAAGTCTGATTACGTTGAGCCAGTTGAAGACAAAAAATTATTAACAGAGGCCATTTCTGGTATGGTCGCTTCGCTTGACCCTCACTCTGCCTATCTCGATAAAAAAGCATTTAAAGAGTTACGTGAAGGTACACAAGGTAAATTTGTTGGTCTTGGTATTGAAGTCGGAATGGAAGATGGCTACGTAAAAGTCATTTCACCCATTGAAGACTCACCAGCCTATCGTGCTGGTGTTAAGGCTGGTGATTTGATTACGCGCTTGGATACAACACCGGTCAAAGGATTAACCCTGGATGAGGCTGTCAAAAAAATGCGTGGCGAGCCACGTACAAAAATTAGCTTGACTATCGCCAGAAAAGATGAGGATAAGCCCATCATTTTGACGATTACACGTGAGGAAATTCATGTTCAAAGCGTGAAAGCAAAAATCGTTGAGCCAGGTTACGCGTGGGTGCGTATTGCTCAGTTTCAGGAGCCAACAGTTGACGATTTGGTCAAAAAAATTAATACCTTATCGACACAGGAGCCTCATTTAAAAGGATTAGTGCTTGATTTACGTAATGATCCCGGTGGCGTGTTACCTGGTGCGATTGGTGTTGCTGGCGCATTTTTGCCGAAAAATGTGGTGATCGTTTCTACTAATGGACAATTGGCTTCATCTAAAGAGACATTTAATGCTAGTCCTAAATTTTATGCAAAATCCATGACATTGGATCCTTTAGCTACATTAAATGGGCAGGCAAAAACAGTACCAATGGTGGTGCTTGTGAATACAGGTTCAGCATCTGCATCTGAAATTGTTGCTGGCGCATTGCAAGACTATAAACGTGCCACCATCATGGGCACGCAGACTTTTGGTAAGGGTTCCGTCCAAACCATAAGACAATTATCAGCTGATACTGCAATAAAGTTGACAACTGCGCGTTACTACACACCGAGTGGTCGTTCTATTCAAGCGAAAGGTATTGTTCCCGATTTGATGGTGGATGAGTACAAAGATGGTGATGGCTTGAACAGCTTGCGTACACGTGAAGTCGATTTGCAAAAGCATTTAATTAATGACACTGATAAAAAAGCTGAAACAGCGACAAAACGTGACGAATTGGAAGAAGAGCAGCGCCTTATTGCACTTGAAAGAAAGCGAAAACCACTGGAATACGGTAGTAAAGAAGATTTCCAGCTAGCACAAGCTTTAAATCATTTAAAAGGCTTGCCAGTGCAATTGTCAAAAGTAAAAGAAGCATCCAAAAAAGACGATGCGCAAGATTCTGCGAAAGAAAAAGAGAGTGTAGAGAAAAAAGGCGGCACGTCGAAATAACTCATGAATGATCACCAGCTATTACGTTATTCCCGCCATATTTTGCTAGATGAAATTGGAATTGAAGGCCAGGCAAAAATATTGGCGGGACATGTTTTGGTGATTGGTGCTGGTGGTTTAGGTTCACCCGCCGCTTATTATCTGGCATCAGCCGGTGTAGGTACTATGACTCTGGTGGATCACGATACGGTCGATTTAAGCAATTTACAGCGCCAAATTTTGCACACAACCGATCGGATTGGTCAATTAAAAGCCCATTCTGCCCAGCAGGCGTTGCGTCAAATTAATCCCGAAGTACATGTCATTGCCTTAGCTGAAAAGGCGAAAAATGAGCGCTTGCATGCCTTAGTCGCACATGCCGATGTTGTGCTCGATTGTAGTGATAATTTTGCTACCCGCCATGCAGTGAATCGTGCCTGTGTGATGCATGGCGTTCCTTTGGTTTCTGGTGCTGCTTTAAAGTTGGATGGTCAAATCAGCGTTTTTGATACACGTGATGCGACTTCCCCTTGTTATGCCTGCTTATTTCCAGAAGATCAGCATTTTGAAGAAGTGCTGTGTTCTAGCATGGGTGTTTTTTCGCCGCTAGTCGGTATTATTGGTGCAATGCAGGCGGCGGAAGCGTTGAAGTTGCTGATGAAGGTTGGCGTCTCATTAACTGGGCGCTTGCAGTTGCTGAATGCGCTGACCATGGAGTGGAGCAGTATTAAGATTGCACGTAATACTGCATGTGCAATCTGTCATCATCGGTAGTGTCGTTGTAAATACACTACCAAATTTTCCACCATGGATTGGTGTTTTTATTATTTTTATTATTTTTGTTATTTTTATTGTTGTCGTTTTTGATCAGTTTGCTATCAGGAAAGTTTTTCTTAAAGACGCGTTCCGTATCGTCACGCAAGTCTTTTAATCCCAATTTATCGTAAGAATTCATCATGATGAATAGTGCTTCTTCTACTGCAGGTGAGTCACGATAATCATTAATAAGAGATTGTGCGCGATTGATTGCGGCCAAATAAGCATTGTGTCGATAATAAAACCTGGCCACATGCACTTCATATTGTGTCATCGCGTAAAGCAAATATTGCATGCGCGCAGTGGCATCTGGTGTGTAAATACTTTTGGGAAAGCGTTCGACTAATTGTTTGAATCCATCAAATGCCATGCGCGTTGCTTTTTGGTCGCGCTCAGTCGGATCTTGGGCGTAGATGAAATTCAATGCACTGACTCTGTCATTAAAAGAAATTAAACCACGCAAATACAACATGTAATCCATCCTTGGATGGTTAGGATGCAATTTGATGAAGCGCTCCACCGCAGCCGATGCTTGTGCTTGCTCACCTTGTCGATAGTAGGCATAAGCCATTTCTATTTGAGCTTGTTGTGCATAAAGGCCAAAGGGGTAGCGTGCTTCTAGTTTTTCAAAATATTGAATCGACTTGTCATAATTGCCAGTCGTTAATTCATCGTGTGCCTCAGCGTATAATTTTGAGTCAGACCAAGCTTTTGTCTCATCCGTTGCTTCGGGCAACAAACCGCATGCAGATAACCCTAAGGTAAAAACAAATAAAAGAGTGATTTTTAATGATTTTTTTTGCATGACGTTTGGTAATGGATAATGTAAATGGCCGCTAAACAGCACAATAAATAGTGGATAAATAGTGGAGTAGCACAAAGAGGCTGATTATAGCCGATGGGATTTGTGATCGTAACCTCAACGCCAAATATGGCAGGCGATTGTGCGAAGCGATCAATATTGAAGAATAAATATGGAATGTATGAAATATATGGAATCTGTTGAATATATTGATGTTAATGACATGGAAGAAGGAGAGAGCTCGGAAGTAACAGAAATGCAACCCATCGTTTTGCAATTACATGAAGATGCTTGCGGTGAGCGATTGGATAAAGTGATTTCAAAGCGTGTGCCGCAATTTTCTCGTAGTCGTATTCAACAATGGATAGAGGCGGGATTTGTTACTGTTAATGATCAGCTCGCTCGCACCAAAATGCTGAGCTATGGTGATGAAAAAATTGTCATCCTTCCACAAGCTGCACCTGAAGATAAAGCCTATGTTGCTGAAAGCATGGACTTAGCGATCGTGCATGAAGATACAAGCATCATCGTCATCAATAAACCTGCTGGTTTGGTTGTGCATCCGGCTGCCGGGAATTGGTCTGGCACACTCCTAAATGGTTTGTTGCAACATTATCCCGCCATTGCTGGCGTGCCACGTGCCGGAATTGTGCATCGCCTGGATAAAGATACGAGTGGTTTGATGGTGATTGCTAAAACCTTGCAAGCGCATACAGAACTGGTGCGTCAATTGCAGGAACGTACTGTCAAACGAGAATACTTGGCTTTGGTATGGGGCTTGCCACAATTAAACGGCACGATTAATGCGGCTATGGGGCGACATCCGCGTGATCGGATCAAGATGGCGGTGTCGGAAAATGCGACTGCAAAACCTGCGATTACACATTATCAGCGGCTTGCAACGGGCCTTTTAGATGGTAAACCGGTCAGTCTGATTCGTTGTCAATTAGAAACAGGGCGTACGCACCAAATCAGAGTACATATGCTGTCTTTGGGGTTTCCGTTGGTGGGTGATGCTTTGTATGGAAAGCAGCATTTGGCGCATGTGTTCCCGCGTCAGGCCTTACAAGCCTATCGATTAGGTTTATCCCATCCTGCAACGGCAAAATTTGCTGAATGGACAGTGCCATTGGCGACGGATTTTTCGGAGTTGATTGCGCGCGCTGGTATTGGGATGAATGAGAAAGACATGGATGTTTTATGCAAATAATCACCCCTGACTGGATCGATGCACCTAAAAATATTGTTGCCTTTACCACGTTACGCCAAGGTGGTTTTAGCACAGCGCCGTATGACAATGGCTTGGGTGAGGGGGGATTCAATGTGGCGCTGCATGTTGGGGATGAATGGCAGCACGTGCGACAAAATCGCGCGTTGCTGCGGACTTTTTTGCCATCTGAGCCAGTGTGGTTGACGCAAGTGCATGGTACGGCTGTGGTCGATGCAGCCAGGGTGGAAATCAATGCCGTGCCAGAAGCGGATGCCAGTTTTGCGACACAAAGTGGCGTGGTGTGTGCGATACAAACGGCGGATTGTTTGCCAGTCTTGTTTTGCGATACGGCTGGTCAGGTAGTCGCTAATGCCCATGCGGGTTGGCGTGGTTTGGTAGAAGGTGTGCTGGAAAACACGGTCATGCGTATGCGGGAAGCTGGTGCTGGCGAAATCATGGTATGGCTGGGGCCAGCCATTAGCGCTCAACAGTTTGAGGTGGGTGAAGACGTTTTTCAAGCATTCACGCATCAGGATGCCAAAGCACAACAAGCGTTCAAACCTATTTCAGCATGTAAGTATCTGGCAGATATTTACATGCTGGCTCGGATGCGATTACAAAATGTTGGTATTAATCTTGTGTATGGTGGCAATTTTTGCACGATGACGAATGCACAGGATTTTTATTCCTATCGTCGGGATAAGACGACGGGGCGGATGGCGACGGTGATTTGGATTAAATAGGTGGTTGCGGCTTTTTTGATTGTTCTTGCTGAGTTTGTTGAGCTTGCTTAAATTTTTGTTGGTTTTGGTGTTTACGTTGTTTACGCTGTTTGCCATTCGTAATGTAATGAATGATTGCCAAAGGCAATACGCAGTACGCTAAAAAAGTGATAACTCCGGCGGTGAGGGATGACTCAGTCAGAGACATCATTAACACGACATAAATCCATGCTATGAAGATGATATGCATTTTATTTCAACCCTAAATTGAACTATGTCAGTGCTAAATTTGACATCATTAACTTCGTGTGCAACAGCTTCTTAAATTCAACAAAATTCAACGCGTAGCAAACACGTCATTAAAAACACCGTCATTAGCAATAACCAAACTATTAGTTAACGATTCAATGCAAATACCTTGATTCAAATCTTGGTGAAAATTTTCTGGGAATACAATGCCAGGATTGTCTCGTAATTGATGGAAGCAATGCGACGCTAACAAATACAACAAGGTATTCGCTTGATTATTATCATCATCACCATGGTGATACCCCAACACCCCTTGTTTCGCCATCGTGCCTAGCAACACGGCTAATCTAGGCAAAACAGTCCGTTTGTCCTCAGGCGTCAAACTGGCAAGAAACGTATCAACTGCTGTGGTGGAACTTGTTCTTATGTCCTCTGTATCGCACAAAGCATTCATTTGATCTTTGATGGCCGAATCCTCTTCGGGAGTATGTGCAATGGTGATGTAATCCCCCTGTGCAACAATCGAAGCTTGCATGATGCCGCGCATTTTGTTCGCGAGCTCAGCGTGACGTTCTACCAAAGGTGCCATCAAGGTTTCTGTGACAAATCGGATCACGTTAGCATGCTGGAACTGATTGATATCAAAAAGGATACAAAATGAGCTGTTGGTGATGGATTTGGATGGCATATTCAAGATTATCCTCACAAACTGAGTCGATGCCATCTTCGGTTGCATCAGGAAAATGGGGTGGCAACAACGTTTTGATTTCACTACCTAAATAAGCTTTGGCACCAAATAAGTTGGGTAAATCTTCTTCTGGAATGCCAAGTGTTGTAGCGGACAAATCTAAAGAGAGTTTTCTTTCACGTAGCGCTTCTATTTTTTCAGCAACAGAAAGGGTAGATACTGAAACAAGGCCAATGATTGTTTGTGTATCCAGCAACGCTAGCAACTGAGGGATGGTTTTTAATATTGCGTTGAGTACATCTGGATCAGTGCCAAATTTGTGCTCATAAATTGCCTTTGCAATCATTTGTTGTGCTGTTGGATCGGTAAAGATAAATAGATTCTGAGCGACCACCTGAAGCGCAGCTGGATTAGTGCCAAATTTGCCATTTTGAATTGCCTCTGCAATCAAGTATTGCATTTCTGGATCGGTAAAGATGGACAGATGTTGAGCAACTGCCTGCAGTACAGCAGAATCAGTGCCAAATTGGCGCGCATAAATTGCCTCTGCAATTAGGCGTTGCGCTTCTGAATCGATAAAAATCGCCAAATGTTGAGCAATTGCCAGGAGCACAGCAGAATCAGTGCCAAATTGGCGCGCACAAATTGCCCATGCAATCGTTCGTTGCGCTTGTGGATCAGTAAAAGTCGCCAAATGTTGAGCAATTGCCAGGAGCACAGCAGAATCAGTGCCAAATTGGCGATCATATATCGCCCTCGCCACTGTTCGTTGCGCCTCTGGATCGGTAAAGAGCGTCAGATTCTGCGCGACTGTCTGCAGTACGGGAGAAGCAGTGGCGAACTTGCCGCTATGCATTGCCTTTGCAAGTTGTCGTTGATTATCACGCGGTAAATTCGGGGCGCAATGTTGCAAACCAACAAGCATGCCTGGATCAATTTGCCTTCCATTACACAAGGCTTCTACTATCATGACTTGCACCGCGGAAGCATTAAAAAATGTTACGCGCTCCTTATCAGAAGCCAACATTGTTTCAAATTGCTGTCTCTCAAGCTGATTTTCGGTTTTATCGAGAATAGCTTGCGCTAATTGCTCATTACTCAGCACTTTCCATGGATGAAGAGTTGAGTCCATCATTCTATTGGCGATTGTTTCAAATGCTACGCCCTCTTGATGTTTTTGATGTAGGGCGTTAGAGATAGATTCCACTCTTGCCTCAGGCAATACTAAGTGGCTATTCAATAAGCGCAATGCTACTTGTTGGTCGGAACAGAAAAAACGCAACACAAATCCTATCTCAGCACATCGCTCAGGCGAAAGATGGATAATCACCCCTGTTCTGTTTCTTATCAAATCGATTTGCTCGTCTTCCGTTAGGCAAACAGGACAATCCTTTAATCTCTCTAAAACCCGCTGGTCGGTCAGCATTCCATCTAGTACCCGTTTGACTAATTTACGTTGTACGGTTGGATTTTCAAAAAATGTCTTGCCTTCTGGCGATGCTAAAAGAGTGTTGAGTCTTGCTTCATCTGCTGGAGTACAACGTCCTTCCTTCATACGGGTAGCTAATTGCAAGTCCACAGTAGAGAGTCCATTGTTTTGATAAGACCAGCGGAAAAAGGATGAGAAACGTGCAGTCAGCATGATAGGGGGCATGTGTGAATGAGGTTTTGGTTAATAGATGATGTCGATTTTTCTATTACTTTGTCATGAAATGCCAAATTAAATTAATCAAAATAGTGACACATCAACAATGTTGTCTATTGTGCACTAATTGCAAATGTTGCACCAAGTTATAGTCAGAGTAAATAATTTTCTTTACTTTGTCGTTTATGGGTTTTAGCTTGTTAGGTTTGATAGTGACTTTTTATCCTGTTTTGTTAACTCTTCATACCCTTCCTTC
This sequence comes from Oxalobacteraceae bacterium, assembly GCA_021151485.1. Classification (GTDB taxonomy): domain Bacteria; phylum Pseudomonadota; class Gammaproteobacteria; order Burkholderiales; family Burkholderiaceae_D; genus JAGKXB01. The sequence continues at coordinate 16,912 of JAGKXB010000038.1, read as the reverse complement.
CACCCACCTTTTTCATCTCGAATATCAAGACGTATGACGCCATGATGTTCCCACCACACGATTTCTCTATCGTCGGTGTAACGTGCACCAGAGCCAGACAGTACCTGGGGCAAGGTATATTTTTTACCATCAGGTGTGGTGATTTTGACAAACTGCAAGCTGTTGTCAGATAGCGATCCGTAGAGAGCTTCGAAGGATTTGCCTTGTTTGTTTACATAAAACACAGGGGATTGAAGATGAACGGTGAGTGTGGTTTGTGTGGTTTGTATATTGCTTGCTTTGTGCTGTTTTGTGTAAACACAAAAAGAAAATCCGGCGCCAATAATGAGTAAGGTGAAAATAATAATGGTAGTTATTTTTCGCAGCATAAAGTGTCCTGAGGGTTGGTAAGTGATAAATATTCAGTAATTATTAAGCAATAAGCGCTGCTAAAATACCGTTTTTCCATTTTTAGCCCTGAAAAATTAACATGACTCAAGACGAATTAAAACGAGCTGTTGCCTGCGCTGCGATCGATTATGTGGTGGACGATGAAATTATTGGCGTTGGCACCGGTTCAACAGCCAATTTTTTTATTGATGAATTAGCCAAAATCAAGCATCGCATCAAAGGTGCGGTTGCATCGTCTGAAGCGACCGCTGCGCGTTTGCGTTCACATGGGATTGCTGTGTTTGATTTAAACGAAGTCGATTACATGTCGGTGTACATTGATGGTGCAGATGAAATCACCTATCAAGGCGCAATGATCAAAGGTGGTGGCGCGGCATTGACGCGTGAGAAAATTGTGGCCTCTGTTGCTGAGTATTTTATTTGCATTGCAGATGGTTCAAAGTTGGTGCAAACCTTAGGAAGTTTCCCCTTGCCGGTTGAGGTCATTCCAATGGCAGAAGCAGTCGTAACACGTAAATTGGCAACCTTGGGTGGTGAGCCGCGTTTGCGTGTAAAAGAGGGCAAAGCGGTGCTAACTGATAACGGTAATATCATCATTGATGTTGTGGGTTTAACGATCTCTCACCCAGCAGAAATGGAAAGGCAAATTAACGATATTGTTGGTGTCGTCACGGTGGGTTTGTTTGCGCAACGGGCCGCCAATATTTGCTTATTGGGAACGCCAGAAGGCGTTAAAACGTTGCGATTTGAGTGAAAAATACTCAATAAGCAATAGATAGGTTTGAAATAGGTAATAAGTAGGTAAGGGTTGCAGATTATTTACAGTGTTGTATATAATCGCGCCCTAGTTCATTCACACATTAAGAAAAACAGTACGTGTTTGTCTGCTTGTTTACTGTTTCTTCTGGCATACGATACAAATATTACGGATAGGCAATCGGTCAGTGCTCTTCATCGCGTAATGTGAGCAGCGTAATATTTGTTAAATATCTAATTACGCAAGACCCGTACTTAATGAATATTGCTGAGGCAAAAAAAATCCTCGAAACTGCTTTGTTATGCGCCAACGCGCCGTTGGCTATTCATGATTTGAAAAAATTGTATAGCGAAGATGCTACGGGTATGACTAGTGATAATAGTGATAATGGCGCAATAAACGAAGCGACCATTACATTATTGCTTGAAGAATTGCGTAATGAATGGGCCAATAAAGGGATTGAAATGGTCAACTTGTCGACTGGGTGGCGTTTTCAAAGTCGACCAGAAATGAAAGTATATCTTGATCGACTCAATCCAGAAAAGCCGCCGAAATATTCACGGGCAAGTTTAGAAACGCTGGCGATTATTGCTTATTGCCAACCTGTTACACGCGGTGATATAGAAGAAATCAGGGGTGTTACGGTAAATTCTCAAATCATCAAACTATTAGAGGATCGTGGTTGGATCGATGTGGTTGGGCATCGGGATGTTGTTGGACGCCCGGCGTTGTTTGCTACTACTAAGCAATTTTTGGATGATCTTGGTTTGAAGTCTTTGGGTCAGTTGCCACCATTGCAACAATTTGTTGACAGCCAAAGCGTTGATGCGCTTGCCGCTCATTCTGTCAATGTATCAATGTTAAGTAATTAATATTTCATCTATCTAATTTTATTTTTTAACTCGATGCAATGTAAATAATCCATATTGCATCGGATTGTCACAGGCAAAAAACAAAAAAATGAATACATTTAATGACGATGTGCAACGCAATACAGTGAGTGCTGCCAATCCCTCCAATCCTTCCAATGTGGTGGATGTGGTCGATGTTGGTAGTACCAATCATCCCGGTAATGTCAGCAACGTCGATAACGCAAAAAATACGAAAAAAAATTTTTCTGCTATAGGAAATAAAAGGAAGAAAAGGCCCTCAGGTTCTGCTAATGCTACGCATTCTAGTAAGCAGCCCATGCGTCCGTCTTCACAGCAATCTGATCCTATGGATGCCGATGCCGTGTTTTCATTTGTGACATCCGAGGCATTTGATCACTCATCCACTGCTACGGTTGAAACAAAAAGCAAGGACGGGCGGAATCCTCGTGCGTCGCAAGGCAAAAATGGTCGACGTGATCTCAGTGCTGAGGAAGCGCCTAAATTGCATAAAGTATTAGCTGAAGCAGGATTAGGTTCCCGTCGGGATATGGAAGAGTTGATTATTGCTGGGCGTGTGTCCGTCAATGGCGAGCCAGCACATATCGGCCAGCGCATTCTTCCTACCGATCAAGTGCGAATTAACGGGAAATTGATTCAACGCAAAATCAGCAAGCGCCCGCCACGTGTGTTGGTTTACCACAAACCTGCCGGTGAAATTGTGAGCCATAACGATCCTGATGGACGTCCTTCTGTATTCGATCGTTTACCAACCATGAAAGTATCGAAATGGCTAGCGGTTGGTCGTCTAGATTTCAATACGGAAGGTTTATTGTTATTTACCAATTCCGGTGATTTGGCCAATCGTTTGATGCATCCACGTTATGGGATCGATCGCGAATATGCGGTTCGCACATTAGGTGAGTTGGAAGAAGGCATGCGTCAAAAATTGTTGAATGGTGTTGAGTTGGACGATGGCATGGCGCAGTTCTCAAAAATCGTGGATGGTGGTGGCGAGGGCGTGAACAAGTGGTATCGCGTGACCATTGGTGAAGGGCGTAATCGTGAAGTGCGTCGTATGTTTGAAGCCGTTGGTTTGACGGTGTCACGCCTGATTCGTACCCGCTATGGCGTGATGACCTTGCCACAAAATTTAAAACGTGGCCGTTGGGAAGAGCTGGAAGAAAACGCGGTACGTGATTTGTTGCGCATCAGTGGGTTGGAGAAAATGGCTGCTCAGTCGCAATCTTCATCCTCTAAAGGTCAAGGCGAATACCAAGGGCGCAAAGTCAACGGTAATCGTATAGAAGGTGGAAATAGTAACGGTGGTCGATTCGATAGAACTTCAGGCAATCAAGGGCAGCCAAGCGGAAGAAGAGGCACGGGACAAAGAGTCGATGGACAGCCAACTTTTGCACAAGATAAAAAGCCCGGGCGCCATTCGCAAAAACCAACGCGTAGTCGCCAGCCTGATCCTTTGCAAACCGCATTTGGATTTGCCGCAACGGGGCCAGCCCGTCGTCGTAGTAAATTTAATTAAGATTCCCTCGTCGTTCCCGTGGTTTTAGGCGGGAACCCAGTGTCTTTCGTTGTCGCTTACTAAAAAACCACTAGATCCCCGACCAACGCATTCGGGGACGACGGTGCTGAGTGTGGTGGCTAATACACTCGTTCCCACGCTCGTGCGTGGGAATGCATACTTAACTAAAACCTCTCCTCAGGACGCAAATACCGCCACTCACCCACGGGTAAATTACCCAGCGTGATGCGTCCAATTCGAACACGTTTTAGACTCAACACTTTTAAATCGACCGCTTCGCACATACGCCGTATTTGCCTTTTTTTCCCTTCACGTAGCGTGAAGCTTAATTGATCTTCGTTTTGCCAGCGCACTTTGGCTGGCAGCAGCGGTTTGCCATCCATCCACAGGCCATGGTTTAAGCGCTGAAGCTGCGCGTCGGGGAGTTTTCCCGGTTTGGTATAGCGCACACGGACTAGGTATTCTTTTTCTACCTCGGTATCTTGGCCGATTAATTGTTTTGCAATGCGTCCATCTTGCGTCAGGATTAATAATCCAACCGAATCAATATCCAAGCGTCCGGCAGGAACCAGATTACGTAGTTGCGTTGGATGAAACGATTCTTGCGCTTTATCTTCTTTCCAGCGTGATTCTGGTTTGATCAGTGCGACGGCAGGTGTATAACCATCTTCTGCCTGACCACTGACGTAACCCATAGGTTTGTTGATCAAAATTGTGACGCGTTTGGATTGTTGCGCACTGGCTTGGCGTTCAATGGTAATGCGTTGATTAGGCAGGACTTTGCTGCCTAATTCAGACACCACTTTGCCATCAACGCGAACCCAGCCTTTGCTAATCCATTCATCGGCTTCACGTCTTGAGCAAAGACCCAGTTCAGACATGCGTTTTGAGAGGCGGAGAGGTTCAGTCATGGTAAAAAATAATCAATAAATATGAAGTAAATTTTAAATACGGATTGCTTCTAATAAATCTGTTTCTAACGCAATTTGGTTGCGCGGATTATTCAATATGGCGCCATCGACCAAAAACACGTCTTCCACGCGCTCACCCAGCGTCATGATTTTGGCAGTATGCAGGCTAACTTTATATTTTATAAGTACCTTGGCAATTGCATATAGCAACCCATTCCGGTCATTGGCAGAAATCGATAACAAATAGTACTGACCACGTTCATCAGGACGTAAGTCGACGGTCGGGATGATGGGATAAGTCCGCGATAAGCGTGATAAACGCGTTTTGGCAGGAGCAGGCAATGGTTGTTGCGATTGCAGCAGTTCGGTTAATTCATGCTCGATCAAAGGAATGATATTGGGATAATTGTTTGCAAATGCATGCTCGGTAATCAAAAAAGTATCCAGCGCATAACCATGTGTGGTCGTATGGATTTTAGCTTCCAGAATGCTGAAATTTTTGGCCGCAAAATAACTGCAAATACGTGCAAATAAATCCGGCTGATCTTGAACGTAAGTGGCAATTTGCAAGCCTTCTCCAGTCGATAAAGGGCGACATTTCACAACTGGACAATGGCTATTTACCTGATCGTAAAAAGAGAGCGTTTGCCAGGCAATGTCGCTGACATCGTGGCGCAAAAAATAGGCGACATCCAGTTTCGCCCAAAAAGTCTGATGCGCATCGTCCGCCAAACCAGCTGATCGAATCGTCGCCAACGCTTGTTGCTGTCGGTTGATTAATTCTTTGTCGGTTGAGGAGACTTCACCGCCTAGTACTCTGAATGTCAGCTTGTATAAATCCTCCAGCAACTTGCCTTTCCATGCATTCCACACCTTGGGACTGGTGCCGCGTATGTCAGCCACAGTCAGTAAATACAGAGCGGTGAGGTAACGCTCATTGCGAATGACTTTCGCAAAATCCTGTATGACTTCCGGGTCAGATAAGTCTTTTTTCTGCGCCACGTGCGACATCGTTAAATGATGTTCAACCAGAAAGACGATTAAATCGGTGTCTTCGGCAGCGACGCCATGCTCATCACAAAATTGTTTGGCATCGACCATGCCTAATTTGGAATGATCACCACCGCGTCCCTTAGCAATGTCATGAAACAGGGCGGCAATATACAGCAACCAAGGGCGCGCAAAATTAGCCATTAATTGGCTGCAAAAAGGATATTCGTGCGCATGTTCCGTCATGGTAAAGCGACGCACATTGCGCACCACCATCAAGATGTGCTGATCGACGGTATACGCATGAAAAAGGTCATGCTGCATTTGCCCAATAATGCGGCGGAAATTGGGCAAATAACGCCCCAAAATCCCGGTTTGATTCATGCGTCGTAAGGCGTGTGTAATCCCTTGCGGCGCTTGAATGATTTCTAAAAACAGCGATCGATTGTTGAGATTACGCCTAAAATCGCCATCAATCTTCAGTCGCGCATGCCAGAGTGCACGCAAGGTGCGAGCAGTCATGCCTTTTAGTTCTGCATGCTGCGACATCAACAGAAATACTTCCAACATGGAAGACGGCGTGGCTTCAAAAACGTCGTCTTGTTGAATGTCGATATAGCCATTCACCGCATTAAAACGTGGATTGATGACTTGCGGATTTTCGGCTTGTGGGAAAAGTTGCGCCTGAATATTTTGCAACAAGATGATATTGAGTTGACTGACTACTTTTGCTGCCCAGTAATAACGCTGCATCAAATATTCACTAGCACGCCGGATGTTGGATTCGTTGCTCGTCGTTTTAAAGCCCAAGGTTTCTGCAATCGGTGTTTGCACGTCAAACACCAGACGATCTTCGCGCCTGCCAGTGTGAATATGCAAGCGCACGCGAATATCTTTAAATGCCCGTTCTTTTTCCATTAACTGGCGCGCTTCAGCCAACGTAATCAAACCGCGTTGTGCCAATTCACGCCAGGAATTTCCCAAGCCTGCCGCTTTTGCTACCCACAAAATGACTTGTAAATCACGCAAACCGCCTGGGCTTTCCTTGCAGTTTGGCTCCAGGCTATAAGGCGTATCTTCATATTTCGCATGGCGCTGATGCATTTCCAGCATTTTCTTTTGAAAAAATGCTTGGGCATTGATGGCGGCAGCGTAGTTTTTTTGCAAGTTCTGAAATAACTCCAGGCTACCTGTCACCAAGCGTGCTTCCAATAAGCAAGTTTGGATCGTGATATCGGCGGCTGATTCGCTTAAGCATTCGTCTATGGTGCGTATGCTATGACCAATTTCCAGGCCCAAATCCCAAAAGAGTTGGACTAATTGCTCGAGTTTGGTTTGTAGTGATGCATCAGGTTTGGCGGGAATGAGGATTAAGACATCGACATCGGAATGAGGAAACAACTCACCACGCCCATATCCACCTACACCTACCAAAGCCACGTCGATAGGAAGGGTTAGCGCCTGCCAGGCTTGTGTTAGAGCAGCATCAACATTTTGGCGCAAGGTGCGCAGTAATTTTTCAGGCTTGCCATCAGTTTGAAAAATGCCGATGGCAGCTTCTTTTTCTGTTTTAAGCTTTCTTTTCAGTTCGCATGCGAGTGAAAGCATGGAACTTAAGCAGCGGAATGGCTGGTTTTAATCAAATCAGGGGCAGCAGGCGTACCTTGCGATGTGGTCAATACTTCATATCCTGTTTCTGTTACAAGAACGGTATGTTCCCATTGTGCAGAAAGGCTGCGATCTTTGGTTTTGATCGTCCAACCATCGTTCATTTCACGAATTTCCCGGCGACCAGCATTAATCATCGGTTCGACAGTAAAAATCATACCTGCTTCTAATTTTTCCAACGTGCCCGGGCGACCATAATGCAATACCTGTGGTTCTTCATGAAAAATTTTGCCGATGCCATGACCACAAAATTCTCGGACCACACTGTAGCCAGCTTTTTCTGCATGTTGTTGAATGACATACCCAATGTCACCTAGATACGCACCAGGTTTGATCTTTGCAATTCCTAACCACATACATTCAAAAGTAATAGCGCTTAAGCGTTTGGCCAGGATGGAAGGCTCGCCAACAAAAAACATACGACTGGTATCGCCGTGGTAACCATCTTTGATGACGGTGACATCAATATTGACAACATCGCCGTTCTTCAGCACTTTGTCACCAGGAATGCCGTGGCAAATGACGTCGTTAACCGAGGTGCAAATCGATTTTGGATAAGGCGTATAGCCAGGAGGACAATAATTGAGTGGCGCTGGAATGGTATTTTGTACATTTACCATATATTCATGGCAAAGACGATCCAGTTCACCAGTGGTGATGCCGGGTTTAACAAAGGGGGTGATGTAATCCAGTACTTCAGCCCCCAGCCTGCCGGCTATCCTCATGCCTTTAATATCATCAGCAGTTTTAATGGAAATAGAAGAAGACATGAGGAAATCGCAATCAGTAAAAGTAAAAATTAAAGAAAAACGCAGCCGGAAATTATAAGCCTTTCATGCAATATACGCATAAACGCGTATAGAGATATCTGGCGCAAAGTCCCCTTGAAAGAATTGTAAAAATTAAGGTACAATCCTGGGTTACTTAAACCAAGGTGGTCGATTGTTGGCTACGCGGTGTAAGTACGAAAATATATCAATCGTTAAACTCGCGAATCCGTTCAAAAAGGGTGCTCTTTAGAGTGGCTGATCGGATTCCAGACCTAACCCTGGAGAAACTATGTCCGTTACTATGCGTGAAATGCTGGAAGCTGGTGTCCATTTTGGTCATCAAACTCGTTTTTGGAACCCAAAAATGGCGCAGTTCATTTTTGGACAGCGCAATAAAATTCATATTGTTAATTTGGAAAAAACCCTGGGCATGTACCAGGAGGCAATGAAGTACATCCGTCAAGTATCCGCCAGCCGCGGTACTGTGTTGATGGTCGGTACCAAACGTCAAGCACGTGAAATCATTGCTGCTGAAGCGCAACGCGCTGGTGTTCCTTATGTTGATCAGCGTTGGTTGGGCGGTATGTTGACCAACTTCAAAACAATCAAAACTTCCATCAAGCGTTTAAAAGAAATGGAAACATCCCTAGAAGATGGTTCTGTTGATAAATTGAGCAAAAAAGAAGCCTTGATGTTTCAACGCGAAATAGTCAAATTGCAAAAAGCAATTGGCGGTATCAAGGATATGGGTGGCGTTCCAGATGCAATTTTCGTGGTTGACGTTGGTTACCACAAAGGTGCGATTACTGAAGCTGCAAAATTAGGTATTCCAGTTATTGGTGTTGTTGATACTAACCACACACCTGAAGGTGTGACTTACGTTATTCCAGGTAATGACGACTCATCCAAGGCGATCGCTTTGTACGCTCGTGGTGTGGCAGATGCAATTCTTGAAGGGCGTGCTAATGCGGTGAATGATGTGGTTGAGGCCATCAAGGGTGATGCTGGTGATGATGACTTCGTCGAAGTCGAAGGTCAGGCTTAATAAAATTTAAATCAGGATTTAAATTTGAAGCTAATTTGAATTTAAGTTTTGGTTTTTAATGTGAAGGAAAGGGGCGAGGAGCAATAGTTCGCCCCTTTTTCTAAAAGACAATCAATTTTTAAAAATATAAATAAGTATTTTTAAAATGTAATAAATAAGTTAGGAGAAAAGCATGGCGGCAATTACTGCAGCGATGGTGGGTGAGTTACGCGCGAAAACTGACGCGCCTATGATGGAGTGTAAAAAAGCATTGACCGAAGCCAATGGCGATATGGACAAAGCGGAGGAGTTGTTGCGTGTGAAATTGGGTAGCAAGGCTTCCAAAGCTTCTTCCCGTATCGCTGCTGAAGGCGTTGTGGCGACCTACATCGCCAATGGTGTTGGTGCATTGGTTGAAGTGAACTGTGAAACTGATTTCGTTACTAAAAATGATGAATTCCTCGCTTTGGCAAATGCATGCGCCAAATTGGTCGCTGAAAACAATCCAGCGGATGTCGCAGCGTTGTCCGCTTTGCCATTGGATGGCAAAACAGTAGAAGAACAACGCGCAGCGTTGGTGGGGCGTATTGGTGAGAATATGTCGATTCGTCGTTTCTCCCGTTTTGAAACTGCTGGCGATAAATTGGCTGCTTATTTGCACGGCACACGCATTGGTGTCATGGTCGCTTTCAACGCAGCGGACGAACAAGTTGGTAAAGACGTGGCTATGCATGTTGCTGCAATGAAACCAGTTTCTTTATCCGCCGAGCAAGTACCTGCTGATTTAATTGAAAAAGAGCGCTCAATTGCTGAACAAAAGGCAGCTGAATCAGGCAAGCCAGCAGATATCGTTGCAAAAATGGTTGATGGTTCGGTACAAAAATACTTGAAAGAAGTGTCGTTGTTGAATCAGCCGTTTGTTAAGAATGACAAGCAAACAATTGAGCAAATGTTAAAGGCGGCAAATGCAAGCGTCAAATCTTTCACCATGTATGTCGTGGGTGAAGGTATTGAAAAGAAACAAGATGATTTTGCTGCAGAAGTTGCTGCACAAGTAGCCGCAGCTAAACAAGCATAAAAATTGTAAGTTGTAAGTATTGTGTGCTACGTGTTGCGTTGTTTATCAGTATCGTTCAATGTTTTTTTGCAAATTTTTGTTACAGATAAAGCGTTGAAAAGTATTGAGTTACTGATGCGTGACAATAAGTAGTCAAAGCGGGCCGAAAGGCCCGTTTTTTAATCACAAGGAGTTCATTCATGGCAAAACCCATTTATAAGCGTGTTCTTCTCAAGCTCTCTGGCGAGGCTTTGATGGGGGATGATCCATATGGTATTAATCGCGCAACTATTGATCGGATGGTTAATGATGTCGCTGAGGTGGCAAATTTAGGTGTGGAATTGGCGATTGTCATTGGTGGTGGCAATATCTTCCGCGGTGTCGCACCAGGTGCTCAAGGCATGGATCGCGCGACGGCTGATTATATGGGGATGTTGGCGACGGTCATGAATTCTCTCGCTTTAGCCGATGCGATGCGTCATGTTGGTATCACTGCTCGTGTTATGTCCGCTATCAGCATTGAGCAAATCGTAGAGCCGTATGTGCGCCCTAAAGCATTGCAATATTTAGAAGAGGGCAAGGTTGTCGTATTTGCAGCCGGGACGGGCAATCCATTTTTTACTACTGATACTGCAGCTGCTCTACGTGGTTCTGAGATCAGCGCTGAAATTGTTCTGAAAGCAACGAAAGTAGACGGGGTTTATACCGCTGATCCGAAAAAAGATCCGAATGCAACACGTTATTCGACGATTACATTCAACGAGGCTATTTCCAAGCATTTACAAGTCATGGATGCAACGGCTTTCGCACTTTGCCGTGATCAAAAATTGCCCATTAAAGTTTTTTCTATTATTAAACCTGGTGCTCTGAAAAGAGTTGTCATGGGTGAAGATGAAGGTACTTTAGTTCACGTATAAACGGTTAAAAATTGCTTTAAAAATTGCCTTCAAAGTTAGCTTAAAAGGAAAAGTTTTATGAGTATAAATAGTACTAGCGAAGTTAAAAAAAATACCGAACAAAGAATGCATAAATCGATTGAAGCTTTAAAAGCCAATCTTGCTAAAGTGCGTACTGGGCGGGCGCATACAGGTATCTTGGATCATGTGCAGGTTGAATATTATGGCAATCCAACTTTGCTGACTCAAGTTGCAAATGTGACATTGATTGATGCACGTACATTAGGTGTACAGCCTTGGGAAAAGAAAATGTTAAGCGTGGTTGAAAAAGCCATACGCGATGCAGACCTTGGTCTCAATCCTTCGACGCAAGGAGAAATGATTCGCGTCCCTATGCCACCTTTAAATGAAGAGCGCCGTAAAGAAATGGTGAAATTGGTTAAGGGGGAAGCGGAAGATGCAAAAATTTCTATTCGGAATGTGCGTCGTGATGCCAATGAAGCATTAAAAAAACTATTGAAAGACAAAGCTTGTTCCGAGGACGAGGAGCGTCGTTCTCAAGATGAGATTCAAAAATTAACTGATAAATTTGTTGCGGATGTCGATAAGATTATTGTTGATAAAGAAAAAGAAATTTTGACGGTTTGACGTAAATTTAATTTTTACTTTTTTATTTTTACATGACATTTCTCAGTTCAACGCAAGCTGTGCCGGATACGCTTTCGGTACCACGCCACATTGCCATCATCATGGATGGCAATGGTCGTTGGGCGACTAAACGTTTTTTGCCACGCGTGGCAGGTCATGCCCAAGGCGTGGAAGCGGTTAGAAAGATTGTCGAAGCGAGTACCACACGAGGCGTGGAGTATCTAACGATTTTCGCTTTCAGTTCGGAAAATTGGCGTCGCCCGGCCGATGAAGTGACGCTTTTAATGCGTTTATTTATGACGGCTTTGGAGCGAGAAGTTGCAAAAATGCATGCCAATAATATACGCCTGAAAATTGTAGGTGATTTGACACGTTTTGATAAAAAATTACAAGAAATGATCGCTCAAGCAGAACGAAAAACTGCTAACAACAAGGGTTTGACTTTGACTATTTGTGCCAATTACGGCGGACGTTGGGACATCATGCAAGCTGTCAATAAAATGCTTGCCTTGCATCCTGGAGCGACTACATTTAGCGAAGATGAGTTGGCACCACATTTGTCGATGGCATATGCACCAGAGCCAGATTTATTTATCCGTACAGGTGGGGAAGAGCGTATTTCGAATTTTCTTTTGTGGCAGTTAGCGTATACAGAATTGTTTTTTACTCAAACTTATTGGCCAGATTTTGATGCTAAGGCTTTGGATGCTGCGATTGAATCGTACCAGCAGCGCGAAAGACGTTTTGGCCGGACTAGCGCCCAGTTAGCGGCACAGGTTTCTTAATGTTAAAAGCGCGCATCATTACAGCATTGGTTTTATTGGCCATTTTGCTGCCCATCTTGTTTTCTCATTCCTTTGTATTGTTTTCCATCATCGCCACTTTGTTTTTTGGCGCGGCAATTTGGGAAAACCAGCGCCTGTTTATGAGCAAATTCCCGATTGCTGGCGCATGTGTTTGGAGCGTATTGTTCATTGATATTTTGTATATGAGCAATATGATTCAGGGCCAAAAAACAAGCTATTTTCCTTATTTGTTTTTTGCCGGTGCGGTCATTTGGTTAATACGGCTTACCCCATTGTTGGCAACTGGTTTACCAGCAATCAAAATACAAGAAACACAAGAAGGCCAGTCAATTCAATCAATACAACCAAGGCAGCAAAAAGTGTTGGGCAATCATTTATTACACGCAGTGTATAGCTTCACTATTTTGATTGCTTTCCTTGCTTTAGTTGTTTTATTTCAGCATTCTGCCCTGTATTTACTATCAGTAATGGCATTAGTTTGGATTGCAGATATTGGTGCATATTTTTCTGGAAAAGCGTATGGCAAGCGCAAATTGGCGCCATCCATTTCCCCAGGAAAATCATGGGAAGGTGTTATGGGTGGTTGGCTGATGGTTTTATTTACCGCTGTTGTGAGTGTGATTGCTAGCCAGTCCATTCCTGTTTTGCAAGATACTTTTGTAGTGAAAGTTTTGTCGCATTGGGGGTGGTTACGCTTAATACTGGTGTTGACATTAATCGTGGCTGCCAGTGTGGTGGGGGATTTGTTTGAATCGCAATTGAAACGTCGCGCCAATATGAAAGACAGCAGTCATTTGTTACCAGGACATGGCGGTGTGCTTGATCGTATTGATGCCTTAATTCCGGTATTACCACTTGCGGCTTTATTGAATTCTTTCTTACATTAAAAATATGACGCAGCGGATTACGGTACTAGGTGCAACAGGTTCAATCGGTGTTTCTACCTTGCAAGTGTTGGCGTTGCATCCTGAACGATATACCGTTTATGCCTTGACTGCGCATAGCCGCGTGGAGGTACTTGCTGCGCAGTGTGAGCAATTTCGCCCGCAACGGGCTGTTGTTGGGACTGCGGATGCAGCACTGGTTTTGCAGCGTTTGTTGAGGCAAAAAGGCTTAATGATACAAGTCGATTATGGCACAGCAGCCTTGTGCGAAGTCGCGAGCGCAGCCGAATGCGATACGGTGATGGCTGCGATCGTGGGCGCGGCTGGTTTGGCACCTACTTTGGCGGCGGCACATGCGGGCAAAAAGGTATTGTTGGCAAACAAAGAAGCGCTGGTGATGTCCGGCCAATTGTTTATGGATGCTGTCTCAAAAAACGGCGCCATGCTGTTGCCGATTGATAGCGAACATAATGCGATTTTTCAATGCTTACCTTCAACTATCACACAACAAACGCAGCAAGTTCGTAATCAAGGTGTAGCAAAGATAGTCTTAACCGCTTCCGGCGGCCCATTTTTGAAGCGTGCTGTAGAGACTTTAGAGTTCGTCACGCCAGAAGAAGCGGTTGCGCATCCCAATTGGTCGATGGGGCGGAAAATTTCAGTCGATTCCGCCACCATGATGAATAAGGGGTTGGAGGTCATAGAGGCACATTATTTATTCGATGTGGCGGTGGGTCAAATTGATGTGTTAATCCATCCGCAGAGCGTGATTCATTCCATGGTATCGTATGTTGATGGTTCTGTGATTGCCCAACTGGGCCAGCCCGATATGCGTACGCCAATTGCACATGCTTTAGCTTTTCCTGATCGCATACAATCTGGCGTTGCACCGCTTGATTTGGCTCAAATAGCACAGCTGAATTTTGAGTTACCTGATTTTGAGCGTTTTCCTTGCCTTAAATTGGCATATCAGGCATTGCAAGCAGGTGGCACAGCGCCAGCAATTTTAAATGCTGCCAATGAGGTGGCTGTAGAGGCATTTTTAAATCGTGAAATTGGTTTTCGCGTAATTGATCAATTAATTGCTCGGGTAATGGATAAATTGCCCGCTACCTCTATGAGCAATTTGGATAGTTTATTAATGCAAGATAAGGCAGCGCGTGATTTAGCTCGCACATGTTTGTCGTCGTAAATTCGCTCATTATTGGACTGTCGGATTGATGACTACAATTTTCGATGATATCGTTCGGCTTGCATCTTCATTTTAAGTTTCGAGTAGCTAATTTAGATAAGATGTCACGTCATAAGAAGTTTATAAAAAATCCATAAATATTAAGTTTTTGTTGATGAAATTACATTCTAATCGTTTTGCGATGCCAAGCTTTTTTCGCCCTGTAATGGCTGCGACAGCTTCTGCCTCATTGTTATGCTCCTTGGTTTTCTCTTCAAATAATGCTTGGGCGATTGATCCATTCGTCGTCAAAGATATTCGTGTGGAAGGGATCCAGCGTACTGAAGCCGGAACGGTATTTAACTACTTACCAGTTCGCGTAGGTGATACGTTTACCGATGAAAAGAGTGTGGCTGCAATTAAAGCTTTATACGCAACAGGATTTTTTAAAGATGTGCGTATAGAGATCGAGGGAGATGTACTTGTCGTCGTGATTGAAGAGCGCCCAACCATTTCGACACTAGAGTTTTCTGGCATTAAAACTTTTGAAAAAGATGTGTTGATTAAAGCGTTGAAAGAAATTGGCGTAGCGGAATCGCGCATTTTCGATAAAGCTTCCATTGATCGCGCAGAGCAAGAACTCAAACGTCAGTATCTTTCTCGTGGGCTATATGGCGCGCAGATTACGACTACTGTCACGCCGATTGAGCGCAATCGCGTCACGATTAATTTTTCTGTGGATGAGGGCGATGTGTCCAAAATCAGAAAAATTAATATTATCGGCAATAAAGTTTTTTCAGATAAAGAATTGTTGAGCGTATTAAGTTTGAGAACGCCAGGTTTTTTTACTTGGTATACAAAAGCTGATCAATATTCCAAGCAAAAATTGAGTGGTGATCTTGAAGCATTGAAATCTTATTATCTGAATCGTGGTTATATTGAAATGCAGGTTGAGTCGACGCAAGTTTCCATTACTCCAGATAAAAAAGATATTTTTATTACGATCAATATTAGCGAAGGTGAAAAATATACGGTTTCAGGCATTAAATTTGAAGGGGAAATGCTGGGCCGTGATACGGAATTAAAATCGTTGTTGCAATTAAAAACTGGCGATGTGTATTCCGGTGAGAAATTGGCTGACAGCACTAAGAAAATTTCTGAACGCATGGGGGATTTTGGTTATGCTTTTGCTAATGTCAATGCCCATCCTGAAATGAATAAGGCAAAAAAGGAAGTCGCATTTACTGTATTAATTGATCCAGGTAAGCGTGTTTATGTGCGGCGCGTTAATTTTTCAGGTAATACGGGTACTAGGGATGAAGTGATTCGGCGTGAATTTCGCCAATTTGAAAGTTCTTGGTATGACGGCAATAAAATTAGAACATCCCGTGATAGAGTTGACCGTTTGGCGTACTTTAAAGAAGTCAATATCGAAACGCCAGAAGTGCCAGGTACTGCTGATCAAGTGGATGTGAATGTTTCAGTGACCGAAAAACCAACTGGTAACTTCATGGTAGGGGCTGGTTTTTCCCAAAGTGATAAATTTACTGTCAGTAGTTCTATTCAGCAGACCAATTTTGCAGGTAGCGGTAATACGGTTGGATTGGATGTGAATACTAGTAAATTAAATCGGACGGTCGCTTTATCCCATGTCAACCCTTACTTTACTGAGGATGGTGTGAGTCGTAGTGTCGAAGTGTTTTTACGTACTACGCGTCCTTCATTGGTGAGCACAGGGGATTACACGGTTCAAACCAGTGGTAGCAATATTCGGTTTGGTGTGCCTTATTCTGAGCTGGATACCGTATTTTTTGGCGCTGGGCTTGAGCATACAAAGGTGGAAACAAATTCGACTAGTCCTGAGCGTTATTTAACTTATGCTCAGGATTTTGGTGATGGTGTTACCGCAACAACGAACTCCTATCCTTTAACAGCTGCCTGGCAACGAGATAGTAGGGATAGTGCTCTTGCGCCTACTTTTGGTCGTTATCAACGTGTTAATTTGGAATTGAGTTTGGTTGGTGACCTACAGTATTACCGTACGATATATGAGCATCAATACTTCAAGCCAATTTCCCGTACGATGACATTGGCGTTAAAAGGGGAGTTTGATTATGGACGAGGCTTAGGTAGTAAGCCTTATCCAATATTTAAGAACTTTACTGCAGGTGGTATAGGTTCTGTGCGTGGGTTTGATAGTGCTTCATTAGGTGCTTTGGACAAAAATGGTGATCCATTGGGCGGCAGTAGTCGTTTGATCGCGAATGCTGAGTTGCAGTTCCCATTCCCTGGTTCAAGCAATGATCGTACTTTACGTTGGTTTACATTCTTTGATGCGGGCAATGTATTTCAGGAGGGACAAAAGATGAATGTCTCGGAATTACGCTACGCTACTGGTTTGGGTTTGAGTTGGGTCTCTCCTATTGGGCCTTTGAAATTGAGTTATGGTAAGCCTTTGAATGCCAAACCTGAGGATAAAGTAAGGAGTTTTCAATTCCAAATGGGTACGGGTTTTTAAGCTGCTTTTATTT
>JAGKXB010000010.1 GCA_021151485.1 Oxalobacteraceae bacterium | reverse complement strand
TCCACCGCCACCGCAGCGTTGAATGCCCGCAAGTATCTATCCAGCATCACCACGGATGAAACGCACAACACCCAAGTCGTGGCGTTGGTCGGGCAAGTGATTAATTTGTTGGGCGCAGAAGTCGATCCGCTGTTCTCCCAACACAGTATTAGTCTTGGGTATTACTAACAACTAACGTCGGCAAATGGCTGATTTGTAGGGTGCAATAAGCGAAGCGCATTGCACCGTATGTTTGGCGGCACAACTTGATCGAAATGAAGGAACGAATGACGTTGTTAAATGTGGCTCGAGATGTGATACGGATTGTCCGGAAAGCGGTGCAATGCGCTTCGCTTATTGCACCCTACAGATCATCCTGCCAATTTCGTTGTGTGGTTTTTACGATTTTTGCATTTGCTGCACCCGGTGCATTCGCTCAAATCCAAGGTTCTTGCAGTCCTAGTAAAGGCGGTTCCACTAGCTGCGGCACCACCGCCCCCGCGAGCATGAGCACCGTCCCGGTGAGCACCGGCGCGGGTAATCCCATCAACATCATTACCGGCAACAAATATCAACAAGAAACCGACATGCCCGCCTTGCCAGGCGTGCTGGGCCTAGAAATCATCCGCCACTACAACAGCGCCTACAGCACGCCCAACATGCCGAGGGGAATTTTAGGCAGAGGCTGGCGTCTATCCTACGAAACCGATTTACATGTCACCGGCAACACCATCCAAATCATCCAAGCCGATGGCATGCGCATTATCTTCACCAAGGATTCCAACAACCCCAGCGTATGTGCCAGTCCTAATCCGACCTACGGCCAAATTCACATCCAGCAAACTGCGCAAGGCAATACCTACCAATGGCGCTGGCCGAATGGTAAAAAGTTGGATTTCAACGCAGACGGCAAGCTAGTCCAAATCGTCGCCCCAACGGGTGAATTCGTCAGCCTGCAATACGACCACAAGAATTGGTTAATGAGCGTGCGTGATCCACAGGGGCGAGTCCTACGTTTCAACTATGTAGACCCAAAAAGCGCCCAAAAAGGTGATCGTTATAGCGGCTTACAAAGCATCGACAGCCCAGTCGGCAGATTCAGCTACAGCTACGGCAGCGATTTACCCAAAGGCGCAACGATCGATAAAATTCACCTGCTAGCCAATTTAGTCAAAGTCAGCATCCCGACGCATTACGATGCCAATCAACTCGCCCATCCTTACGCCAACCGTGGTGTGTCTAGCTCCAGCATCAGTCGGACGTACCATTACGAAGACGCCAATCATCCCACTTTGCTCACCGGCATCAGCGTCACTGGACAAGGCAGCGATAAGCAACTCATTAATCAACGCATCAGTACTTACGGCTACGACATCAACGGCAATGCGATTCTTAGTATGAAAGCCAATGGTGCAGAGAAAGTCACGCTAGACCATAGCGAAGGCGGCAAGACCATTCTCACCAATAGCCTGGGCCAAAAAACCACTTACAAACACACCATCATCGCTGGGGAATATCGATTATTGGAAGCCATTGGCCCGGGTTGTACGTCCTGCAGCCCAGGTAATCGGCGATATAGCTACGACAAACTGGGTCAGTTAATTGAAGAAACCACCCTCAATCATTCAGGTAAGCCGCTGCAAACGACTAAAACGGAACGCGACAAAGATGGTCGTCCCATCAAAATCAGCCACATTGCGTACAAAGACGGCAAACCACAAGCCGCAACATGGCAACGCCGTTATGGTTACGAAGGCAGCAACACCGAACCCAGCCTGATCGCTCAACCCAGCGTCGTAGCCGGACAAGAAGCGGTGATCAAAATCAGCTACAACAGCCAAAGCCAACCAACGTCAATCACCCAAAGCGGTTGGTCGCCAGCGATTGATGGCAAAGCAGCCACACCGATTAGCCGCACCACGACGTATCGTTACAGCACCGACACGAACGTCAACACTAAGTCAGACAAAATTGGCGAACTGAGTGTGTACGACGACACCCAACCCGCCAATCGCTGGATGGAGATTAACGGCCCGTTGCCTTCTCAAACCACCCGCATTGAATACGATGCCAAGACTGGCTTAGTCGTTAAAACCATCACCCCAGGCAACCACATCACCGAAGTGCTGGAACGCAACTCCGCCCTACGTCCCAGCAAAATCCGCAACAGCGACGGCGTGCGTGTCGTAGAAACCGCGATCGGTTATAGCTACACTGGCCAAACGGAAAGCATCACGCAGCAGGCATTCTTCCTCGCCACCTCGACACCCATCCTCACACGCAGCACTCAATTCGCTTACGATGTTTTCGGCAACATCAGCAACACGACAAAATCAGATGGCCTCAGTAAAAAGACGGATATCACTCATATCGAACACGACGCTTTGCTGCGCCCCATTAGTTGGCATCAACCAACAGGCACAGTTTTACTCCAAGCCCAGTGGGGAGAAATCGGCACCGCCGCCCAAAATCACATCATCAAACTCGAAACCACACACAAACAAGCCGAACGCCGCTTCGATGATTTTGGTCGCGTTATCGCCATCAAAAACCCAGACCAAGGCTGGCAAACCGCAACTTACGACGCTGTCGACCGTATTATCGCCACCACCGACGCTAGAAGCGCACGGCAAGTCATCCGCTACAACGCACAAGGCTACCCAGAGCAAATCGAGCGTTGGTCAAACTTAGCAACTACTAACAAAGCCGAATCCATCACCCAAATTCGCTACGCCGGCCAACAACCAATAGACGAAACCATCACCGATACCCAAGGTACACGCCGCACGCAAACCCAATACGATGCGTTGGGTCGTGAAATCAACGTCATCCAAACGATTACGCTAAAAGGCCGCACTCCTGTCACTTTCACCCAAGCCTATACCTACGATGACCAAGGTAGGCGTAGCAATATTCAACTAAACGACCAACACGGCACTAGCAGCACCATCCATAACAATTACGACAACGCAGGCAGAATCGCCCAAATCACCACCCAAGGTTGGTTACCGAATTGGCTAGGTGGCCAGAAAATGCTGGTACGCGCCATCCAGTGGCAGAAAAAACTCAACCACGACATTGCAACCAGCTTGACGCATGGCAATGGAAAAGTAGACAGCTGGCCGCAGAAAGAGCAAGAACCAGTAGCATCAACATCATCACCATTACCACAAGCAACAACAACCAACTTAGCACTTCCGTCACCACGAGCTGGCAGCCAACATGACGCAGCAGGTTTGCCGCATCAACTGACGATTAATGCCAAAACCTGGAATCTCCACTGGGACGCAGCAGGCCGTCTACAAGAAATTCAGCAAACACAACAACCACAAGGAAATCACGCCACTTACCTCTACGACGCCCGAGGCAGACGCGTCGCAAAAATGATCCAAAACGGTAAAACCGAGCCAACAATCACCTACTTCGCCTACGACGGCGTGCAATTGCGAGGTGAAGCCGATGCAGAGGGAAACCTCACCCACAGCTACGCCTACCTAGGCTATCGCCCAGTCGCACAAATCGACCACAGCAACCAAGGCAACAACAATTGGTGGAGCCGCATCAAAGCCAAACTATTCGGCGCAACAATTCATCACTTGCACACCGACCAAGTCGGGCAAGTCACAGCCATGAGCGATGCCAAACAAGGCGTGTTGCCCAAAGCGCATCAACCATTGCGCTACATCGGCCAGTACTACGATGTAGAAACCGGCCTGCACTACCACGGTGCTCGTTTTTATGAGCCAGGTAGCGGTAAGTTTCTATCGCCCGATCCAGCCGGAATCAGCGATGCGTTGAACGACGTACCACCAGAGTTGTTGTTGGATACGTATGCCTATGCGGGGGGGAATCCGCAGATGTTTTTTGATCCGGATGGGGCTGCAAGGATTCGTTACTTTGCCATTGACGATGGCAAAAAAGTAGCCGCCGATCTACAACCCAACCAAGGCCACTGGGCATTCGCCATCTGGGACATCAGAGGCTTTGAAAACAACCTATTCGCTTACGACAAAGGCGGCAGCTTTTTAGGGGCCGGTCAAAACAGCAGATTATTCCAAGGTACCAACATTGCCAGCACCACCTTGAATGATTTGAGGAATTTCTATACCAATCAGTCCGGCTTCTACTCCCCCGACCAATTTGAGTTGGACATGAGCGACATCAATGCCTCGGCCATCATCAAGGAAATGACGGGTGTCAGCCTAGGTCCAGGCATTACTGGTACTTGCCCCTATCCAAACGCTTTGTTGCCATCGATCAACCTGGGCGTCCAAGGCACCCTCACACCAACCTCCACCAACACCACCGACCCCAATCGCTTGATCATGTGCGAAGCTGGTTTAAGCGCCAATGATGTCCTGCTACGCCGGATACAAAAAGCGATTGAAATTCACGAGGTGAAAGCCGCCACTAAAGCTGCAACCGATAAGGATTGTTCATCGGATAAATATCTCGGTTGCGCTGCCAATACGTGGAATCCGTCGGTTCAACCGGGGACGAACACAGTCCAGCCAGCTTCTTATGGGTGGACGCAATTTACGCCATTGGCGCTTGTGGATGCAGTGCGTGGACTATCAGCTTCTGATCTAACGACGTTGGGTATTACTGCGCAGCAGCAGAGTGATCTTGCTAAGAAAGTGGCGGGAATTGGAACGTGGTATGTGAAGCTAGTAAAAAATGGAGATGGGGTACCTACAGCTACTGCTGTTGCCGCTGGTTGGGCAGGTAATCAAGCGGATTTTGTAAAAGATACTGGATTAACAAAGATAGATTACGACCGAATGGTGTCGTTTGGTGAAATTGCGCTCACTCTCAAAAAAATTAATGAGAAATATAAAAAATCACCCACTTCATGCAAAGAATCGGATGCTAAGTGTTTTTGGAGTCACTGGGAGCAGGATGACCCAACTGCCAAGGCAGCGTTATTAAAGAAAGCAAAGGATGAGCTTGGTGCGACACAGACTAATTTGAATCCTTATATTCGTGATCCTAAGCAAGCTGGTGAAGGCCGAGCTGGCTTTCAATGGACTGTTATTGCTGCTAGTCCAATAGGACAAATTTTATTGACTGCTTTGTCTGATAAAGCTAAAGCGGATTTGTTGGTCAAGTCGTTTTTAAATCAAAAAATGAAGCAGGCCCGCTCTAATTTGAAATTGACAGGTAAAAATAATTTGTCGGCGGCCCAAGAGTTGAATCTTGCTACTGAAATATTGCATTTACAAAATGGCTCAAAAAAATATCCCCCAAAAGTATTACCACACTTTAAAACGACCTTTTGTGTTGCTGGATCTGCAAGAAGCACGAATGGTTACCTCAGAATGAATCCTTTGAAAGTACAACCATGAAAATTTCTAATTTACGAGTATTGAGTTTGATTTCAATCGTTGTTGCTTGTGCTATGACACATGCACAAACTGCCAATCCATCTTTAATGATAGGTGACAAAAATTTGACATTGCAAATGAATACAAAATGTCCTCAACCAAGGCCTTCTAGAGAAGAGTTGGCTAAGTATTTGGCGCAATATGATCCGAAACAGGAAGAAGGTTTGTCCACTTACGATGAAGATCGACCATTTACCAAAAAAGATATAAAAGAAATGCAAGATGGTTTAGTCCAAGATGGGTTTTCTTACCCCAATGGTAAAGAAAGCGTCATCACTTGGATGGATTTTGATGGCGATGGTATTTGTGATTTCACCGCTTCCGCTGGTATTGGTGGAATGAAATCGATTGATCGAATGTTTTTATTTCGAGGCCTGCCCAACGGAAAATTTAAGTTGATGGATTCATATTTCGATTACATGAATACCAGCATTACTTTGGTACCCTATGTTCCCGTCCAGGTTTCTGGAGAGAAATTGCCGGTAATTATTGGTAACGAAACACTAATGCAATGGCAAAGCAAGCATAGAAAATTTGTCAAATGTGAGGAATCTTCTGTGATTGCAAAGCATAAAAAACAGTTAGTTAAAGAAAATAAAAAACCTCAGACTTTGATGGATGAATTATGTCCGCATAAGTCGAAGATTTATGAATGGGCTATAGATCAGTTGCCGAATAAAAATACAATTCCTTCGTGGCACGATCTACCACAATGATTGATATCAGTGAAACACGTCCCAAGCTGCAAACACACGGTGTAATGCGCTTCGCTTATTACACCCTACGTACAATCTACGAATTATCAAATACACAATTTAATTCGCCCACCCAAACATAAAACAAGGAGAGCTGCACCATGCATCAATATTTAAATAATCGTCATTTCGTCGCTGCACTCGTATTGGTACCGGCGCTTTGTTTGGCGGCGCCTAGCGAAGTGACTGAGCGTGAAATTGCGGTGCCTAAGTGCACGGCGCCTGCTGCGAAGGTGGTGTTTACGGAATTCAAATGTAAATCGGCCGATTGTTCTTCTGGTTCTGGTCAGAAAGATCCCAAGCAGTATCGCTGGTGGGATTATTACGGTACGAATCGAGGGAATGTCGCGCAGCCTACTTACACTGGCGTGGGCACTGGTATGACCGACATGCTGGCGACGGCGTTGACGCAGACAGGGTGTTTCGACGTGCAAGAACGGGCGGCGTTGGATGAGTTGAATAAGGAACTGGCTTTAATCGGCAAGAAAGTCGAAGCCGATGCGGCGGATTATATGGTGACGGGTTCGATTACTTCGCTGGGTTTTGAGCAAAGCTCAAGTGGGCTGGGTGGTTTGGGATTCCTCGGTGGGCCGATTGGTTTTCTGGCCGGTTCGGTCAATTTCAAAAAAACCAAAGTCCACATGAACATGGACATCCGGGTCGTGGACGTCAAAAAAGCCAAAATCGTCGCATCTAAAACTTTTCAGGCTAACAATGAAAAATCTGGCTTTGGTGTGTCTGGCATGGGCTGGGGCGGCGGTATCGGTTTAGGCGGCAGTCACGCCAGCATCAGCGGCTCGCCATTAGAAGAAGTCGCGCGTGATTTGCTGATCAGAGCGACGTCATTTTTGACTGAAACCATTGCGCAGAAAAATATTACCGAGCGTGTTGTGCTGAAAGCGACTGAGTCTGAAAACAAGAAAGACGGTGCGGCAGCGCAGGGGGAATCGGCGTCGATTTATTAGTAATCTGCCTGTGGGAAAAAATCAAAAAAGCCTAGCATTGTGAATTGCTAGGCTTTTTTGTAATAAGTTTTTAACTTCCCAAGTTTTCAACGCTTCAACTGCGTCAAATCCCTAACAGCACCACGGTCAGCTGACGTCGTCAACGCTGCATACGCTTGCAAAGCTTGCGATACGAAGCGATCACGGTTGACTGGTTGCCAAGCCTTGGCGCCTTTTGCTTCCATCGCAGTACGGCGAGAGGCCAACTCTTCATCGGATACGCGCAGGCCGATGGTGCGGGCTGGGATGTCGATGTCGATGGTGTCGCCTTCTTCCACCAAGCCAATTGCGCCACCTTCCGCCGCTTCTGGAGAGGCGTGTCCGATTACCAAGCCGGACGAGCCGCCGGAAAAGCGGCCGTCGGTGAATAAGGCGCATGTTTTGCCCAATCCTTTGGACTTGATGTAGGAAGTTGGGTACAACATTTCCTGCATGCCGGGGCCGCCTTTGGGGCCTTCGTAACGAATGATGACGACATCGCCCGCGTGGACGGCATCGCCGAGAATCGCATCGACGGCTGCATCTTGGCTTTCAAACACGCGTGCTTTGCCGGTGAATTTGAGGATGCTTTCATCGACGCCGGCGGTTTTTACGATGCAGCCGTTTTGGGCGATGTTTCCATATAAAACAGCCAGGCCGCCATCTTGGGAATACGCATGCGCGCGGTCACGAATGCAGCCGGTGCTGCGGTCAGTGTCATTGCTTGCATAGCGTTCAGATTGCGAGAAAGCCGTTTGCGTTGGGACGCCGCCAGGCGCGGCGCGGAAGAATTCCCGAATGCTGGCATCCGTGCTTTGCATGATGTCGAAGCGTGCAATGGCTTCACCCATCGATTTGGAATGAACGGTCGGCAAGGTAGTGTCCAAGAAACCAGCGCGCGCCAGTTCGCCCAGAATGGCAAAAATACCGCCGGCGCGGTGGACGTCTTCGATGTGGAATTTGTCGGTCATGGGTGCGACTTTGCAGAGGCAAGGGACTTTGCGCGAGATGCGGTCGATATCGCTCATGTCGAAATCCACGCCGGCCTCATGGGCAGCAGCGAGCAAATGCAAGACGGTGTTGGTAGAACCACCCATGGAAACGTCGAGCGCCATGGCATTTTCAAATGCGGCTTTGGTCGCGATCGAACGTGGCAGGATGGAGTAATCGTCTTGTTCGTAATGACGTTTGGCGAGCTCAACGATTAAACGGCCTGCGCGCAAAAATAGTTCTTTGCGATCAGAATGCGTAGCCAGCGTCGTGCCATTTCCTGGTAAAGCCAGGCCCAGTGCTTCCGTGAGGCAGTTCATGGAGTTGGCTGTGAACATGCCTGAGCACGAACCACAGGTGGGGCAAGCTGAACGTTCAATTTCTGCTACATCCGCATCGCTCACCGTGTGATCACCGGCTTTGATCATGGCGTCAACCAAATCGAGCTTGATAATTTTTTGCGCGCCATTGACGGCTTTGACGACCTTTCCGGCTTCCATTGGCCCGCCGGAAATGAAGACGACTGGAATATTCAAGCGCATGGCAGCCATGAGCATGCCCGGCGTAATTTTGTCACAGTTAGAAATACAGACCATGGCATCCGCGCAGTGCGCGTTGACCATGTATTCCACCGAATCAGCAATTAAGTCGCGCGAGGGCAGCGAATACAACATACCGCCATGTCCCATAGCGATGCCATCATCTACAGCGATGGTGTTGAACTCTTTTGCTACGCCACCGGATGCCTCAATCTCACGCGCAACCAGTTGCCCCAAGTCTTTCAGATGGACGTGACCAGGAACGAACTGGGTAAAAGAATTCACCACAGCGATGATGGGTTTATTGAAATCCCCTTCTTTAGTCCCAGTTGCACGCCATAGCGCACGCGCGCCAGCCATGTTGCGGCCTTGTGTGGTGGTATACGAACGGTAAGTGGGCATGGGGTATCTCCTCGGATAAGCTAAAAAACTAAAATATGAACGAATAATGAATACGTATTTTAAAGAGAGACGCGCTTAAAGTCTTTGACGCGCAAACCCATGGCAAACAAAGCGCCAAAATACGTGATGACACAAGCGGATAAGACGAAAAATAAGGCGGCGCAGCGTTGGAATGGATAGCGTTGCAAATACAACCACTGAAACTGCCGGGCGCTCAAAATGGCAACGCCAGCCATCAATATCAGGGCACAGAGTAGTTTAAAGCAAAACATTCCCCAGCCGTTTTGTGGCGTATAGATAGCCCGACGGCGCAAGCCCCAGAATAGAAGTCCAGCATTTAAACAAGCGCCCAAGCTAATCGACAATGCTAACCCAGCAACGCCAAGCCAAGGGACGAAAATTTGATTCATGCATTGCGTTGCTACCAACACTGCAATCGCAATTCTGACTGGCGTTCTGATGTCTTGTTTGGCATAAAAAGCAGGGGCAAGAATTTTAATCAGAATAATCCCAATCAAACCCACGCCATAAGCGATCAAGGGTTTTTGTGTCATGGCAATATCTAATGCCGTAAATTTCCCATGATGAAAGAGCGTAGCAGCGAGCGGTTCTGCTAATAACGCAAGAGCCAATGCAGCAGGCAAAGCTAGCAAAAAGGTAAGTCGCAAGCCCCAATCAAGCAGCGAGGAATATTCGGCTTCATTTCCCTCCATGCTGGCACTCGACAAACTGGGCAGTAATATTGTGCCGAGTGCCACGCCTAACAATGCAGTGGGGAATTCCATCAGACGATCTGCATAAGACAACCAGCTGATGCTGCCGTGCTCTAGTTTCGATGCAATATGTGTATTCAACATCAAACTGACCTGTGCCGCTGATACTGCAAACACGGCAGGGCCCATTTTTTTCAATACTTTTTGCACGCCGGGGTCACGCAGACTGCGAATAGGGTTGAGTCTAATACGTGGCAACATGCCGATTCTGATCAAAGCGGGAATTTGAATTGCCACTTGCAAAACACCGCCAACAAACACCGCAAATGCCATGGCGTAGATGGGTTGTTTTAAATAAGGCGCAAGAAACAACGAAGCGATAATGAAAGCGATATTTAATAAAACTGGCGTGAAAGCCGCAATCTTGAATTGGCGCCATGTATTCAAAATACCGCCAGATAAGGCAACGAAAGACATACAAATGATGTAAGGAAACATCAAACGCGTCATAAAGATCGCTGCATCGAAGGTTGCAGCATTTTTAGTCAATCCAGTGCCGATGGTGTAAATCAAGAAGGGTGCTGTGATGATTCCGATCAGACAAATAATCAGCGTTGCCCAGACCAGCGCGGTTGTCACGTGATCAGCCAGATTTTTGCTCGCATCGTCGCCTTTTTGATTTTTGTACTCTGCCAATATAGGAACAAAAGCCTGCGAGAAGGCACCTTCGGCAAATAACCGGCGTAATAAATTCGGAATGCGAAAAGCGACGTTGAAAGCATCGGTATACGCCGAAGCACCGAATGCGTTTGCGAACAATATTTCGCGCATTAATCCCGTTACGCGGGAAATCATCGTCATGCCAGAAATGGCGCCCAGTGTCTTCAGCAAATTCATGGGGCGAGATTATATACTTTGTGGATTTTTAGATGTTTTTATTTGCGCGCAATTCAAAAGGTTGCTACAATAATCGGCTGTAAAGAATTTTTGTTGGGTGGACTTTTTAAGTTCGCCAAGACACTTTGATACCGTTTTAGGAAATTTTATGGCAAATACCGCACAAGCGCGTAAGCGTGCTCGTCAAGCAGTGAAACAAAATGCACACAATTCAAGTCAGCGCTCAACTTTGCGTACAGCAATCAAAGCTGTTCGTAAAGCTATTGAAGCTGGTGACAAAGTAGCAGCTAAGCTTGTATTTCAATCATCAATTTCTACAATTGATTCTATTGCTGATAAGAAAATCATTCACAAAAACAAAGCTGCTCGTCACAAGAGTCGTTTGTCAGCTGCGTTGAAAGCATTAGCTTAAAAATTAAGATCCCTGTATTTTGGGGGTTTTTCTTGTATTAAAATTAATACTTCACATATATTTATGTGGAGTATTTTTTGTTTAATTCGCATTTTTAATTGATTGTTGGTCGTTCGCTAATTTTATTGCATCGCCCGGTAATTTCACGGTGCCATGTAAGATGGTAGGCCGAAAATAGTACTCCCTGGCCTAATATTTCTCTTTTTAAACCATCCTTGATTCATTTCCAATGCATAGCGTATTGGCTTTTTAGAGCAATGTGAGTCGGTTGTTTGTGGTGCCATATCCTCAATATTGGTGATTGTTCCATCTGCCCCAATAAAAGCAACTGATAAAGGCAGAAGCGTGTCTTTCATCCACATGCAAACCGTGGCTGGTGCTTTGAAAACAAATACCATGCCCTCGTTTGTTCCCATCTTTTTGCGAAACATCAAACCTTGTGCCTGTTCTTCTTTACTGGTCGCGACTTCTGCATGAATAACATGCATTCCTGCTGTGAGTGTGGTTGTGGGAAATTTTGTTATTTCTTGTGTACTTGTATCTGCATTTGCAGCCATTGTTGCTAAAGCTAGAATTGTTGCCGCGAATGTACTAAAGGCGCTAAAACATAATGAATGACGATACATCGTTTATTCTCGCTTTATAAAAATACGGACAACAAAAAAGGCAGGTTAACCCTGCCTTTTTTGTTGTGAAGCTGGTAAAAATTACTGAGCAGCAGGTGCAGAAACTGAAGCTGATGCTGAAGCTACAGCAGAAGCGGAAGCTTTCTTAGCTTTTTTGGCTTTACGTTTTTTTGCAACTGAAGCGCTAGCGGATGCGGATTCTGCTTGTACAGAAGCGGATGCATCAGCGGATGCTTTTTTGCCTTTGTGATGATGTGATGCGGATGCAGAAGCGGACTCAACAGATGCGGAAGCAGATGGATTTGCAAAAGCAGCGGTAGCAAACAAAGCAGCAACTAAAGCAGCGATCAATTTTTTCATTTTATAATCTCTAAAGTGGGTTATCAAAACAAGATTCTCTTGAATCTGTGCATATAACGAAGGATTTTTATAACGGTTGACATGTTTTATTAAAAAAATAAAAAATATTTATTTTGTGTATTTTTGTACTCTATCGAATACCCTCGTTTTGTTTCTACCTTTACCTTTTTTACCTTTACTCAATTTGGAGAGATGATGTTCCAGCATATTAAGATTCCTACTAATGGCAAGAAAATTACTGTCAATCATGACTTTTCCTTGAGTGTGCCGGATCATCCTATTTTGCCTTATATCGAAGGAGATGGAACGGGCGTCGATATCACACCTGTCATGATCAAAGTGGTCGACGCAGCTGTGGCCAAAGCTTATGCGGGCAAGCGTCAGATCAGTTGGATGGAAATTTTTGCGGGCGAGAAATCGACCAAAGTCTATGGTCGGGATGTATGGCTTCCTGACGAAACCTTGGAGGCATTAAAAGAATATGTGGTGTCAATTAAAGGCCCGTTGACTACACCAGTTGGTGGTGGTATCCGCTCACTGAACGTTGCATTGCGTCAGCAGCTTGATTTGTACGTGTGTTTGCGCCCAGTGCGTTATTTTCAGGATGTGCCTTCCCCACTACGTGAGCCGGAAAAGACAGACATGGTGATTTTCCGTGAGAATTCTGAAGATATTTATGCCGGAATCGAATGGGAAAAAGGTTCTGCTGGTGCGCAAAAGCTGATTGATTTCCTCATCAAAGAGATGGGTGTGAAAAAGATTCGCTTCCCTGATTCGTCGGGTATTGGTGTTAAGCCGGTTTCCTCTGAGGGAACGGAGCGCTTGGTGCGGAAAGCGATTCGTTATGCGATCGATAATGATAAACCTTCGGTCACCATCGTGCATAAGGGCAATATTATGAAATATACCGAGGGTGGATTTCGTGATTGGGCTTATGCATTAGCTAAAAATGAATTTGGGGCAGAGTTGATTGATGGTGGTCCATGGTGCCAATTCAAAAATCCAAAAACTGGTCGTCAAATTGTGATCAAAGATAGTATTGCGGATGCATTTTTGCAGCAAATTTTGTTGCGTCCTGAAGAATATAGCGTGATTGCTACGTTGAATTTAAATGGAGATTATATTTCTGATGCATTGGCTGCCCAGGTTGGTGGTATTGGGATTGCGCCAGGTGCGAATTTGTCTGATTCTGTTGCTATGTTTGAAGCAACACACGGAACTGCGCCTAAATATGCTGGTAAGGATTACGTTAATCCGGGTTCGCTCATTTTGTCTGCGGAAATGATGTTGCGTCACATGGGATGGACTGAGGCTGCTGACTTGATTATTGATTCAATGCAGAAAGCAATTTCTTCCAAGAGAGTGACGTACGATTTTGCGCGTTTGATGGATGGAGCGACTCAGGTTTCGTGCTCTCAATTTGGTGATGTGATGATCGAAAACATGTGAGTTTTGTAATTCGATAAGCCATAAAAAAACCCCGCATAGCGGGGTTTTTAATGTTTTTAGCTTGGTTGATTAACCAGCTTGGATGTTTGAAGCTTGCTTGCCTTTAGGGCCTTGCGTGACTTCGAACTGTACTTTTTGACCTTCTTTTAAAGTCTTAAAGCCGTTCATGTTAATTGCTGAGAAGTGCGCAAATAAATCCTCACCGCCATCATCTGGAGTGATGAAGCCGAAGCCTTTGGAATCATTGAACCACTTAACTGTACCTGTTGCCATAAAAAGCATCTTTCAAATAAAAACTAATCACACGAGCCATAAAAGCAAAAAAAGCTGTATTGCTTTTCTCTTAATTCGCTCACTTCATATCAATAAACATTAAATTTTTAGCTTATTAACACGCGCCATTGTTCGCGGAATAGTCATAAAAGTCAAGTTTTTTCTTGGTGCCTTGTTATTGTTTGCGTATTTTTATGAGAAATCTCAAGGCATTCATTACTAAATGCTAGGAATTAGTGCAAATTGTTATGAGTTGCTTTGATTATCAGAAGCGTTAAAATGAAGCGATGGTTAAAGAAAACGGACATGTTATTGAGGGGTGGGGCGTTGAGTTGCAGCGGAAAAAGCTGAAGCCACCACCTATGTATAAAGTACTATTGTTGAATGATGATTACACTCCGATGGAGTTTGTTATCGCGATTCTGCAAGAATGTTTTTATAAAGATAAAGAGACGGCGACACGGATTATGTTGAGTGTGCATCATGAAGGAAAAGGCGTATGCGGCGTGTTTCCTAAGGATATCGCCTCTACGAGAGTAGAAATTGTATTAAACCATGCCAGAAGAGCGGGGCATCCCTTGCGATGCGTGATGGAGGAAGCATGATTGCACAAGAATTAGAGGTGAGTTTGCATCTGGCGTTTGTGGAAGCTAGGCAGGCCAGACATGAGTTCATTACTGTTGAGCATTTATTGCTCGCGCTTTTGGATAATCCATCCGCAGCTGATGTATTGCGTGCTTGTGCTGTGAATATCGAAGATTTACGTAAGACTTTGGGGCATTTTGTTAATGATAATGCGCCTATCGTGCCCGGTTCCAATGAGGTAGATACGCAGCCGACACTTGGTTTTCAGCGCGTGATTCAGCGTGCGATTATGCATGTGCAATCGGCTTCTAATGGTAAAAAAGAAGTGACTGGTGCGAATGTGTTGGTTGCGATTTTTGGCGAAAAAGATTCTCACGCTGTGTATTACTTGCATCAGCAAGGCGTGACACGGTTGGATGTAATGAATTTTATTTCTCATGGCATACGCAAGGATCACTCCGCTGATGGCCACAAAGCGGTGGAGGGGGTGGAAGAGGCGCATGCTGATAGCAATCAAGTCAATAAAGAAAACCCACTCGATCAATTTACTCAAAATCTCAATAAGCTCGCGTTAGAAGGAAAAATCGATCCGCTCATTGGTCGTGAAGTAGAGGTGGGGCGCGTGATTCAAATTCTGTGTCGTCGGCGTAAGAATAATCCTTTGTTGGTTGGAGAAGCTGGCGTTGGTAAAACTGCGATTGCCGAAGGTCTTGCCTGGTGCATTACGCAAAATGCAGTGCCTGAAATTTTACAAAATGCCGTGGTATATGCCTTGGATATGGGGGCGCTTTTGGCAGGAACGAAATATAGAGGCGATTTTGAACAGCGCCTCAAGTCCGTGTTGAAACAATTGAAGGAGCATCCACAAGGTATTTTGTTTGTTGATGAAATTCACACGATTATTGGGGCTGGTTCTGCATCTGGGGGTACGTTGGATGCTAGTAATTTGTTGAAGCCAGCATTGTCGAGCGGTCAGCTCAAATGCATTGGGGCAACGACGTATACGGAATTTCGCGGTGTGTTTGAAAAAGATCATGCGTTGGCGCGTCGCTTCCAAAAAGTGGATGTCAATGAGCCGACGGTAGAACAAACCGTACAGATTTTGCGTGGTCTAAAGTCGCGTTTTGAGGAGCACCACAATGTTAAGTATTCTGTTTCTGCCTTGACGGCAGCGGCGGAATTGGCCGCGCGGTTTATCAATGACAGGCATTTGCCTGACAAGGCGATTGATGTCATTGATGAAGCTGGTGCCGCGCAGCGTGTTTTGCCGAAATCTAAGCAGAAAAAAACGATAGGTAAAGTGGAAATTGAGGAAATTATTGCCAAGATTGCTCGTATTCCAGCTCAAACAGTCAATCAGGACGATAGAGCTAAATTACAAACCATAGAGCGTGATTTAAAGAATGTCGTTTTTGGTCAGGATCATGCGTTGGAAGCGTTGGCTTCTTCGATCAAGATGGCGCGTGCTGGTTTGGGTAAGACGGATAAGCCGATTGGCTCGTTTCTTTTTTCTGGCCCGACTGGAGTGGGTAAAACAGAGGCGGCCAAACAGTTGGCGTTCATTCTTGGCGTGGAGTTAATCCGTTTTGATATGTCAGAGTACATGGAGCGCCATGCGGTGAGTCGTTTGATTGGCGCGCCGCCTGGTTATGTGGGTTTTGATCAAGGTGGTTTGTTGACAGAGGCGATTACTAAAAAACCGCATGCGGTTTTATTGTTGGATGAAATTGAAAAAGCACACACGGATATTTTCAACATTCTGTTGCAGGTGATGGATCACGGAACCTTGACCGATAACAATGGTCGCAAAGCAGATTTTCGCAATATCATTATTATTATGACCACGAATGCCGGTGCGGAAAGCCTGCAAAAGAGGTCGATTGGTTTTACTGAGAAAAAACAAGCTGGCGATGAAATGATGGATATCAATCGCATGTTTACGCCAGAATTTCGCAATCGCTTGGATGCCATCATTAGCTTTAAAGCTTTGGATGAAACCATTATTTTGCGTGTGGTGGATAAATTCCTGATGCAGCTGGAAGAGCAACTGCATGAGAAAAAAGTGGATGCTATTTTCACAGAGAGTTTGCGTGTTTATCTAGCGCAAAAAGGATTTGATCCGTTGATGGGCGCACGTCCGATGGCGCGTTTGATTCAAGACATGATACGTAAGGCGCTGGCAGACGAGTTGTTGTTTGGTAAGTTGGCATCTGGCGGCCATGTCACGGTTGGTTTGGATGACAACAATCAAGTTACATTGGATTTTACGGAAGGCGGTTCCGTGCCGCCTGTGTCTGGTACGGCTTTCCCTGTGCCAATCGAAGTGGAATAAAAACGATTTTAGATTTCTAAAGAATTAAAAAGTTTTAAATTTCAAGGTAAAAGCGGTTGCTGATTTTTTTGTTTTTCTTGAATTTCAGCAATCGCTTTTTCTATTGCTAGCAAACGATGTGTAATTGCTGGATGAATGGCGGTGTGGCTGTCTAATAGGATGGCTGGATATTGTTTGGCCAATCTTTGCCAAAAATGCATCGCCTGATCAATCTTATAGCCAGCTCGTACCAGTAGATACAAAGATAACCGGTCGGCTTGCATGTCGAATTCTTTTGGCATCACCGTCATGCTGTCGGTGTTGGTTAAAACATTAGAATTGAAAGACACTTGGTTCAGCTTATCCATGATGCCAGCCATGGTTTCGGTCGTGCGTAATTTGGTTGGATGAGTGAGAATGTTATGCGCCATTTCTTTGGCGATGACATAAGCCAGTTCTTCATTGGAACTCACAAAATTCATCATGCCGCGTGTGACCATTAAACGACGACCATCAGCATAAGAATTGACTAAATCTGTATTTCCCAACAAAACTCTGATACCGCAAGCACGAGTCAATGGAACGTTGAAAAGAAGATTGGTGTCATTCCGCATCACTGTGAGTTTGATACTGGAACGGGTGTTGGTAACTAACGCTGCCAGTATTGTGGCGGCCTCATTTTCTGCATTGGGTCCTCGCGGCATTATGGTGTCTTCTGCTGCGATCAGTATGTCTCCAGGACGGATGCCTGCGCGTGCTGCACCACCGTTGGCGAGTGTACTCACCACTTTTAATTGCTCATTTAAATGCAAATTTTTTTGTGCAATCTCTGCAAATTGTGCCGAGTAAGAATATTTTGTTTTGGCGGTGATGCCGATTAGATTACGGCTTAAATTCGGGCATAAATCTACATTGTTGACCAAAAGAGGTGCGGCAACACTATCTAAACGTTCTTTGAGTCTAACTAGCTTCTCCAGCGCCTCACTATTTCCTGTACTTGCGGATGATTTGGCTGTTGTGGGTGCTGTGAGTTTGGGGCTGATAGTCAAAGAAAGCGCGGATTGTGCGCCGGATTTAGCCGTACGCGAGGGCGTTGCACAAGAAGTGAGTAACAGCAGAGGGGCGAGGATGATGAGTAATAGGCATGTTAATAAACGTATTGGTGAGCATGTTGTTTTACTGATAAGGACACTGCTTTTATTAACACTATTATTAATATTGTAACTGCGCATTCTGATAATTCTAGCTATCTCAACGATGTCAACGAGTTTACCTACTTAGTGGGCATACCTTGTAATCACGCAATTATATTATTAATTTGCTATTTAATGTTTTTTGTTTGATAACTTGTTAATGCCTTCCTGTACTGCCAAAACCACCTTCAGCGCGTTCGCTTTTATCAAAATCTTCCACGATATTAAAGCCAACTTGTAAAACCGGAACGATGATCAGCTGTGCTAGACGTTCTAATGGATTGAGGGTAAATGTGGTTTGACCTCGATTCCAAGTTGAAACCATGAGTTGTCCTTGGTAATCAGAGTCGATTAACCCAACCAGGTTGCCTAACACGATCCCGTGTTTATGCCCCATACCGCTGCGTGGCAGGATCATGGCGGCGTAGTCTGGATTGGCGATATGGATCGCTAAACCGGTGGGTACCAATACTGTTTCTCCAGGTTGAATGGTGAGTGCGGTATCGATGCACGCGCGCAAATCCAAGCCGGCGCTTCCTGGCGTGGCGTAAGCGGGGAGTTGGATGCGTGGATCGAGGATTTTGACGTCTATAGTTTTCATAAGAAATGAGAAGTAAGAGTGAAGAAGAATCAAACGACGCGTATTAAACCCGTTTTGCAATCTCGGCGATCAATTGCTGTGCAAGAAGTTGTTTGCTGGCGCGCGGCAAGTTTGTGTGGCCGTGCTCATCGAATAACACCAAGGTATTGTCATCCTGACCAAAAGTTTGCGGGCCGATATTGCCAACTAATAAGGGGATCCCTTTTTTGATGCGTTTTTCCGCGCCATACTGCAAAAGATTTTCGGATTCTGCAGCAAAGCCAACGCAATAAGGCGCTGGGGATAAAGCGGCAACAGAGGCCAGGATGTCGGGATTTTCTGCAAATTGCAAAGCGCACATGTGATTGCCATCGGCATTTTTCTTTAATTTTTGTGTGCTGATGTTGCTGACATACCAATCCGCCACGGCGGCAACGGCGATGAATACATCTTGCGCTGCGATGTGTGACATCACGGCATCGTGCATTTGGCGCCCGGTTTCGACAGGGATGAGCTGTACGCCATACGGTGCTTGTAAAGTCGTTGGGCCAGACACCAGCGTGACATGGGCGCCAGCTTGTTGCGCGGCGCGGGCAACGGCGTAACCCATTTTGCCGGAAGAGTGATTGGTGATGCCACGTACTGGGTCGATGGCTTCAAAAGTCGGGCCGGCGGTGACTAATACATGCTGGCCGGCGAGAAGCTTGGGCTGAAATAGCGCAATGACTTCTTCCAATAATTGTTCAGGTTCCAACATGCGGCCCATGCCAGTTTCCCCGCATGCTTGCACACCTGCATCAGGGCCCAGGATGGGGATTTGGTCCAACTGGAGTTGCGTAATATTGCGTTGCGTCGCTGGGTTGTTCCACATTTCGGCATTCATGGCGGGCGCGACTAAAAGTGGCAAATTGCCAGGCCGAGCCAGGCATAGCGTGGACAATAAATCATCACACGCGCCATGCGCCAGTTTGAAAATAAAATCCGCCGAGCAAGGCGCAATCAATATCGCATCAACGTCACGCGTCAAATCGATATGCGGCATGTGATTGGCGATGCGGTCATCCCATTGATCCAGATAAACCGCTTTGCCAGACAAAGCCTGCATCGTTACAGGCGTGATGAATTGCGTGGCTGCTGATGTCATCACAACTTGTACCGATGCGCCTGCTTTGGTGAGTGCGCGGGTCAACTCTGCCGCTTTATAGCAGGCGATGCCGCCGGTTAAGCCTAGGACGATTTTTTTGCCGTTAAGATCCATGAATAGCCTTATCTCTTATTCACCCGCCGCAACTCATCAATAATAAATAACGCTGCACCAATGAAAATTGCACTGTCGGCGATGTTGAACGTTGGCCAGTGTGGCAGGGTGGAACCTGGGATGTAAAAGTCCAGAAAATCAATCACATAGCCGTAGGAAATGCGGTCGATGATATTGCCTACCGCACCACCCAATATGCAGGCCAAGGCCCAGCAAAATAGGCGTTGGCCGGCGTGGCGTTTCAATAAATACAGAATGAATAACACAGCGCTGCCGCCTATGCCCAGAAAAAAATAATGTTGCCAGCCGGATTGGGTTGCCAAAAAGCTAAATGCTGCGCCTTTGTTGTAAGTTGTCGCCAAGTTGAAAAAGGAGGTGACTTGGTGCGATGCGCCAAAAGGTAGCCATTTCAGTATGGTGATTTTGCTTAATTGATCTAGCAAAATGACGATGAATGCAATGCCTATCCAGGGCGCCATGCTGGGCTTCTTGGATGAGGTGGAACGATTTTTAGTAGCCATGTTTATGTATTGATTAAGAATTAAGCAAATCGACGTGCTTCGCCTTTGCCAAACAAATTGGCGATGCAGCGACCGCAAATTTCGCTGTGTTCGGCATGCGTGCCAACGTCGGCACGGTAATGCCAGCAGCGCTCGCATTTGGCGTCGTTCAGCGCTTCTACTTCGATTTCGATTTCTTGCGCACTCTCTACCTTAGTGATGCTGGCGTTAGATGTGATGAAGATAAACTTTAGATCTTCCCCCAGGTTGTGTAATAAATTGAAATCTATGCCGTTTTCATTTTGCTGCGCCGGCACCTTAATGGTGACTTTGGCTTGTAGGGAAGAGCCGATCAAGCCTTGTTGGCGTAGGTCTTCCAGTTTTTTGGTGACGTCACCACGGATGGTGTGTAGCGTTTCCCAGCGTTGTTGCAGTTGCTGTAAATCTTCAGCATTGGCGCATACGGCGGGTAAGGTGTAGTGGGTTTGGGTGAAAATCGTTTCATCGCTGGCGGCGAAGGCTTCTTTGCTGGCGAAGAGCGCCCAGGCTTCTTCTGCGGTGAACGACAAGATTGGTGCCATCAAGCGCAGCAATGATTGGGTGATATGCCACAACGCCGTTTGCGCGGAGCGGCGTGCTGGGGAGTTGACGCCGCTGGTGTAGAGGCGGTCTTTAAGGATATCCAGATAAAAGCCCCCCAAATCTTCTGAGCAATACATTTGTAACTTGGAGACCACTGGGTGGAATTCAAATGCGGTGTAATGTTCTTGGATGTCTGCCTGCAATTGCGCCATGCGGCTGATGGCGTAGCGATCAATTTCCAGCATGTCGCTCATCGCAATGCTATCGACTGTGGGATCAAAATCAGATGTGTTGGCCAATAAGAAGCGCAGAGTGTTGCGAATGCGGCGATAGGCTTCGGTCACGCGCTTCAAAATTTCATCTGAAATCGACAACTCACCGGAATAATCGGTTGAAGCCACCCAGAGACGGAGAATGTCAGCGCCTAAGGTGTCACTGACTTTGCGTGGGGCGACGACATTACCGACCGATTTAGACATTTTCTTGCCTTCACCGTCGACAACAAAACCGTGCGTCAGCAAGGCTTTGTAAGGTGGGCAGCCATTCATCATGGAAGAAGTGAGCAAGGAGGAATGAAACCAGCCGCGATGCTGATCCGATCCTTCCAGATACAGATCGGCTGGGAATTGCGATTGCATGGCATGTGATCCGCGCAAGACGGTTTGATGCGTAGTGCCGGAGTCAAACCAAACGTCTAGCGTATCTTTGTTTTTGACATACATGTCGGCATCAGCGCCCAGTAGTTCTTTGGGATCTAATGTTTGCCACGCTTCAATGCCGTTTTGTTCTACGCGTTGGGCGACTTGTTCTAACAGTTCTTGGGTGCGAGGATGCAGTTCGCCTGTTTCTTTGTGGATAAAAAATGCCATTGGCACGCCCCATTGGCGTTGGCGTGATAGCGTCCAATCAGGACGATTGGCAATCATGGCTTGTAGGCGTGCTTTGCCCCAGGCAGGATAAAACTGGGTTGCTTCAATCCCCGCTAGCGCGCTGGTACGCAGGCTGACACCGCCGTTTTTGGGCGTGTTGTCCATACTGGCAAACCATTGCGATGTGGCACGATATACGATGGGGGTTTTATGGCGCCAGCAATGCATGGTGCTGTGTTCAAACATGACGAGTTTGAATAGGGAGCCGACTTCTTTTAATTTGTCGCAAATGGGTTTGGAGGCTTCCCAAATAGTTAAACCGGCAAACAATGGCAAGTTCGATGCATAACGGCCATCGCCCATGACGGGATTGAGGATGGCATCGTCTTGCACGCCATGCGCTTTGCAAGAAATAAAGTCATCCATGCCGTAAGCTGGTGCAGAGTGCACGATGCCGGTACCAGTATCCAGCGTGACGTATTCGCCCGGATAGATGGGTGAGAGGCGATCATAGCCTTGGTCCACCGTGGCTAAAGGATGGCGAAACTGTACAGCAGCTAACGCTTGGCCTTTGCAAGTGGCGATGATGTTGCCTTGTAATGCATAACGTTCCAGACAAGAGGTAACCAGATCTTTTGCCAAAATCAGCAATAAAGGTTGTTCATCACGCATGGTTTGTACTAATGCGTACTCAAATTCTGGATGAACGTTTAATGCCTGGTTGGCTGGAATTGTCCACGGCGTCGTGGTCCAAATAACGATATAACCCGCTTTGCCTTGCAGTTGTTCTGGTGAAATATGAAAAGCTTGAGCAAGTTTGCCGTGTTCTGCTTCGGCAAATGGAAAACCAACGTCGATCGCTGGATCACGTTTGTTTTGATATTCCACTTCGGCTTCTGCCAGCGCAGAAGCGCAATCAAAACACCAGTTGACGGGTTTTAAACCACGGTACACAAAGCCTTGCTCGACGATTTTGCCTAGCGCGCGGATTTCATCGGCTTCGTTGCCAAACGCCATGGTTTGATAAGGGTTATCCCATTCAGCCAATACACCTAAGCGGATGAAGTCGGCTTTTTGTTTAGCGATTTGTTCGCTGGCATAAGCGCGTGCTTTGGCTTGTACTTCGGCGATGGGCAAGTTTTTGCCATGCAGTTTTTCAATTTGGATTTCAATTGGCATGCCGTGGCAATCCCAGCCTGGCACGTAAGGTGCGTCGAATCCAGCCAGTTGGCGGGTTTTGACGACGATATCTTTGAGGATTTTATTGACGGCATGGCCAATGTGAATGTCATTGTTGGCATACGGTGGGCCGTCGTGCAGGATAAATTTTGGCCTGCCTTGTGAGGCTTTGCGGATACGTTGATAGATCTTTTTATCTTGCCATTCCTTGATCCATTGCGGTTCCCGCTTGGCCAAATCTCCTCGCATAGGGAAGGGAGTTTCCGTCATGTTGACGGGGTATTTGCTTTGCGGTTTTGCCGCTTTATTGGATGGCGTATTAGACATTTTTTGAATTCTTAAATAGTTAAAAATTAAATAAGGTTAGTGATTTTATTGATTTTGTTAATTTTATTGATTGTATGAGTCGAAGTAAGTGCGCGCTTGGGAGGCATCTTGTGCAATGGCTTGTGTAAGCGTGGCCAAATCGCTGTATTTTTCTTCGTCACGAATTTTCTTTAAAAACTCAATCCGTAGCAATTTTCCATAACAATCTCCTGCATAATCAAAAACATGTGTTTCTAATAAGATACGTCCGCTGTCATCCACGGTCGGACGCGCGCCGAGACTGGCGACTGCTGGCAGGGGAGAGTTCGCTAGACCATGGACTTGCACAATAAAAATACCGGACAGCGCTGGGCGCTTGTGCGCAATGCGCATATTTAAAGTAGGAAAGCCTATTGTTCTACCGAGCTTTTTTCCATGGATCACACGTCCAGATATTTCGTAAGGATGGCCTAATAATTGTTCGGCATGAGAAAAATCTCCTTTTGCTAATGCAGCCCGAACGGCGGAGGAGGAGATCACATCGTCATCTTGAATGACGGGTGGCAAGACTTCCACCTGAAAACCGTATTTTTCTCCCGCTTCTTTTAGCATAATCAAATCGCCAGCGCGTTTGGCGCCATAACGAAAATCCTCGCCGACCATCAACCATTTCACTTGCAACCCCTTTACCAGAATTTTTTCAATAAATTCTTGTGGCGAGAGAGAAGAAAAAGGCAGATTGAAATGTTCCACAATCGTGTGTTCAATCCCAGTCTGTGACAGCGATTGCAGCTTGTCACGTAAACCGGCAATGCGGGTTGGTGCTTTAAGTAGATTGCCGGTTAATTGAGCAAAAAATTCGCGCGGATGTGGCTCAAAAGTCATGACGGTTGGCACGCATTGCAAATATGTTGCAGCCTCACGTACGCGCTTCAACAAGGCCTGATGGCCGCGATGGACGCCGTCAAAATTGCCGATAGTCAGTGCGCAGGGAGCGCGTGATGTGGAGGGGGGAAGCCCGCGAAATACCTTCATACTTGGATAAAAACCAGGTGAAAACCATGGCAAATCGTAGATTATAAATGTTTTCGCGTAGCTTCCCTTTTTCTCTTGGAAATCAAATAAGTCGAATTTACAATTAATCTTTCATGCACTTTCCAGTTGGGCCAGATTCACCATTACACATCTTGCCATTAATCCAAACTGATTTGCCTACTCCTGTAACAAAAGTTGCTCTGTAAAATTTGGCATCTTTAATGCTAGCATCAGTGAAATTGGTCTTTACTAAATTGGCATAAGAAAAATTAGCTGTGGTCAAATTGGCACCATTCAAATTGGTCTTGTATAAATTAGCATTAGTCAAATTAGCATTAGTCAAATTAGCGTTGAGCAACTTAGCATCCATTAAGTAAGCACCGGTCAAATCAGCACCAGTCAAATTAGCCCCGGTCAAATTAGCACCAGTCAAATTAGCACCAGTCAACTTAGCATTAGTCAAATTAGCACTGCTCAAATTAGCAGCAGTCAAATCAACCTTGGTCAAATTAGCACCAGTCAAATCATAATGTTGCAAATTCGCCATGTATTTCGTACATGGTGATGACTCATAGGCTGACCAATTAACGCCTGGTTTTGCTGGATCATTGCAATTGGCGATAGCAATCCCACAAAATGTTTGAGCAAATGTGAGTGCGAAAGCACAAATCGATAATTTAGTGAATGGCTTCATTTTTTTCTCCTGTGATGAAATGGTTCAAATTTAGTTCAGCTTGATTTGTATGGTGTAAGAATTGGCAAACAGGCGAGTGTTAGCTCAAAGTGCCAACATTCTCTTTTTAGGTCAGTTGTTCATGCACTTTCCAGTTGGGCCAGAATCACCATTACACACCTTGCCATTAATCCAAACTGATTTGCTTGCTCCTGTAACAAAAGTTGCTTTATCAAATTTTGTATTTTGAATATTGGATTGATTCAAAGTAGAGCGAAGAAAATTGGTGCTAGTGAAATTAACGTTGGATAAATTAGTCTCGGATAAATTGGTATCCACAAAATTAGCATTAGAGAAATTGGCGCTAGATAAATCAGCACCAATCAGGTTGGCACCTGTGAACACGCTTCCAACCGAATGAGTGTTAGAGAAATTTGCATTGGTTGCTAAGTTGCCAGACAAAGCTGCTCTATCTAAATTGGCGCTATCTAAATTGGCGTCAGACAAATTTGTTCTCTCTAAATTTGCGGAATTCAAATTTGCTTTAGTCAGGTCAGCATTAGACAAGTTGGCATTGGTTAAGTTGGCATTATATAAATTGGCGCCTGATAAATTCGCATTGGACAAATCAACACCATATAAATTAGCACCGGACAAATTGGCTTTAGATAAGTTGGTATTAGATAATTTGGCTGCTTTTTTATTACAGCCTGACCAATCAACGCTTGGTCGGGCTGGATCGGTGCAACTTGCGATAGCCATTCCAGAAAATGCTTGAGCAAATGTTAGTGCAGTAATGCCGATAGAAAATTTGGTGAGTCGTTTCATTTCATTGCCTCAAATCTTAGATAAATGGTTGAAAAGGGGGGGAGAATCAATCCTTCATGCACTTTCCAGTTGAACCACTCAAACTATTACACAATTTCCCGTTAATCCAAATTGCAGGATGTGGGGCATTAAAAAAATTGGTTGTACTGGGAAGATTGATAAAGGTTACGCCAGTAAATTTCGCACCATTAATCGTGGCGTTAGTCAAATTTGCACCAGCCAAATTTGCATTTTTTAGAACTGCATCGGTCAAGTTTGCACCAGTCAAATTAGCGTTGGACAAATTAGCATTATTCAAAATTGCATTAGATAAATTTGCGCCACTCAAATTGGCATTGCTTAAATTAACACCATACAAATTGGCGTCAGAGAAATTCGCATTAGAGAAATTGGTGCCAACCAGATTGGCGCCACTCAAGTTGGCATTCGTCAAATTCATATTTGGCAATTTTGAATTTGAAAGGTCTACTTTGACAAGACTTGCGCCAGAAAGAGTGGCATTGGGGCTGGTATTCGTTATGTCCATGGATTTTTTGGTGCAACCATCCCAATTAATGTCTTTGACGGGTACGGAAATATCACACCTAGGCTCGGCGTAAGCAATTCCACAAAATGCTTGAGCAATCGTTAGTGCGGCGACGTAAATCGATAATTTATTGAATTGCTTCATTTTTGTTTCCCTTGAGAAATGGTTGAAATTTATTCTAGCGTGATTCGATATGGCATGACAAGGGAGTGTAAATAGGTGCTGTTGAGGCATTAAATAGCGTAAATGATACAAACGATGTAAATGGCTGAAAAATAAGCAAACAGTATGGTAAGATTCAAAAAATGTGACGTAGATCACATTTTTTAGATATGTATCAATCAAAATATATACATATAAATACATAA
This sequence comes from Oxalobacteraceae bacterium, assembly GCA_021151485.1. Classification (GTDB taxonomy): domain Bacteria; phylum Pseudomonadota; class Gammaproteobacteria; order Burkholderiales; family Burkholderiaceae_D; genus JAGKXB01. Next base: position 28,296 of record JAGKXB010000010.1, on the reverse strand, counting down.
ACGCATAAACGCATAGACACATTCATATCTTCGATGAAATCCAAGTTCAACCTTCCCAAAAATGAAATTGCGCAAGCTTTGCTTGAGTTTAAAAGCACGTTTCGCACTATCGGTATTTTCAGCGCATTTATTAACTTATTGATGCTGGTGCCATCGTTGTACATGTTGCAAGTGTACGATCGTGTGTTGCCAAGTCGTAATGAAGTTACCTTATTAATGCTGACTTTGATGATGTTAGGCGCCTTCGTCTTTATGAGTGCGCTTGAATTTGTGCGCAGCTTTGTATTGATTCGGGTTGGTGCACGGATGGACATGAAGTTGAATAAGCGTGTGTATACCGCGGCTTTTGAGCAAGGTTTGAAAAAAGGCGGTAGTAACGCAGGCCAAGCCTTGCAGGATTTGACTAATCTGCGTCAATTTCTGACGGGAAACGCTTTGTTTGCATTTTTTGATGCGCCTTGGTTTCCTATTTATTTGTTAGTCATTTTTCTTTTTAATCCATGGTTGGGTTTATTTGCTTTAGTCGGAACGGTGATTTTGGTCGTTTTGGCTTATGTGAATGAAAAAGTGTCACATAAACCTTTAGCAGAAGCGAATGCAATGTCGATTATATCGACCAACTTAGCTAGCAATAATCTACGTAATGCCGAAGTGATTGAAGCCATGGGCATGCTGCCGAATTTGTTGGCACGCTGGTATCAGTTGCATGGCCGCTTTTTGCATTTGCAGGCAGAAGCCAGTGAAAAAGCAGGGATAGTTGGTGCTATGACCAAATTTACCTCGGTGGCGATGCAATCGTTAGTGTTGGGTCTGGGGGCGTTGTTGGTATTGGAGGGCAGTATTACGCCAGGGATGATGATTGCTGGCTCCATTTTGTTGGGTAAGGCGATTGGGCCGGTGCAGTTGGTAATCAGCGTCTGGAAGCAATTTAGTAATACACGCAGTGCGTATGAGCGTTTGACTCAGTTGCTGAGCGACAATCCACCTCGCCAGGCAGGTATGTCTCTGCCTAAGCCACAAGGTGCAATTTCGGTAGAAAACGTGACGGCTGCGCCACCTGGTTATCCTGTGGCAATCATCAAGGGATTGAATTTTGCCATTGCACCGGGTGATGTTTTGGGCGTGATTGGCCCCAGCGGCTCTGGTAAGTCGACACTAGCGCGTTTGTTGGTTGGCGTGTGGTTTGCCGCCGGAGGCAAAGTGCGTTTGGATGGCGCAGATATTTTCCAGTGGAACAAGGATGAGCTTGGACCACATATTGGTTATTTGCCGCAAGACATCGAATTGTTTGGCGGCACGGTGAGTGAGAACATTGCACGTTTTGGCGAAATTGACGCGGAAAAAGTCATTCTTGCAGCCAAACGTGCGGGCGTGCACGACATGATTTTGCACTTGCCACAAGGTTACGATACGCGTTTGGGTGAGGGTGGGGCCGGTCTTTCTGGCGGTCAAAAACAACGTTTAGGTTTGGCGCGTGCTATGTATGGTGACCCATCTTTAATCGTATTGGATGAACCCAACTCCAATTTAGATGACATCGGTGAACAAGCATTGGTCGCTGCGATTAACGATTTGCGTCAACGTGGTAAGACTATTGTTTTGATCACGCATCGCACCAGCATTATTAGTATTACCAACAAACTCTTATTTTTGCGCGATGGTGTGGCCCAAATGTTTGGGCCTAGCAACGAAGTATTGGCGGCATTGCAAGCGAATCAAAAACAGGCTAAGGCGAGTACACCACCAACACCGCCACGTGTAGGACAGGTAGGTGGGCAAAGCAGTCAAAAAGACACGCCTTCTGAACAGGCATAATCAAAATAACAGGAAGAATGATGCGACAGTTTTTTGGTAATAAATCTGCAAAATCTAAACAATCTTTGCCGTCTGCGATGAGTAATGCGACCAACGCAGCTAATACGAGCAATGTGGTTTCGGATGTGGTGTCGATTGATGTTTCGAATCAAGTGGCAACCGATGATACGGCACATACTCGTCTTGGCTGGTGGATTGTTTTAGTCGGCATTTGTGGTTTCATTTTGTGGGCTATTTGGGCGCCGCTTGATAAAGGTGTGCCTGTGTCCGGCACCGTTGCGGTGGCGACTAATCGCAAGGCTATTCAACATCAAACTGGTGGCTTGGTAGAAGAAATTCTGGTCAAGGATGGTGATGTGGTGAAAGCAGGGCAAGTTTTGGTACGCATGAATAATGTGCAAGCCAAGGCTCAGGCTGAAATAACACGTACGCAAATTTTTTCTGCTCGGGCCGCAGAAGCGCGCTTGATTGCAGAGCGTGATGGAAGAAGTGCGATCGCATTTCCATTAGATTTGTTGTCGGCCAAAAATGATATCCGTGTCAGTACGAATATGCAGTTGCAAAACCAATTGTTTTCTTCCCGTTTATCCGCGTTACATAATGAATTGGCTGCAGTGGATGAAAATATCGCAGGCCTAAAAACCCAAGCACACGGCTTGGAGGAGTCGCGTAGCAGTAAGAAAGAGCAGTTGAAGTTTTTAAAAGAGCAGCTGGATGGCATGCGGGACTTAGCAAAAGATGGCTACGTGGCACGTAATCGTTTGCTCGAATTGGAGCGTACTTATGCCCAAATTCAAGGCTCAATTGCTGAAGACACGGGGAATATTGGTCGCGCGCAACGTCAGGTGTCTGAACTTGTTTTGCGTCGCAGCCAGCGTCAGCAGGAATATCAAAAAGAAGTCCGTCAGCAATTATCTGATGTGCAAAGAGAAGCAGAGGCATTAGGAAGTCGTTTGGCGGCACAGGATTTTGATTTGGCCAACGTATTGGTCAAGGCACCAGTTGATGGTGTGATTGTCGGTATGAATGTTTTTACGCATGGTGCGGTGATTCCTGGTGGATATCGCATGATGGATGTGGTGCCTAGTGATGATCCGTTAGTGATTGAAGGACAAGTTCCCGTCAACTTGATTGATAAAGTTCATGTGGGCTTGAAAACAGAATTGATATTTTCGGCCTTTAATCAAAACAAAACGCCACACATACCAGGCGTCGTGACCCAAGTGTCAGCTGACCGTTTGCAGGATGATAGAGGTGGTCAGCCTTATTACAAACTACGTGCCAAGGTGGCGCCAGAAGGTGTCAAGATGATTGCTCATTTGCAAATTCGTCCAGGGATGCCGGTGGAGTTGTTTATCAAAACGGGTGAGCGTAGTTTGATGAGTTATTTGTTTAAACCTGTGTTCGATCGCGCTAAAACGTCGTTAAGCGAAGATTGAGGAGCGCAGTATGAAAATGAAAAATAAAAAGGGATTATTGTTGGTCGCTTTGGCCAGTCATTTGATGTTGAGTGGTAATGCCACTTGGGCGATGGGCTTGTTACAGGCTTATGATGCGGCTTTGCAAAATGATCCAACGTATCGTTCGGCCATATACGAAAGTGAAGCGGGTAAGCAGTATGTTGCGATTGGTCGCTCTAATTTGTTGCCGAGTGTTTCGATGAATTTTGCAACCAGCAAGAATCGTACGGATATTACTGCCCCTAATTTTTTAGGCCAGTCGACTACGACACATCCAGAATATAACAGTACGGTTAGATCTATCTCAATGCGCCAACCACTCATTAATTTAGATGGTGTGGCACGTTATTATCAAGGTGTGGCGCAAACCAACTATAGTGATGCGCAGTTTGTTGGTCGTGGCCAAGATTTGATATTACGTTTGGTCGGTGCGTATTTTGATGCGTTATTCGCACAGGATCAACTGGCACTCGCGAATGCGCAGCGTGATACGCTGGTTGAGCAAAGGCGTGTCAATGATCGGATGTTCCAGCAAGGTGAAGCCAGCAAGACGGATATGTTGGAAATTCAAGCGAGGTTGGATTTGGCTCAAGCCCAGGTAATTGAAGCACAGGACAATGTGACCGCTGCTAACAATGCATTATCAGCGATCGTCGGCAGTGAGGCGACGCAGTTGGATACGATGGTGAATGATTTTCGCTTTAAATCTCTATCACCGGCTGATTTTGACAGTTGGAAAGCGTTGGCGATGGCAAACAATGCGGAGTTAGCGTTGCAGCGTTATACGCTAGATGCTGTTTCGCAGGAAGTGAATAAAAACCGAGCTGGTCATATGCCACGATTAGATTTTGTCGCTAGCTATAGTCAAAATGATTCTGAATCTATCAATACTTATAATCAAGATTCAGTGGTTCGTAGCGTAGGTGTGCAGCTCAATATCCCTTTATATGCAGGTGGTTCTGTGAGTGCATCCACAACCCAAGCAGCGGCTAATTATGAGCGTGCTAAAGCCGATATGAGCGCTAAAGTGGACAAGGTGTTGATTGATTTGCGCAAGCAATACAATTTGGTGTTGAGTAGCGTTAGTCGCATTGATGCATTGGTTAAGAGCGTGGATTCGGCACGTTTGTTGGTATTGGCAACAGAAAAAAGCGTCAAAGGTGGTGTGCGTATTAATCTTGATGTGTTAAATGCTCAGCAGCAACTTTATACCGCTCAGCGTGATTTGGCTCAGGCACGTTATGGTTATCTGTTAGCGTACCTGCGCTTACGTTCTGCTGCTGGTACGTTGTCTACAGATGATGTCAGGGAGATGGCTGCTTATTTCAAAGCTAACTCTTGATATCCCACCTTGATATCTCATTATCTAATTGAGATGTCATTTAATTTTTTATCTTTTTTGTTTTTTTATGTCCCTAGACCAACCTTTATCCGATAAAGAGTTTGAAGAACTCGATCAATTTCTATTGTCTGAGCGTTGTTCCGACGATGCCATGACGATGGATTGCTTGCATGGTTATTTGACAGCAATTGCCATTGGACCAGAAACTATTCTTATGTCTGAATGGTTACCACGCGTGTGGGGCGAGAATCGTACAGCACCTGACTTCAAGAATGATAAGGAATGTGCGCGTATCATTCAGTTGATTGTGCGTTTTATGAATGAAATTGTTGTCACATTCGAAGTCGCTCCCAAGGAGTTCGAGCCGCTTTTTTGTGAGCAGGAAGTGGAGGGCCAAACCTTGATTGATGGTGAAGCCTGGGCCTGGGGGTTTTATGAAGGGATGAATTTACGCGCCGAGGCGTGGGAATTGATTCTGACGTCTGATGTGGCACCCATGATGCGCCCGATTTATTTGCTGGGTGCGGATGAAATTGCGGAAGAGGAAATGGCTTTGGTCGACGATCCTGTCAGTCGACATAAATTGGCGATAGAGGTCGAATCGAATATCCAGGAGATTTATCGTTTTTGGCTTCCTCATCGCAAATCCGCCATGGCTAGCAATACCGTCAAACGTGACGTAGCCAAAGTGGGGCGCAATGAGGATTGTAGTTGTGGTAGTGGCAAGAAATTCAAAAAATGTTGTGGTGTGCAAACGACCTTGCATTGATTTTTGATGTGCCATTCTTATCCAATGGATGAGAATTTTTTCATTCCAAAGTCGCAATTACTGGTGTGTGGTCCGAAGGTTGTTCCCATTTGCGTGGAATTTTATCGATGACGCATGCAGTGCAGCGTTTGGCCAGCGGTGACGATAGCAAAATGTGATCTATTCGCATCCCTTTGTTTAAACGAAATCCCAACTGACGATAATCCCACCAGCTAAACGATTTTTCCGCTTGTTCAAATAAGCGGAACGCATCTTGCAGCCCTAGCTTGAGTAAATTCTGAAAAGCCTCACGTTCAGCTTGTGATACCAATATTTGACCTTGCCAGACGATGGGGTCATGCACATCACTGTCTTCTGGCGCGATGTTGTAGTCACCCAGTAATGCCAATTCAGGATACGTTCTGCATTCCTGATTTAACCACTCCTGTAATGCGCTAAGCCATTGCAGTTTATACACATATTTATCCGAATTGACTGCTTGTCCATTTGGCACATAGGCGCAGACGATGCGCATGCCTTCTATAGTCGCGCTGATGATGCGTTGTTGCTCGTCGGGGAAAAGAGGGTTGTTTTTGAGCACATCATGAATAGGATGACGCGACAAAATGGCGACGCCGTTATAGGTTTTCTGCCCGTTATACACGACGTGATAACCCGCTTGCTTAATCTCCGCAACGGGAAATTTATCGTCGCTTAATTTGCTTTCTTGCAAACATAAGACGTCGACAGGATTGCTGTGTAGCCATTGCAAAACCTGTGGCAGGCGTACTTTTAATGAATTGACATTCCAGGTGGCGAGTTTCATATATTAGCTATTTGGTATTTGTGAAGTACTTTGAATATTGTCTTATTTGCAATATATTGAGTGAAAATCTTTAATCCTACACCAAGAAATTTGAAGGAGCATAGCCCATGTTTTGGGTATCAGCATCATTCGCTAAACGAAGCATTGAAAGAGGCATTGAATTTTTAATAAACTTTGTTATTGGTGTACGGTTTTGCAACTATACCGTTGTATCTCAGAATAGCTTTTTGAGTGTTGTGTTACGAGAATGAGTTGTCATACTTAATTAATTGATAATGATTTTTTGATATGTTATATTCGCGCCTTTATTTTTAAAGGCAATTCTAATGAGAGTAAGTGGTAGCTCGGGTATATCCAACGTTCCATTATCTACGGCGGTCTTAGATAAATCTGCTACTTCGGAGGGGTTATTTTTTGATGTAAAAGCAGCTCTTGAAGAATTGGAAGATCCATACAACTTTGACAAAATAGAGGTCGTAGAGGAGTTACTTAGGCCAGAGTATCAATTTTGTATTAATGATTATATTGATTTTGAACATCAATTTAGATTGTTAGATATTGGCTTTGCGCAAAAGGATGAGGCATTAGTGTGCCACCTCATTAACCGAGGTGCTCGACTAAATTTGTGTGCTCCTTTATCTCAGGCGTGTTCTTTGTACGAAACAGTAAAAGTTAGATTGTCTGTTTTTAGTATGTCAACGCAAGAGAGATTCCATGAAGCTGTGCAAAGCTATGATTTACAGTTAAGTGAATCAATCGATTCGTTCAATATAACTTCACAAACAGCGGAATGGGATACTGGGCAGGCTTCTGCTCCTACCATCACCAAGTTAATGTCAGCTTGTGCAGAAGTATTAGTTTTTTTGCCAAAAAAACAACAAGTTGAGTGGGTTGTTAGAGAACATCAGGCCTGGAAGGGGTATTTTCCTCCAATTGACCGTAGTTTTGTCATCGCGTTGGGTAATCGGGTGATGGATGTGTTCCAACCTCAAAGTATGAAAGAGTTGAATTGTGAGTATAAACATCGAACAAAATTGCGTTCTGTTTATGAAACAGTGATTCAGGTCGTTGCGCCTAGTTTGAAGAATACTTACCGAGAAGAATTGAAGAACTGGGTAAGGAACTATTTGGTTGTTGAAGCATGAATAGTCAAGAAGTAAGTGCCAGTTTGCTTGTGGAGAAAGCTTGTCTCTTGGTAAAAACTGGCACTTACTTAGGTGTCAAAAGCGTCAAAAGTGTCAAATTAGGACGAGAAATCTTTTTTAGATCAGCTTTTGTTGCTGCGTTGGATCAAGAACGTTGTTAAAAGTGGTACAGGGCGTCCAGTGGCGCCTTTTTTTGCGCCGGATTTCCAGGCAGTGCCAGCAATATCCAAGTGTGCCCAGGTATATTTTTTAGTGAAATATTCCAGGAAACACGCCGCTGTGACGCTGGCGCCGCCTGGTGTGCCGATGTTGGCGATGTCGGCGAAGTTGGATTTCAATTGCTCCTGATACGCTTCTTCAATCGGCATGCGCCATGCGGTGTCGCTGCTCGCTTTGCCAGCTGCTAACAGTTCTGATGCTAGTTGATCATGCGCTTCATCGTGGCGTGTGAATAGGCCGGAATTATGGTGACCTAACGCCACGATACAGGCGCCGGTTAGGGTGGCGATATCGATGACAGCAGCGGGTTTTAAACGTTCTACATAGGTCAGGGCATCACACAGGATTAAGCGGCCTTCGGCGTCGGTATTCAGAATTTCAACAGTTAATCCAGCCATTGATGTGACGATGTCGCCTGGCTTGGTAGCGGAGCCGGATGGCATATTTTCGCAGCTGGCAATCACGCCGATCACATTCAGTTTTAATTTCATGGCAGCGACGGCATGCATGGTGCCGAGTACTGATGCTGCGCCACACATGTCGTATTTCATTTCATCCATGGCTGCGCCAGGTTTGAGTGAGATGCCACCAGAATCAAACGTGATCCCTTTGCCAACCAACACAACCGGCGCTTCTTTGGTTTTACCGCCCATGTGTTTCAGGACGATAAATTTGGGTGCTTCTTGGCTGCCGTTGGTGACGGACAGCAAGCAATTCATTTTGAGTGCTTCCATTTGTTTGCGGTCTAGCACTTCAATTTCCAGGGCGTAATCTTGCGCCAGTTTTTGTGCGACTTGGGCTAAATGGCTAGGGGTACAAATATTGCCAGGCAAATTGCCTAAATCTTTCGTCAAATGCACACCTTGTGCAATTGCCAGGCTTTGCGCCAGCGTTTGTTTGAGCGTGCTGTCTTTGGCTTTGATGTCGGTGGAAGTAGAAGAGGAAGAGTCTGCAGAATCAGTCGAAACAGAAGATGAGGAGGATGAAAGATCTAGCGCTAGTGTAATTTTGTTGACACCAGCTGGTGCGGGATCTTTGTTGCTTTTCAACATATCGCTGCGATAGGCATTGTCATGTGCAGTCAAGACGCATTGACGCACGGCCCAATGTGCATCACGTTCTTGGATGGCACCCATCGGAAGAGCGATTGCAGCGTCTTTTGTCCCTAGTTTGGAGAAAGCTTGGTTGATTGCGTTTAAAGCAGTCAAAAAATTCTTTTCGCTGATCGTTTGTTCTTTTGGGTCTTCTTCCTTGTTTTCTTTTCCTAACCCGACTAGTAAGACGCGCTCAGCCGCAACGCCATTGACGTTGCGTAACAAGAGAGTGCTGCCTGGTTTGCCGTTGATATCGCCTGATGCTAGTGCAGCGCTAATAGCACCTTGATGATCCAAGGCTTGCGCGGCGTGGGATAATGTCATTTTTTCAAATATGCCGACGACAATGCAACCAGACTGCAAGTCAGCCAGGTTTTTTATGTCGAGGGATTTTATGCTAAAGTCGATTTCCTTCATGTGTTCGATGTAATTCGCTGGCTTTGCTTGCTTGGCTGGTTTTTTCTGTTTTTCTGGTTTGGCTTGCTTGCTTGGTTTCATATGTCTCTCCTTTTTTCTTGCGTCATTATAGTCTTCGAATGATTTTTCAGCGTGCAATCCGACGCGAGTTAGGTGGTGTTGCTGGTGCCGTCTTTACTGCGCTTTTTACGATTACCATCACCGTGATGCTAATCAAAATTCTTGGCCAGGCAGCAGGAGGCAAAGTTGCATCAAGTGATGTAATTTTGTTGATTGGTTTGGCCGCTCTTAAATATCTTCCCATTATTTTGATTCTGACCGGCTTTGTTTCTGTCTTACTGGTAGTAGCGCGCAGTTGCCAGGATATGGAAATGGTGGTTTGGTTTGCCTCCGGATTGAGCTTGTCGAAATGGATTCGACCAGTGCTGATATTCGCTTTACCGTGGGTGTTATGTACTGCGTTGTTGAGTTTTGTTTTGACCCCATGGGCGACTAAAGTCGGTGCTGAAATCACGGAACGTTTCGAAAAACGCGAAGATATTGCGCTGATTGCGCCTGGGAAATTCCGAGAATCTTCCTCTGCTAACCGGATTTTCTTTGTGGAAGGAAAATCTGGTGATGCAATGAAAGTACAAAATGTCTTTGTGAATACTTGGCAAAATGGCCAGATTAATGTGATTGTTGCTAAACAAGGTTTTACAGAAATGAATGCCGATGGCGAGAAATTTTTGGTGATGCAAAAAGGGCGCCGATATGAAAGTTTACCTAGTCAGTCTGATTCATCCATTCAATCTGATTTTCAAATGATGGATTTCGAGCGTTATGCTGTTTTACTGGCGAGACCAGCCTTGTCGTTGGTGGGAGATAAATCAGCACGTTCTCTTTCTACTTTTGCTTTATTCAGCAATCCCAACAGATCCAATCAGGCTGAATTGTTATGGCGTATCAGTTTACCGCTGATGTGTTTGTTATTAATGCTTTTTGCTATTCCTTTGGGCTTTGTACATCCGCGTGCGGGGCGATCGATGAATTTGATCATCGCTTTGTTGCTCTACATTAGTTACAGCAATATGGTCAGTATTTTGGAGGTCATGGTGGCGCAAGGTCGTCTTGCGTTTTTTTGGGCTTGTTGGCCGATTCATATGGTCGTATTGAGTATGACGGTTGCATTGTTTTTATGGCGGATTAATGTCCATGATCGCTATCATCCCGTGATGTTGTGGAAGTCGTTTAAGCGTGTTTGCTGTTTCAAGCAGGCTAAACGATTACAGCACTGCAAACAATCCAAACAATCGGAATCGACCGCATCATGAAAGTATTGCAACGATATTTTGCGGTGGAAATTATGCAGGCAGTGTTTTTTGTCCTGTTGGCATTTCTTGCTCTGTTTACTTTTTTTGATTTGGCTGGCGAGGTGCAATCCGTGGGGCAGGGCGGTTACCGCCTGCAGCACGCGTTCCTCTATGTATTCATGGGGTTGCCAGCCTATATTTACCAATTGATGCCGATTTCAGCCTTAATCGGAACGATTTATGTGTTGGCAAAATTTGCCGTGCGTTCTGAATTCACCATCATGCGCGTTGCCTCTCTTTCTACTTGGCAAGCCGCTTGGATACTGGCGAAGATAGGCGCCGTATTTGCTATTTTGACTTTCTTGTTGGGTGAATTTGTTGCACCAGAAGCTGCAAAAATGGCTGAGCGATCTAAATTGCGCGCTCAGGGCACGACGGCGATGTCGCCACAGTTTCGTTCTGGTTTATGGGCCAAAGATATGATTAAAGAACATGGTCTGACAGGCAAAGTAATGGGCTCACGTTTTCTTAATGTGAAAGAAACACGTCCAGATGGGCAGTTACAAGAAGTGAAGTTGTATGATTTTGACAAAGACTTCCGTTTAACAACGGTGACTGCTGCAAATACTGGTCATTATTTGGGTGCGAATACGTGGCGTCTGTCCCAGGTTTCGGAAACGAGATTCGCGATTATTGATCATGTCAGTCATATCAATCAAGAAAGCACGCTTTCTAATCAAAGCACTGTCACGACTGTTCAGTTAGCGCACAAGGATGTGGTGTCAGAAATTACGCCGGAAATTTTATCTATTTTGTTTGCTGATCCGGATCGGATGTCTGTCTACGATCTTGCTACGTATACCAAGCATTTGACTGACAACAAACAGGATACAGCGCGTTATGAAATTGCACTTTGGAAAAAAATGACTTATCCCTTTGCTATCTTTGTCATGATGGCTTTGGCCTTGCCTTTTGCTTATTTGCATTTCCGGACGGGTGGTGTGAGTCTCAAGATTTTTATCGGCGTCATTTTGGGCGTCAGTTTTGCTTTGTTGAACAGTCTTTTTTCCCATCTCGGGTTATTAAATACTTGGCCAGCATGGGCTACAGCACTTGCGCCCAGTGCACTGTTTTTATTGTTTGCGATGAGTGCGTTGTATTGGGTGGAGCGGCATTGATATTTTTAGAATGATTAAAAATGAAGAAACAAGCTTTGGTTTTATTTGCGCACGGTGCGCGTGATCCCAATTGGGCAACACCTTTTAAGCGTTTACAGCAAATGACGCAAGCAGCGTTGCCTGATGTGTCAGTGTCGCTGGCCTTTTTGGAGTGTATGACACCCAGTTTGCCTGATGTGTTGCCGACTTTGGTGGAGTCGGGCTGTGAACTGATCACGGTGGTGCCTGTCTTTTTTGGGCAAGGCGGGCATGTGGCGCGGGATTTGCCTATGTTGCTTGAATCTTTACAGCAGGCGCATCCTGATTTGACCTTGCGTACAGTTGGGGCAGTCGGCGAGGATGCGCATGTATTAAGTGCGATAAGCCAATATTGCATTGCATCTTTGGTAATGTGATTCAAGTTATCGACAATTCTTTTGTCAGGGCATGACGTAATCCAGTTGCCTGCCCCATCAGCGCAAAACCAAGTAATTCTTGGCTTTCATTCATAAAACGCGCATCAATGCTGTTATTTGAAGGCAATATTTTCCAATCACCCGCTACTCCTTGTTGTGGTGATGCAATGACGACAGGCATGGTTGGGGTTTTTACAATAATTGGCATGGTTGGATAATTCACTTGACTGAGTGTTCCGGTGAGCGTGGCACCAAGCGCGCGCGCTTGGTGCATGATTGGTTGAACAAATGGCAGCACTGTGCCATCCATTTCAATGCAATCACCCATGGCATAAATATCGGCGTGGCTCGTTGCGAGGGAACGGTTGACGACGATGCCACGTTGCACGTTAATGCCGGCTTTTGCGGCAAGATCAGTCCGTGGTTTTAAGCCAATTGCAGATAGCACGACATCTGTTTTGATGTTGTTGCCGTCATTAAGGGTCAGCACGATTTCATCGTTCTGCTCATTTTTGTCGATATGTTTAGCTGTTTTGCCAAAGTGCCATTGAATTCCCAATTGTTCCAGTTCATGGGATAGCGCCTGTCCACATGGTTTGGGTAATAGGCGCTCAAGTGGCCAAGGGCCAAGATGTACAACTTGTACAGCATAACCAGCATGCGCCAGGTCATGGGCGAATTCACAGCCAATTAATCCGCCACCGAGAATCGTAATTCGTTTCTTGCCAAGAATAGTTGCACGAAAGCGATGATAGTCATCCAGATTGTTAACGGTCAAAATATGTTCTGCTGCTTGGCCTTGTACTCCATGTTGGATCGGATCTGCACCTATTGCTAACACCAGTTTTTGATAGATGATTGGATTCGTTGTGTTGGTGTGAATGCAACGTTGGGTCACATCTATCTTGGTTACTTGAGTACGTGTGAGGATTTCAGCATTCAAGTTGCTAGCAATTTGTGTGGCAGTTTGCTGCGCTAACGCCTCTGCCGTTTTGCCTTGTGCGAATGCATTTGATAAATTCGGCTTGGCATACGCATGACCATCGTCTGCTGTGATGATGGTGATGGCGACATCTTGATCATGTTTACGAATTTCACGTAGCAGGCTGTAACTAGCAAGGCCTGAGCCGATGATAATAATGGGATGCATGCTGGTATTCATGATGTCTTTCTTGTTATTAATGGTTAAATTTTTAAGTTTCTAAATTCATTCATTCATTAATTAATTAATGAATTAAATTTCAACCATTTCGAAATCTGCTTTGGCGACTCCGCAATCTGGACAAGCCCAGCTTGTTGGTACATCTTCCCATTTTGTTCCAGGTGGAATGCCATGTTCTGGATCACCAGCCGATTCGTCATAGATATAACCACATACAATACATTGCCAGGTTTTCATGTTTTTTCCTTTAGTAAATTTTTAAAAATATAGAAATGAAAATAATTAGTACTTAGATTGTTTTGTTAGCAATAAATGAAGTAACTAATTGAATTAACTACTAATTTTCGCTAGATGATCCCGATAGTGTTGCGCATGTTTTTCCTCTACTTTTGCGAGTGCGGCGAAGCGTTTTTGCGCTTTGGCGAGTACAGCCTGGAACGAGGCAGCATGTGCTTTTGATTCAGCAATTTGCTCATCCATTTCCTTGACGGCTTCCATGTTGCCTTCTTGTTCTGCTTGATGGCGGAATTGAGGGTACATTTCTGTATATTCATAGGTTTCACCATCAATTGCGTATTGCAAACATTGGGCTGGTGTCATTGATTCTTGAGCGAAGAGCAATTCAGCGTGGCCGAAAGCATGTAATACTTCTTGCGCCGCTGTTTCTTCAAAAACTTGTGCGCTGGCTTCATCGCCTGCTGCACGACAAAGTTTGGCGAACCAGCGATATTTGATGTGTGCCATAGATTCACCAGCAAACGCGGCTTCTAAATTTTTGATTGTGGGTGATGTTGTTGTTTGTTTCATTTTTATCTCCTTAAAAAGTGCCTGTAAATGTGTGTAAATTTAAATAAATAATGTCGATGGACTGCATTCTACGGATATGATTTTAATTGGTAAAATGAATTGTTTTTTTAAAGTTAATTGACATTTTCGATTATATAAATGCCTATTTTCCCTTCATTGCGCCAATTACATTATTTGCTTGCCTTGGCTGAGCATTTAAATTTCACACGTGCTGCTGAAGCTTGTTTTGTTACGCAATCGACGTTGAGTGCGGGCATCAAGGAGTTGGAGGCGACGATTGGCGCCCAATTGGTCGAGCGTGAGCGGCATCGTGTGGTGATGACGGCGGTGGGTTTGGAAGTGGTGAATCGTGCACAGGGTGTACTGGCTGCTAGCGAAGATTTGATGCAGGTGGCAGAACGTGGCGCCAATCCGATGGAAGGTGTGATTCGGTTGGGTGTTATTCCCACCATTATTCCTTTTTTGTTGCCGACGGTTTTTCCGGAAATGCGCCGTTGTTATCCCGCATTAAAAATAGCCTTAAAGGAAGATCTAACTGACAATTTGTTGCAACGATTGAATGATGGCGAATTAGATTTTGCCTTGGTGGCCTTGCCCTACGAAACGGGTAATTTATTGGCTTATCCTTTATTTGAAGAGCCTTTATGGTTGGTAGCACCAGCAGATTTTTCCGCACCCAAGCAATTGTTGACGAAAGAGTTGGATACAGAGCGTGTATTGTTATTGGGAGAGGGGCACTGCCTGCGCGGTCATACACTGTCAGCATGTAGCATCAAGCAAACTGCAGCGCAACAATCCCAAACATCACCGATATTGGAGGCAACTAGTTTGTACACCTTGGTGCAAATGGTGAATGCGGGTTTAGGGTTGGCCTTAGTGCCAGAAATGAGTTTGTCTTCTGGTTTATTGAATGGTACTAATTTAAAAACATTCCCCTTTGCAGAACCTGTTCCGCGCAGGGGGATTGCTTTGTTGGCACGTCCCTCAACCGCGCGGCGCGAGGCATTTGATGCACTTTGCGGTTTGATTACGCGTACTTGGGAAGATCACTTGAGAAAATAAGTTATTTGTCATTGTTTGGATGGTTATTTTTTTCTGAGTCGATGTATTGAACGTCCCAATATCCATGTCCAGAAATGCTTTAAAAACTCCGGTAGCAAAATAAAAATGTAAGCCGCAACAAGTGCATTCAGCAAGGCTGTGACTAATAAAACTTGCGGAATCGATAATCCCAATTTAAACAAACCAAGCACTAGTACCACTGAAATCACCATGGCTAGCGCATTGATGATGTTGTTGCCAGCAATGATGCGGGAGCGATGGGCTGGTTCGCTGCGGATTTGTATCAATGCATACAGTGGCACGATGTATAAGCCGCCGAATAGGCCGATTAAGAACAGGTCTGCGATTAAACGTAGGTGTGCGGTATCCAATAAAAATGCCCAGGCACCCGTGGTACTTGTAGCGACATGCGGCAAGATGGGTGATAGTGCGAAATAAAAATCCACGCCAAAAATCGTCATGCCGAGTGAGCCGAGTGGTACTAAGCCGATTTCTACTTTATGTCCAGAAAGGCGTTCGCACAGTAGTGAACCAATGCCAACGCCAATTGAAAAGATTGTCAGTAGCAAGCTGACGACGGTTTCATCTTCACGCAACACAGTTTTAGTGAGATTAGGAAATTGTGACAAGAAAACCAGCCCAAATAACCAAAACCATGAAATGCCTAAGATGGATAAAAATACCGTGCGGTTTTGCTTGGTGAACTGCAGATTGCGCCAGGTTTCTGTCCAGATATTCCAATTGATTTGCAACTGCGGCGATGATGAAGGGGCGGTTGGAATACTTCTGCTAGATGCATAACCCAACACAGCCAAGCCTATTGTGACAGCGCTTACGAAAATGGGGCCGTGATTTCTACCAATCAAAATGCCACCCAAGACAGTTCCCAACAAAATGGCGACATTGGTGCCCATTTCCACCAGGCCGTTGCCGCCAACCAGTTCATCTTCTTTTAAATGCTGCGGCAAAATCGCGTATTTGATGGGGCCGAACACGGCGGAATGGGTTCCCATCAAGAACAAGGCGCTCATCAGAAGGTACAGGTTGTGATAATAAAATCCAAATCCCGCCAGGATCATGATCAGGATTTCAAATAATTTGACGAAGCGTATGAGTGATGCTTTGTCGTATTTGTCGGCAATTTGTCCTGCTGTGGCAGAAAACAGAAAGAACGGTAGGATAAACAATGCACCTGAGAGTTGAATCACGATGTCGGAACTCATGGTCGTGATTGCCGCTCCTTGAAAAGCAAGCAACAGCATCATGGCATTTTTATACAGATTGTCATTGAATGCGCCAAGAAATTGGGTGACAAAAAATGGCCCAAAACGACGCTCGGCTAACAAACTAAATTGATTTTTTTTACTCACGCGCATTTCCTTGTTGGATAAATTGTTGATGAATATGAATAAATATTGGTAAATCCAAACCTCGTCGTTCTTGCAGGTGTAGGCGGGAACCTAGTGTCTTTAAAAGCCACTGGGTCCCCGACTAAAGCACTCGGGGACGACGGTTT
The DNA here is from genome assembly GCA_021151485.1 of Oxalobacteraceae bacterium. Taxonomy (GTDB): domain Bacteria; phylum Pseudomonadota; class Gammaproteobacteria; order Burkholderiales; family Burkholderiaceae_D; genus JAGKXB01. The sequence continues at coordinate 11,818 of JAGKXB010000010.1, read as the reverse complement.
TACAGATAGGAGTGAAAATAGCCAATGAGAATTTCTACACTGCATCCGCCATGGTTTTCAATAAAACGTAGTCGATCTTTCCTGTTCCCAGTAAAGGTAAGGTATCGACTGAGACAATTTTGCGTGGCACAGCCAATTCTGGCGCGCCTATTTCTCGCGCAGCTTCTTGCAACTTGTCTCGCGATAAGCCGCGATCGGTGGTGAATAACACAATGGTTTCACCGCGTTGAACATCAGCTTGCGTGCTGGCAGCGTGTTGCTGGCTTGGTGATGCAAGCATCGCGATTTTTTCAACGACTTCCAGCGAAATCATTTCGCCGGCAATTTTGGCAAAGCGCTTCATCCGACCTTTGATGCTGATAAAGCCATCGTCATCAATCTCAACGATGTCGCCTGTGTCGTACCAGCCGTTGCCGATTTCGGATTGCGGGACGTCGATGACACCGGGATTTTCATAGCGGTAATAGCCATGCATCATGTTGGGGCCAGTCACGTGTAACTGGCCGCCGCTTGTGATACCCGCCACAGGTAACAAGCGCGTTTTGATGCCAGGCAAAGCCAAGCCAACCGTGCCGCTGCGATAAGCCATGGGTGTATTGACTGAAATAACCGGTGCTGTTTCCGTCGCGCCATAGCCTTCCAAAATACGGATGCCAAATTTTTCAAACCAAGTGTTGCGCACGCTATCCGACAATTTTTCCGCACCAGCAACAACATAGCGCAAGCGATAAAAATCATAAGGATGCGCAAACTTGGCGTAATTGGCTAAAAAGGTATTGGTGCCAAATAAAACAGTACAGTTGCGGTCGTAAATGATTTCTGGGATCACACGATAATGCAGCGGTGATGGATACAGGAATAAACGTGTTCCGGTTAGCAAAGGCAATAATGCACCCGCAGTCAGGCCAAAAGAGTGAAAAATAGGCAAGACATTTAAAAACTTATCATCGACTGAAAAATCAATCACAGAGCGGATTTGCGCAATATTCGACAAAATCGAGCGATGTGAATGCACCACGCCCTTGGGTTTGCCTTCTGAGCCAGACGTAAACAGCACCACCGCCATCGCTTCGCTATCCAGCGAACGATTTGCCAAGCGTGGGAAGGGCATGGCAAAAGCCAGCAGCCAGATTTTGTCGAAGAAATTGAAATGTGCGCGTAAGTCTTCCAGATAGTAAATACGGACATTTTGTAGGCTGGCGACTTGTGGCGCTATCTTGGCGGTGTCGAGAAACTGTTTCGATGTGATGATGGTACGAATTCCCGCAGCAATACAGGCGTTTTGCATGCCATCCGTGCCAGCAGTGTAATTCAGCATGGCAGGGACTCTACCAAACGCCGTCATTCCGACGATCAGGCCCAGTGTGGGTACTAAATTGGGCAGCAAGATGCCGATGCGCTCATTGTCTTCCGACAATTTGCTGGTGATCTTTCCCATTGCCAGCGCGATTTTTAGAATGTCGTTGTAGGAATATTCAACTTGTTTGAGATCTTCGATAAACCGATGTTTGCGACCATAAATTTGCATCGCATCTAGCATGCTTAAAAACAGCGTTTGTTTGGGTTGAGATTGAAACAACATATCCTGCATGATTTTGCGCATGCCTTCGCCCGCTTTTTTTCTACGTAGTTTGGCGGTGCCGGATTCTGGCATCTGCAAATATGTTTGAGGTAGCAGAGTAATGGTCAAGCGAGGCAGCAGTCGACGTGGATAACGTCCACTCATGCGACTAAAGTAACTGCGCGATGCGCCATCAATACGAATCGGCACAATGGTCGCGCCAGTTTTTGCAGCCACAAAAGCGGGGCCTTCATAGACTTTCATCAAACTGCCGGTGGTGGTGATGCGACCTTCCGGAAAAATCACCACCGGGCGTCCTGTCTCAATCAGTTTGATGACTTTCTTCATCGCCATTGGACTGGTTGGGTCGACCGCCAGATAATCTACTAGCATCAAAATCAACTTAAACCAGCGATTCTGCGCAATGGTTGTATGCACGACAAATACGGGATTGATCGGAAGAAACAATCCCAGCAATAAGCCGTCAATGAAGGATTCATGATTCGCCACAATCAACAACCGATCTGCCTTCAGCAGCTCGTGATTTTTAGGCGTCTTCAACCGAAATAAAACCCGAAAGACCAAGCGCAACAAAGTTTTCAAGCGGTGTTCTCCTATCGTTTTCTGTTGTGGTTTGAAACTTGCCAGCGTCGCAGCTTAACTTAGCTTGCTTGGAATAAGCAAAAAAATCAGCAGAGAAGTTGATTGGCGTTGAAGTATTGAAGAAAGTATGGGGGAAACATTACGAAAAACAAAAAAGGCGGTAAGTCTTTTAATGACTTACCGCCTTTTATTGCTGTCTTTCTTGTACCAAATGTTCTTTGGTGCCGAGGGCCGGAATCGAACCGGCACGCCTTGCGGCGCGGGATTTTGAGTCCCGTGCGTCTACCAATTCCGCCACCTCGGCAACGCGAGACGCATTATGAATGATTTAGACGGCTGTGGCAACAGTTATTTTCATCAAATCTGAAAAAAATTGATTAGTCCCAATCTGTTTCACATGCGTCAATCATATCTTCGCCAAGAATTTACTCTTATTTAATACGTACGCCATTTTCATCCACAACCCACTCTCCATCTTCTTTGCTAAACGCCCCACGTTGCGGTTGCGGCAAAATATCCAACACTAACTCAGATGGTCGGCACAGCTTGGTTCCTAATGGTGTGATGACGAATGGGCGGTTGATGAGGAGGGGATGCTCCACCATTTTTTGGAGTAATTGCTGGTCTGTGATGAGTGATGAATCGAGCCCTAATTCTAGATATGGCGTGCCTTTTTGGCGGATTGCTTCGCGTACCGTAAGGCCGGCAGCGGTGATCATTTCGGCGAGTGCGGCTTGGGTAGGTGGATTGGAGAGATACTCGATGATGGTGGGTTCAATGCCAGCATTGCGAATCATGGCTAAAGTATTACGGGATGTACCGCAGTTTGGATTATGGTAAATCGTGACGGACATGGTGAGTTCCTTTAGGTTAAGCGTATGGTAAGTGCCAATAGGGTGATGGCAAGCACTGGCAAGGTCAAAACCACGCCAACGCGGAAGTAGTAGCCCCATGAAATTTGGATGTCTTTACTGGCCAGCACGTGCAGCCACAGCAGTGTTGCCAGGCTGCCTATCGGCGTAATTTTGGGGCCAAGATCGCTGCCAATGACGTTGGCATAAATCAACGCTTCTCTGACTACACCTTGGGTTGTGCTGGCATCAATTGATAATGCACCGATTAGCACGGTTGGCATATTGTTCATGATGGACGACAACATGGCGGCGATGAAGCCTCCACCCAACGCTGCGCCCCACACGCCATAGTTGGCACATGTGTTGAGCAGGGTGGTCAGGTAATGAGTCAAACCAGCATTGCGTAGTCCATACACCACCAGATACATACCGAGAGAAAAAACGACGACTTGCCACGGCGCGTTGCACAACACTTCGCGCGTGGATATTTTGTGGCCACGTGCTGCGACGATTAAGAGTAGCGCAGCGCCAGAGGCAGCGACGGCACTGATAGGCACACCGACATGTTCTAACCAGAAAAAGCCGACTAGCAGCAATCCCAATACCCACCAGCCTGTGATGAAAGTGGCTTTGTCATGAATTGCTTCTGATGGTGTTTTGAGTTGCGTTAAATCGTAGTGCGTCGGAATGTCTTTGCGAAAAAATATCAATAGCACCATGAGCGCTGCGGCAATCCCCACCAGATTCACCGGCACCATCACCGCAGCGTAACGCGCAAAGCTGATGTTGAAATAGTTGGCGGATACGATATTGACCAGATTGGAAACCACCAGTGGCAGGCTGGAAGTATCGGCAATAAAACCTGCCGCCATGACAAATGCCAATGTCGCCTTGGTCGAAAACCGCAGTGCGCGCAGCATGGCGATGACGATAGGTGTCAGAATCAGCGCCGCACCGTCATTATTGAACAAAGCCGTTACCGCCGCACCGAGCAGCGCTAGCAGAACAAACAATCGTTGTCCGCTACCTTTGCCCCAACGCGCAATATGCAGCGCCGCCCATTCGAAGAAACCGGCTTTATCCAGTAGCAAGCTAATAATAATGACTGCGATGAAGGTACCCGTTGCATTCCATACGATGTGCCAGACGACAGCAATATCCGAAACATGAATCACCCCAGCCAACAACGCCACAACCGCGCCAGCCGAAGCACTCCAGCCTATGCCCAGGCCACGTGGTTGCCAGATAACGAGAATCAGGGTGGTGAGAAAAATGAGTAATGAGACGAGCATGGTTTGTCCTTGTATTAATCTGCAATAGCAATCAAATCCAGCTCTACCGCCGCATTTTTGGGTAGTTGATACACACCAACGCTAGTTCGAGTATGCACGCCTGCCTCACCCAATATGGCGTAAAGCACTTCCGACGCGCCATCAGCGACTTCGCTTTGTTGGGTGAAATTTTCCGCCGATTGTACATAGACATTCATGCGCAAAATGCGTTTGACTCGATCAAGCGAACCCAGTGTTTGAGCAAGCAAAGCAAGCGCACGCATCACACAAATTTTGGCCGCCATCTGCGCTTCGGCAAGCGTCACCTCGCTTCCCACTCGCCCAGTGACAACGACGGTATTCCCAACACGAGGGATTTGCCCGCTGATGTAAATTTCCTTGTCGTTTTGTATCGCAGAAACATAATTGCCACCGATTTTTATTTCGCCTTCAAAGGTATGGCCTAGGGTTGTGGCGATTTGGTTGAATTTGGAGGATTTGCTGGTTTCCATGGTTGCCTTGGCTATTGTGAGTTTGCTGTCTTAATGCGTGCTGATTTCAACCCTTTGTTGACGGCACGTAATGCTGCGTATTCTAAGTTGTTATGTAATGCTTTTACCTTTGGTAGTGCTGCTATCGCATTCCACTAACCGTCGTTCCCGCGGGTTTAGGCGGGAACCCAGTGACTTTTTTACTCCCATGGCAAATCAACGCAACGGCACTTTATATGTTGGCGTGACTATGGACTTACTCAAACGCCTATGGGAGCATAAAAATCAATGTGTTGATGGATTTTCTAAGCAGCATAATATCGATCAACTTGTTTGGTTTGAACAGCATGAAGCTATTGACGTTGCCATCACCCGTGAAAAGCAAATCAAGAAATGGCATCGTGCTTGGAAGGTTCGAATGATTGAGGCAACCAATCCTTATTGGAATGATTTATATATAGAACTTACTGCATAAGACACTGGGTTCCCGCCTAAACCCGCGGGAACGACGGGTGCGTAGGAATTTATCAAGTCTAATGAAAAATTTGAGTTAAACCGAGATTGTCCATTAGCCTCAATTCCCCCATCGTGCTCGCGGAAACGATGGCAATACGGAAAAACTCAAAACCGTCGTCCCCGAATGCTTTAGTCGGGGATCCAGTGACTTTTACCAGTAAACGAGGAAAGACGCTGGGTTCCCGACTAAATCCTCGGTAATGACGGGTGGAAGTGTAGCGAAAACCCCCATGATTTCCCCCTAAATGTTATACATTAAACAAAAAATTCAACACATCCCCATCCTTCACCACATATTCCTTCCCTTCCGAACGCATCTTGCCTGCTTCCTTGGCGCCTGATTCACCCTTGTAAGTCACGAAATCGTCATAGGCGATGGTTTGGGCGCGGATGAAGCCGCGTTCGAAGTCGGTGTGGATGACGCCGGCGGCTTGGGGGGCGGTGTCGCCGATGTGGATGGTCCAGGCGCGGACTTCTTTGACGCCGGCGGTGAAGTAGGTTTGCAGGCCTAGTAGTTTGTAAGCGGCGCGGATCAGGCGGTCCAGGCCTGGTTCTTGCATGCCCATGTCGGCCAGGAAGGCTTCTTTGTCGGCATCATCCAGGTCGGCGATTTCTGCTTCCAGTGAGGCGCAGATAGCGACTGTGGGAGCGTTTTGCGATTTGGCGTAAGCAGTTAATTGATCTAGCAGGGGATTATTGGTAAATCCACTATCGGATACATTGCCGACATACATGGCGGGTTTGGCGGTGATGAGGCACAGTGGTTTGATGAGCGCCATTTCTTCAGCATCCAAGCCCATGGTGCGGACGGGTTTGGCCTGGTTGAGGTGTTCTGAAATGCGTTCCATGAGTGTGAGCAGCTTGGCGGCGTCTTTGTCGCCGGAACGGGCTTTTTTGTTTTCTCTATGGATGGCTTTCTCGATCGTGCTCAAATCGGCTAGCGCCAGTTCGGTTTGAATCACTTCGATATCACTCAACGGATTGATTTTTCCTGCAACGTGGATCACGTTGTCGTCTTCAAAACAGCGCACTACGTTGATGATGGCGTCGGTTTCGCGGATATGGGCTAAAAACTGGTTACCCAAACCTTCACCTTTGGAAGCGCCCGCTACCAGGCCGGCGATATCGACGAATTCCACCACGGCTGGTACCACGCGTTCTGGTGTGATGAGGCCTGACAGCACTTGCAGGCGCGGATCGGGAACTTCGACGATGCCGACGTTGGGTTCGATCGTGCAAAATGGATAGTTTTCTGCAGCAATCCCTGCTTTGGTCAAGGCGTTGAAGAGGGTGGATTTACCGACGTTAGGCAAGCCGACGATGCCGCATTTAAGACTCATGATATGGACTTTATTAAGTTGAATAGAACGGAGGGTAGAAGCTTAAGGCTGCTATTTTACTAATTTTCTAATTATTAAGAATGTAAGGTTTGATATTCAGATCGTTTAATCTGTATGTAACTGCATCATTGCCTCATTAAATTGCCCCTGACAGAGCAGCGGAATGATATTCAAGCTTTTGCTAATCGCTTGGTTGATTAAGAATTGTTCTTCCTGTCGTGGTCGATGGAGTACGTAATCGACTACACCTTGTTGCGTATTGAGGCTGCGTGGATGGCCTATGCCTATTCTTAGGCGCCAATAATCTTGTGTTCCAAGCGCGGCGCTGATGTCTTTTAACCCATTGTGGCCGCCTGCTGAGCCGTCTTTTTTGAGTTTGGCCGTTCCTGGTGTCAGGTCGAGTTCATCATGTACCACCAGGATTTCGTGCGAAGGGATTTTGTAAAAACGCGCCACTGCGGCAACGGATAAGCCTGAGCGGTTCATGAAGGTTTGTGGTTTTAGCAAGAAAATTTCCTGTGTGGAGTGCACAACAGGTGTGACGCTAGGCGCAAAGATGCTGCTTTTGGTAAACAATCCCTGAAAACGGCTTTCTTGCTGCCAGCGGCTAGTGAGTGTATGGGCTAGGTTGTCGAGCAGCCAGAAGCCAGCATTGTGGCGTGTTTGTTCGTATTCTGAGCCTGGATTACCAAGACCGACGATGAGGCGTATAGACATAGTGTGTTTTTTGTAATTTTAAAATGACAAGCCAGCAGCAATTTGTGCCGGCATGTGTAAATGTTCGTTTTCCATCGACGCGACGGGATAGGCGCAATAATCAGCGGCGTAGTAAGCGCTGGGTCTGGCATTACCGGACAAGCCAACGCCGCCAAATGGCGCGCTGCTGGCCGCACCTGTGGTAGGACGATTCCAGTTGATAATGCCAGCGCGTATTTGGGTAGAAAATTCCTGCCAGCGCGCGGCATCATCGCTTAGCAAACTGGCGGCCAGGCCAAATTGGGTGGCATTGGCGATGGTAATCGCTTGCGCAAAATCACTGACACGAATGACTTGCAATAAAGGACCAAACCATTCTTCATCCGGAATATCTTGCGCATGCGTGACGTCGACGATGCCGCAGAAAACAAAGCCGGTTTGTGGAATCAGTTGACGCATGCTTAACAAAGAAGTTGCACCACGCGCCAGCATGTCGCTTTGCGCTTGCAGCAATTTTTGCGCAGCTTGAGCTGAAATGACGGGCCCCATGAAGGGCGGAGGTGAAGAATCAAAAGTGCCGATGCTGATGTTGCTCGTCACGTCTAACAAACGATCCATAAAAATTTGTCCAGCAGCGTTGTCTTGCACGATCAAGCGGCGGGCGCAGGTGCAGCGTTGGCCGGCGCTGGCAAAGGCGGACAAGATGGTGTGATGGACGGCAGCATCTAGGTGATTTTCATTAATGTCCCATACGACTAATGGATTGTTGCCGCCCATTTCCAGCGCCAGCATTTTGTTAGGCTGTCCGGCGAACTGGCGATGCAAGGCGACTCCGGTTTGGCAACTGCCAGTAAATAACACGCCATCCAATTGCGGGTGTTGCGCCAATGCGATGCCAGTGTCGCGTCCGCCATTTAATACATTCAATACACCAGCAGGAATACCGGCTTGTTGCCATAACTCGGCCGTCAGCATGGCCGTTTGCGGCGCATATTCACTGGGTTTGAACACGATGGTGTTGCCAGCGATCAAGGCCGGAACAATATGGCCATTGGGCAAATGGCCGGGGAAATTGTAAGGGCCAAATACGGCAAACACGCCATGTGGCCGATGTTGCAAAACCGTGGCGCCATCGCTGATTTCCTGGCGCGTTGCACCAGTACGGGCATGGTAGGCCTGGATCGAAATCGTGACTTTATTCACCATGCTGGCGACTTCAGTGCGTGTTTCCCACAGCGGTTTGCCTGTTTCCTGCGAAATTTGATATGTCAACTGTTCCGCGTGTTGTTCGACTAGTGCGCGAAAACGCAGACAGACGTCTATTCTTTGTCGCACTGGCGTTTGCGCCCAGGCAGCAAAACTGGCGCGTGCAGATGCGCAAGCCAGATCCACTTCCTTGAAGTCGGCAGCACATCCAGTCCACATGACTTTGCCATCGGTAGGCGAAATGGTTTGAAATGATGTGCCTGCGCCAGCTATCCATGCGCCATTAATATAGTGACTAGGCATAAACGTTCTTTTTGGGTTTGCATGACAGAGTGTGTACGACATTGCCGGTTTGATACTGCAATGCGCTTAATTCCTGTTCAGATAAGCTAATTTGTTGAGATTGCGCCGATATGGTGGGAATAGCAGACGTCATGATGACGCGGAAATTGCTGAAAGTCGTATTCGCCACCAAAGTGTTGGCTTGTGTAGCATCGTTGGCTGTTGGTTGTATAAGGACGGTTGCTAATACACTTTCACGCATCACGCGTAACTCGCTTATTCGACCTTGCAAGACAGGGCCTGCATCAAAAATATCGATATAGCCTTCAAAATGCATCCCTTCCTGTTCCAGCAAATAGCGTGCCGGTGCGGTGCTGAGATGGACTTTGCCGATGACTGCTTGCGCTTCTTTTGGCAAGTAAGCGACATAGATCGGTTGCTGCGGCATCAATTCGGCGATAAAGGATTTTTTGCCCAGACTAGTTAAATCATCGACGCGGTTGAAATCCATTTTAAAGAAATGGCGTCCTAACCCTTCGTAAAAAGGCGAGCTGCCATCTTCTGCCTGATAACCGCGCATTTCCGCAATTAATTTAGGCGCAAACAGATGAGAAAACTGAGCGATGAACAAGAAACGGCTTTTCGACAGCAATTTGCTATTCGCACCATTGCGATAATCGGGATGCAAAAATAGCGAACATAGCTCAGTATTGCCAGTCAAATCATTCGACAAATACAGTGTTTCCATCTGGGTAAACACATTGAGTTCGCGACTGGAATGCACCAACGTGCCGATACGATAATTGTAAAAAGGCTCATCCAATCCCACACCCGCCCGGATGGCGCACACGCCGGCCAAACGGACGTTTTGCACATCTTCCATTACGAATAAATAATCGCGTTGTTCCGGCGGAATTTGCTCCGCGAAAGACGCGCAAGCGAGTTCGATTCTTTGCGCCAACATGGCACGATCAGGTTTGAGGGTCGTCATGCCAATACCAACTTGGCCAGCCAAGTTCAATAAAGCATTCAGATCGTTTGCATGAATGGGGCGTACAACTAGCATGGCGATACTAATTACACTGATTAATTAAATGTATTCAGTGTGTCACGCAGCAAACGTTCTGCTGTGGCGATTTGCTCATCTGATACGATGAGCGCAGGAGCGATACGGATCACATCAGGGCCAGCGATCAATAACATCAACCCTTTTGCCTCCGCTGCATTACGCACATCTTTAGCTCGTCCACGACAGCCCTCTGCCAGGACTAATCCAAGTAGTAAACCGGTACCGCGTACGCCGCTAAATAAGTGTGAGTAATCATCGACGATGGATTGGAGCATGTTTTTCATCAAAATACCGGCTTGTTGCACGCGTGTTAAAAAGCTTGGGGTATTGATGATTTCCAGCACTTTCAATGCCACGCTAGCCGCCAAAGGATTGCCGCCATAAGTCGTGCCATGGCTACCGACTGAAAATGCCTGCGCGATTTCATTAGTCGTCAGCATTGCGCCAATCGGATAACCATTGCCCAGCGCTTTAGCTGAAGTCAAAATGTCTGGCGCCACGCCATATTGCATATAGGTATACAGCGTACCGGTACGTCCCATGCCACATTGGACTTCATCAAAAATCAGCAATGCGCCTTTTTCATCACAGAACGCGCGCAAGGCTTGCAAGTATTCAAGAGTAGCCGGCGTCACGCCACCTTCGCCCTGGATCGGTTCCACCACCACGGCGCAGACATCATCCTTAATCGCAGCACGTGCAGCCTCAATGTCGTTGAAAGCAATATGGCTAATCGCTGGCGGCAACGGCTCAAAACCTTCGGTATATTTTTCTTGCCCGCCTACCGAGACGGTAAATAAAGTACGGCCGTGAAAGGAATTCAAACAAGAAATAATGCGTGATTTTTGTGAGCCAAATTTGCCGTGCGCATATTTACGTGCCAGCTTGAAAGCGGCTTCATTGGCTTCCGCCCCCGAATTGCAAAAAAATGCCCGATCAGCAAACGTCGCTTGCGTCAGCGCCTGCGCCAACTTCAAAACGGGTTCATTGGTATAACCATTGCTCAAATGCCACACGTTATTGGCTTGTGCGCACAAAGCCTCAACGATGGCTGGATGCGCATGACCCAAGCTGGTCACCGCAATGCCAGAAGTGAAATCAAGGTAATGCTTACCGTTTTGATCCCACAAATCCAAACCCGATCCGCGCACTGGCACCATCGTGCTGGGTGCATAAGTTGGCACCATAACGTCATCAAACGTTGCGCGTGTGACAGATGGTGTAGTGATATTGGCTGAAGTAATAGGGGATACGGCTGACATCATGGCTCCATGGCTGGTTGGTGCAATTGTGATTGCTGAAGCGGGTGATTTTAGCAAACAAAGTTAAACCAGCGTGTGCCGAAGAAAGGTGTGCAACGCAAAAACGTGAACGCATGCCAATATCAGGAGTGATGATCCATCAAGATGGAAGCCGACTCGAATGAGTTTCTGGGAAATGGTGGGATTTGATTGTCATCTATAAAATTACAATTCCCACTAAATACACCTCGCATTTGGCTTGTAATCCGCTTATTTTCACTGAGATGGAGGAAGTTTTCACAAGCAACTATAAGCAAAAATCAGAAGCACTATCATTGATGCCAAATTTGTTTTCATTGGTGTAAAATAAACAACATTTTATATTGCGACCAGCTTCATTAATCTGTGCTGCCACTTGATCATCGATGGCAAGTTAGTAACACCAATTGACTCAAACATCATCCACACATCCACCCCTATCATGCTGACAACACGTTTCACACTGCCCACCGCATATCATTCTATGGTCAACGCGTTTTCCTCCGACCTTCAACTAGCTACCCGTATGAAGGAAGGGCGTTGTACTCCGGCAGATGAGGCAAGAATCAACACTCTTTTGGCATCGCCAGAAGGCAATACATTTTTTGACGATCGCACAGTACAACGCAGATTGCTCAAAGGGGTGCTG
>JAGKXB010000037.1 GCA_021151485.1 Oxalobacteraceae bacterium | reverse complement strand
CAGCACCCCTTTGAGCAATCTGCGTTGTACTGTGCGATCGTCAAAAAATGTATTGCCTTCTGGCGATGCCAAAAGAGTGTTGATTCTTGCCTCATCTGCTGGAGTACAACGCCCTTCCTTCATACGGGTAGCTAGTTGACGGTCGGCGGAAAACGCGTTGACCATAGAATGATAGGCGGTGGCAAGTCTGAAACTTGTTGTTAGCATGGGGCGGTTTCCAAAATTGATTCGTAATAGTGAAATTCCAGAGTGACTAATAACAATATTTAAATTTTAATGTTGTTAATTTTACATTTTTTGAAAAATATGTCAAAAATATTGGTTTCTGTTAGTTCTGTGATTTCATTATTTGTATTGAGTGCTCATAGTGAACGATCTGTCATCAATCGATAATAAAGAGGGGCGAACGAATTTCAAAAGAAATACACCGTAAGCTAAAAAGGCGATAATTCTGCCGATTATGTCAATCCATGCCATGAAGACAATGTGCTTGACTTGCATGCGATTGAGTTGGCTGAGCATTTTTATATTGTGAAAATAATATATTGGCAATATTTTTTGGAAAAGCGTATACATGAAGACACCGGATTCTCAGAATATTTACGCACATTGGTTAGCACAATTTAATGATCCCAATACTTGGCAATCCTGGTTCAACATAGCAGCATTAAGTGAAAAGAAACCGCTTGAGCAAAGTTTGGATAAAGCCGGCGTTAAGCTTGATCCTCAGGTGTTACAACGTTTGCAGAACGAGTACGTCGAACAATTTTCTACGCTTTGGCAGGACTTTTTGCTTGCTAAACCGCTATCAATGACAGATCGACGTTTTGCTAACCCCGCTTGGGAGGACAATATCTTTCATTCCTACAATGCCGCGTCTTATTTGTTGCATTCGCATTTTCTCAACGCGATGGTGGAAGCAGTGGAGGCACCGCATAAGATTAAACAGCAACTATCTTTTGCTACAGAACAATTGATTCATGCCATGTCACCGGCTAATTTTTTGGTTAGCAACCCAGAAGCACAGCAAAAAATGATAGACAGCAAAGGCGAGAGTTTGGCTAGGGGTATGGCCAATATGTTGGCGGATATGCAAAAGGGACGTATTTCTCTTTCCGACGAATCGGCTTTTGAAGTGGGCAAAAACGTTGCAACGACGCCAGGTGCGGTTGTGTTTGAAAATGCGATTTTTCAATTAATTCAATATCAGCCACTCACTAAAACTGTTTATCAACGTCCGCTTTTGATGGTGCCGCCTTGTATCAATAAATTTTATATTTTGGATTTGCAAGAGAGCAATTCACTGGTGCGTTATGCGGTGGAGCAAGGGCATACTGTGTTCATGATCTCATGGCGTAATCCTGATGAAACGATGCAGCATGCTACTTGGGATGAGTATGTTGAAGAAGGCGTTATTCGAGCAATCCGTCTGGTATGTGAAATATCTGGGCAGAAAAAAATCAACACATTCGGTTTTTGTGTCGGCGGCACGCTGTTAGCGACTGCGCTGGCAGTGTTGGCGGCACGTGGTGAAAATCCTAGCGCTAGTTTGACTTTGCTCACCACTTTGCTGGATTTTTCTGATACCGGGATACTAGATGTATTCATTGATGAAGTACAAGTAAGACTGCGCGAACAAGCATTGGGACAGGGTGGTTTAATGCCAGGACGGGATTTGGCGGCAACATTTTCCAGCTTGCGACCTAACGATTTAGTGTGGAATTATGTGCAGTCAAATTACCTACAGGGGCAGGAGCCAGCGCCGTTTGATTTATTGTATTGGAATGCTGACAGCACCAATTTGCCTGGGCCTTTGTTTTGCTGGTATTTGCGGAATATGTATTTGGAAAACAATTTGCCAACACCAAGCAAATTAAGTATCGCTGGCGAAAAAATCGATTTGGCAAAAATTAAGCAGCCGACGTTTATTTATGGTTCACGTGAAGATCATATTGTTCCTTGGACTGCTGCTTTTGCATCAGGTAATTTACTGCGTCGTAAAAATACCAAGCAGCAACATCGTTTTGTGCTTGGTGCATCTGGCCATATTGCTGGTGTGGTTAATCCACCGAAGAAAAATAAACGTAGTTATTGGACCAATAATCAAGCCAGCGCAAATACGAACATGAGTGCTGAAGCTTGGTTAGAAACCGCAACCGAACATCCAGGTAGCTGGTGGTCAGAGTGGATGGCTTTTTTAGCCGATTACGCTGGCAAACAAGTGAAAGCTCCCAGTACCTTGGGAAATGCAACATGGCAAGCAATTGAGCCTGCACCTGGACGTTATGTCAAAGTGCGGACAAGTTAAAACTGATTGAAAATTATTAAAACTAACATTAATTGGAAGGAATTTTATGGCAAAGCGTATTGCTTACGTCACGGGTGGAATGGGTGGTATTGGGAGCGCTATTTGTCAGCGACTGTGTCAAGAAGGTTATACCGTGGTTGCGGGGTGCGGCCCAAATTCAACACGTAAAGACACATGGTTGGCGGACATGCGAGCCAAAGGTTTTGACGTGCATGCATCAGAGGGCAACGTCGCTGATTGGGAATCCACTCAAGCCGCGTTTGAAAAAGTTAAAGCCGAAATTGGCGAGGTCGATATTCTGGTCAACAACGCCGGTATCACCCGCGATGGGCAATTTCGCAAAATGACCAAAGCGCAATGGGATGAGGTGATCGATACCAATTTGAATTCTTTGTTTAATGTGACCAAACAAGTCATTGATGGCATGGTGGATCGTGGCTGGGGGCGGATTATTAATATTTCTTCCGTGAATGGGCAAAAAGGGCAATTTGGTCAAACCAATTATTCCACCGCCAAAGCAGGCATACACGGATTTACTATGGCCTTGGCGCAAGAAGTTGCTACCAAAGGCGTGACAGTGAATACCGTTTCACCTGGTTATGTTGGGACAGAAATGGTCAAGGCAATTCGCCCTGATGTACTGGAAAAAATTGTGTCTGGCATTCCCGTGAAACGTTTGGGCGAGCCGGATGAAATTGCCTCTATCGTTGCCTGGATTGCATCCGATGAAGGTGCGTATGCAACGGGTTCGGATTTCTCGCTGAACGGTGGTTTGCACATGGGGTAAGCAATAACTAATAAGTAACAGAATGAGCAGCAAGTTATAATCGGGTGATGGCAAACCCGGTTTTGCAAGTAAAAATGCACCACGGTGTAATCAATTATCAATTGGAATCTCAATGAATAGTACGAAAAACTCCTCGGCGCGTTTGATCAAAAAATACCCCAATCGTCGTCTGTACGACACCAAAACCAGTGCGTACATTACGCTTGCTGATATCAAAGAATTGGTTTTGAACAATGAAAACTTCATTGTCATGGACACCAAAGGTAAAGAAGATTTAACGCGCAGCATTTTGCTGCAAATTATTTTGGAAGAGGAGTCCAATGGCGTGCCCATCTTTTCTAGCACTGCTTTATCGCAAATTATTCGTTCTTACGGTCATGTGATGCAAGGCATGATGGGGTCGTATTTGGAAAAAAATATTCAAACTTTTTTGGAAATTCAAAGCAAACTAACTGAAAATTCAAAGAACTTAGCCGAAGGCAAGCCCTTTAATCCTGAAATGTGGACGCAGTTCATGACTGTGCAAGGTCCAATGATGCAAGGCATCATGAGCACCTATCTTGATCAAAGTAAAAACCTGTTTTCGCAAATGCAGGAGCAAATGCAAAACCAGGGTAAAAACATATTTTCTGCTTTTCCGTTTAAATCGAAGGAATAGATCTTCGTCCACTGGTTTTACTCCTTACATCTGTTTTATTTGTTTTGTACGTTTTATACGTCTTATTTTATTTTTTATGTCTAAAAATTCCCCTAGTTCTACACCTACAGAAATCGCTCCTAAAGTTGGTTTTGTGTCACTCGGATGTCCTAAAGCGTTGGTTGATTCTGAACAAATTTTGACCCAATTGCGTGCTGAGGGTTATGAGACGGCTAAATCCTACGATGGTGCAGATTTAGTGATCGTGAATACTTGCGGTTTTATCGATGCCGCGGTGCAAGAGTCATTAGATGCGATTGGCGAAGCCTTGCAAGAAAATGGCAAAGTCATTGTCACAGGTTGCTTAGGCGTCAAAAAAGATGCGGCGGGTGAGGACATCATCTTGAAAACACACCCCAAAGTATTAGCCGTAACCGGCCCGCATGCTTTGGGGGAAGTGATGGACGCGGTGCATCAACATTTGCCAAAACCACACGATCCATTTTTGGATTTGCTACCTGCACAAGGCATCAAGTTGACGCCTAAGCATTATGCGTATTTGAAAATTTCAGAGGGTTGCAACCACCGTTGCAGCTTTTGCATTATTCCTTCCATGCGTGGCGATTTGGTGTCGCGTCCTGTGGCTGACATTATGTTGGAAGCAGAAAATCTGTTTAAAGCTGGCGTGAAGGAGTTGTTGGTTATTTCACAGGATACGAGTGCTTATGGCGTGGATATCAAATTCCGTATGGGTTTTTGGAATGGCAAACCCGTCAAAACGCACATGACGCAATTGGTCACGGCGTTGGGTGAGTTGGCAGCCCAATATGGCGCTTGGGTGCGCTTGCACTATGTTTATCCCTATCCGCATGTTGATGACGTTATTCCTCTGATGGCGCAGGGATCGGTGTTGCCGTATTTGGACGTGCCGTTGCAACATGCGCATCCTGATGTATTAAAACGCATGAAACGTCCAGCTAGCGGCGAAAAGAATATCGAACGGATACAAGCATGGCGAAAATTGTGTCCAGATCTCACGATACGTTCGACCTTTATTGCTGGTTTTCCTGGCGAGACGGAAGCGGAATTTCAATATCTGCTCGACTTCATTCAAGAAGCGCAAATCGATAGACTGGGCTGCTTTGCCTATTCTGACGTGGAAGGCGCCAGCGCGAATGACTTGCCAAATCCCGTTCCACTAGAAGTACGTGAAGAACGCCGCGCGCGATTGATGCAATTGCAAGAAAGCATTTCAAAACAACGCCTGCAAGCCAAAGTCGGCAGCACGATGCGGGTCTTGATCGATGAAGTGAACCGTACTGGTGGAATAGGGCGCTCCAGCGCCGATGCACCAGAAATTGATGGTGTGGTGTATGTCAAACCACCTTATGAGCCACATAAAAAATTGGTGGTGGGTGAATTTGTCGAAGTAGAAGTCACTGCTGCCGATGCACATGATTTGTGGGCTAGGGCATAGCTCCCTCATCGATGGACACATTGCATGACCCAAAAAGCCTCACCCCAAACCAAACTCATCCATAGCGATTATCAGGCGCCGGATGGATTCGCTGCATTTCCGATGGCAATTCATCATGCTTCTAGCGTGTTGTTTGAAAATGTCGCCGCTATGCGTGCGCGTAATTGGCAGGACAAGAGCGCGTATACCTACGGTTTGCATGGCACGCCTACGACGTTTACCCTAGAAGCACGTTTGGCAGAAGTCGAAGGTGGGCAGTATTGTGTCTTGGCGCCTAGTGGTTTGGCGGCAATTGCGATGGTGGATTTTGCCTTTCTCAAAACTGGCGATGACGTTTTGATTCCTGACAATGTTTACGGCCCCAATCGTGAACTCGGGTCTTGGTTAAAGCAGAGTTTTGGCATCACGGCGCGTTTTTATGATCCTTTGATAGGTGAGAGAATCGCTGAGTGCATTTTGCCCAATACGCGCTTGATTTGGATCGAAGCACCGGGCTCTATTTCGATGGAGGTGCCGGATGTTCCTGCCATATGCAAAGTGGCACGTGAAAAGAATGTGCTGACGGCAATTGATAACACATGGTCGGCCGGTATCGCAT
This sequence comes from Oxalobacteraceae bacterium, assembly GCA_021151485.1. Taxonomy (GTDB): domain Bacteria; phylum Pseudomonadota; class Gammaproteobacteria; order Burkholderiales; family Burkholderiaceae_D; genus JAGKXB01. Next base: position 14,197 of record JAGKXB010000037.1, on the reverse strand, counting down.
TCAAAGCATTCGATCACGGTGTCGATATTTCTGTACAAGCGTTGACCAAGTATCAATCTGGCAGCTCAGATGTTTTGATGGGCGCGGTCATTACACGCGAGAAAAAACTCAGCCAAAAAATCGATATCGCGCACATGCGTTTGGGTTTGGGCGTCGGTGCGGATGATGCTTATTTGGTGTTGCGCAGTTTACCTACCTTGAGATTACGTTTTGACGCGCATGACAAGGCTGCGCGTGTCCTTGCCAATTGGCTGAAAACACGTCCTGAAATCAGCAAAGTATTACACCCAGCTTTGCCCGATTGTCCGGGACATGGGCACTGGAAACGTGACTTCATTGGCGCAGGCGGACTTTTCTCTGTGCTATTTGATTCGCGTTTTAGCGAAGAACAAACCGATCGTTTTGTCGATAGTCTGAAACTTTTCAAAATCGGTTATAGCTGGGGCGGTGTCAACAGCCTATGTGTCCCTTATCGCATGCGTGGCATGCGTCAGGATTGGAACGAAGCAGGGCAGTTAGTGCGTTTGAATATAGGATTAGAAGATCCTATGGATTTGATTGCGGATTTGGAGCAGGCTTTTGATACCTTGTCTATATAGTCAATAGTCCGTCGTTCCCGCGGGTTTAGGCGGGAACCCAGCGTTTTTCGTTGTTGACTACTAAAAGCCACTTGGTCCCCGGCTAAAGCACTCGGGGATGATGATTTTAATTTATTCAGTTCATTTATCTCATGCGCGCAATAGAAATCACACAACCCGGCTCTCCTGATGTATTGCAACTCTGCGAGCATCCTATTCCTGCTCCTCAAGCTGGTGAAATATTGATCAAAGTGCATGCCGCGGGCATTAATCGACCCGACGTATTGCAACGTTTGGGGCGTTATCCCGTTCCGCCTGGTGCGTCGGATTTGCCTGGGTTAGAGGTAGCCGGTGAAATTGTGGATGGGGATTATGTTGATAGCCCATTCAAACCTGGCGATATGGTGTGTGCTCTGGTGCAAGGTGGTGGATATGCCGAATATTGCACCGCTCCCATTCAACAATGTTTGCCGATTCCACAAGGTTTAAGCGTGATAGAAGCAGCATCCTTGCCAGAAACGTATTTCACCGTATGGAGCAATGTGTTTGATCGCGCTCATTTGAGCGGAGCGGAAACGTTGTTAGTACAAGGCGGAACTTCCGGCATTGGCGTGGCGGCGATTCAAATCGCTACAGCCTTGGGGCATCGTGTGTTTGCTACTGCCGGTTCGGACGAAAAATGCCGTGCTTGTGAAGCGCTGGGTGCAGAGCGTGCGATTCATTACGGCAAAGAAGATTTTGTCGAAATCACCAAAGCCTTAACTAATGGCAAAGGTGTGGATGTGATTTTAGATATGGTAGGCGGCGATTACGTGCCACGTGAAATTAATTGCCTGGCTAATGATGGTCGTTTGGCATTGATTGCATTGTTAGGTGGCGCTAAAGCACAGGTTGATTTGGGGCAAGTCTTGTTACGCCGACTAACCATCACCGGTTCAACCCTACGCGCCCGACCAGTCAGTTTTAAAGCAGAAATTGCCCGCAAATTACAAACGCATGTTTGGCCTTTGCTAGAAGATGGCGCAATCAAACCGGTTGTGCATCAGATTTTCCCATTACAACAAGCGGCAAAAGCCCATGCGCTGATGGAAACAAGCACGCATATTGGCAAAATCATGTTGCAAGTATGTTGATGAGCACGAATGCCGCCTGCTATAATGCGCGACTCGTCGGGGCGTAGCGCAGCCTGGTAGCGTACTTGCATGGGGTGCAAGGGGTCGTGTGTTCGAATCACACCGTCCCGACCAAGAATGTAATAACCAAAAAGACTTATAAGATTTTTTCTTATAAGTCTTTTTTTTGGGGGATGTTTGCTATTTGCTATTTGCTATTTGCTATATGAATAAAATCAATATTGAGCAGGAGGAGCGTAGTCGTTTGACTCGCGAAGCGATGCTCGATGTCAAGGCTGGTTATGTCGTTGACCACCAAGCCGTGCAAGATTGGGTTGACAGTCTTGAAACGGACAACCCTCTGCCGGCGCTGGTGCTGCCTTGATGCAGTTGCAGAGGAGTAGCAAGGCTTGCAGTGAATAATAAATCAAACCCGGTGATAACTCGTCACCAACTCCACCTCTGCTTTTGATCCTAAAAAGACTGGAACGCGTTGATGTAATTTTTCAGGAACAATATCCAGAATGCGTTGATTACCATTGGTTGCAGCGCCGCCAGCTTGTTCGACGATAAAGGCCATGGGATTGGCTTCATACATCAAACGTAATTTGCCTGGTTTGTCTGGATCACGCGCATCGGCTGGGTACATAAAAATACCGCCACGGCAGAGGATACGATGCACGTCGGCGACCATGGAGGCAATCCAGCGCATATTGAAGTTATGCCCGCGCGGTCCTTCGCTGCCGGCTAGCAATTCGTTGATATAACGCTGAACAGGTGGGTGCCAGTGGCGTGCGTTGGAGGCATTGATGGCGAATTCTTTGGTTTCTACCGGAATCATCATGTGGCGCTCGGTCAGAATCCATGAGCCAGTTTCTCTGTTTAAGGTGAAGCAATTCACACCATTGCCCGTTGTGAGTACCAGCAAAGTCTGTGGGCCGTAGACGGCATAACCAGCGGCGACTTGGTTGCAACCCGCTTGCAGGAAGTCTTTTTCCAACGGCGTGGTCATGCCTTCTGGTGCTTTTAATACCGAGAAAATCGTACCGATCGACACATTGACGTCGATATTGCTGGAACCGTCTAATGGATCAAACAACAACATGTATTCGCCCATGGGATAGCGATGGGGAATTGGGTGGATGGTTTCCATTTCTTCCGATGCCATAGCTGCTAAATGACCGCCCCATTCGTTGGCTTCTAACAAGATTTCATTGGAAATCACGTCCAGTTTTTTTTGCACTTCACCCTGCACATTTTCACTGTGTGCGGTGCCGAGTACATCGCCTAACGCGCCTTTTCCTACTGAGTGACTGATATGTTTACAAGCACTGGCAACCACTTCGATCAATAAGCGCAATTCGGCGGTGATGCTGTGGTGTAGTCGTTGTTCTTCGACGAGATGTTGGGTCAGGCTGATACGTTTCATCATTTTTCCTAGGTTATTGATTTTTTAAACTTTAAATTTTTTATAACGTCTTCGTAATAATTTCCAACACATCTTTGGATAGCGCAGGATTTTGCGCGACTTGTTGCAAAGCTGCACGCATTTTTTCTTGCAATGCTGGAGCGTATTTGCGCCAGCGTTCCAGACTACGTGCTAGGCGTGCGGCTACTTGTGGATTGATGGCATTGATGGCAATCACTTGCTCGGCCCAAAATTGATAACCGCTGCCATCGGCTGCATGGAAAGCGGCTGGGTTGGCATTGCAGAAACTGAAAATCAAACTGCGCGCACGGTTAGGATTTTGCAGGGTGAAGGCGGGATGTTGCATCAGTTGCCGTACATTTTCGACATCGCAAGTATCGGCCATCGCTTGCAGGGCAAACCATTTATCGATGACTAACGCTTCTTCTTGGAAATCGGCATAAAACTCTTTTAATGCTTTTGCCGAAGATGCTGGAATGTTGATCAAAGCATTCAGCGCCGCCAGCCGATCTGTCATGTTATCCGCCGTCGTACATTGTGCTTGTGCAATATTTTCAGATGCAGGCAAAAGGGAAAGATACGCTAATGCGATATTTTTCAAGCTGCGCTTACCAGCCGAGACAGCATCAGGGCTGTAAGGTGTTGAACTGGTATGCAATTGATAGACACGTAATAAATCATCTTGAAGCGCATGCGCCAGTTGTGTGCGTATGATTTGACGCGCTTGGTGGATGGCTTGGGGATCAATGATTTCGCAATGTTCTGCGATCGTGGCTTCTGACGGCAGCGTCAGTAGCAACTCACAAAAAGCTGGGTCCAACGTTTCTTCACGCAAAGCCGCACGTTGCGCAGCGATGAATTTTTCATCGAGTTCAAAAATAGAGCCAGCACCAGCATCGTTTTGCAATGCCTTTGCCAGTGTCAATAAACGTTGCATCGCCAAACGCTGACCCGCTTCCCAACGATTGAACGCATCGCTGTCGTAGCGGAATAAATGCAGCAAATCATCGTCTGAGTAATCGTATTCCAGCACTACCGGCGCGGAAAAATTGCGTAATAGCGAAGGAACGGGTTGTTCTTGGATGTTGGTAAAGCTGAAAGTTTGCCTAGTTTGCGTCAACTCCAGCAGCGTAGTCGTCTCATTATTAGGCAATAAAGGCATGTCTTGGCCTTGTTGATCCAACAAACCAATTGCAAACGGAATATGAAACGGTAGCTTTTCAGTTTGACCAGGCGTTGATGGGCAGCTTTGCGTCAACGTGATGTTATAGGTTTTTGCCGACGCATCGTATTGTGTGTTGACTTGCACGCGTGGCGTACCAGCCTGGCTGTACCAGCGCTCAAATTGCGTCAGATCACGTCCATTGGCATCGGCCATGGCCGCGCGGAAATCATCGCAGGTCACGGCTTGTCCGTCATGTCGTTCAAAGTACAAATCCATTCCTTTACGAAAGCCATCCACGCCGAGCAAGGTTTGCAGCATACGGACGACTTCTGCCCCTTTTTCATAGATCGTAGTGGTGTAAAAGTTGTTGATTTCAAGATAGGAATCAGGCCTCACCGGATGCGCCATTGGGCCGGCGTCTTCCGCAAATTGGATTTGGCGCAAGGTACGCACATTGTCGATTCGGTTGACTGCCTTCCCAGAGGCGCTGCCCATCATGTCGGCGGAAAACTCCTGATCCCGAAATACCGTCAGCCCTTCCTTCAAAGAAAGTTGAAACCAGTCACGGCAAGTGACACGATTGCCGGTCCAGTTGTGAAAATATTCATGTGCCACCACACCTTCAACATTCGCGTAATCCACATCCGTTGCCAGGCGAGGGTGGGCGAGTACGTACTTGGTATTGAAAATATTCAAACCCTTGTTTTCCATTGCACCCATATTGAAATCGCTCACTGCGACGATCATGAAGCGATCTAAATCCAATTCCAAGCCAAAGCGCGTTTCATCCCAGCGTATGCTGTGTTTTAAGGAATCCATGGCGTGTTGTGTTTTGTCGAGATTGCCTTCTTCCACCCAGACTTGCAGTAACACCTTGCGGCCAGATTGCAGGGTGTAATGCTCTTCCTGGCAAACCAGTTTGGCCGCCACCAGGGCGAATAAGTAAGAAGGCTTTTTAAACGGATCCTCCCATTTGGCGTAATGCCGGCCATCATCCAAATCACCTTGCTCGATCAAATTGCCGTTGGATAACAGGACGGGATATTTGTCCTTATCCGCCTTGAGCGTCACCGTATAAGTCGCCATCACATCTGGACGATCGGGGAAAAACGTCATCTTGCGAAATCCTTCTGCCTCGCATTGGGTGAAGAAATTTCCGTTGGAAATATACAAGCCCATCAAGGACGTGTTTTTGTCAGGCTGGGTCAGGGTTTCAACATCCAGGATGACGTCATCTGGCGCATTGGCAATCCGTAAGTTATCGCCTTCCAATTGATAAGCGGATGTTGGAAGCAGCGTGCCATTCATGCGTAATGCCAGCAGCTGCGCACCATCGCCATACAACACGATGTCCGAATCGGCACCGGCCGGATTGCGTGTCATGCGGAGGGTGGTCAGTATTTTTGTCGCACTAGGATCCAGGTTAAACGTCATGTCGACGTGGCTGACTAAAAAACTGGGTGGGGTGTAGTTTTTGCGGAAAATGGTTTGGGGGGTGTCGTTTTGCATAGTATAAATTTATCAATAATGGACGATTAATTTTTTGTATTTTTTTCAGTAAGTAGGGTGCAATAAGCGAAGCGCATTGCACCTTTATTGACGCCCCACAAGGTCAGGTGAGCGACGGGTATAAGCCCCAACCAACATCAGCGCACCTAACGCAATCATCGGCAATGACAGCATTTGCCCAGCAGAAATCGTGAAACCCAACCACGTCACTTCGTAATCTGGCGTGCGGAAGTATTCGGTAAAAAAACGTGCGCAACCATATAGCATGGTAAACATTGCACCAACCGCCAACCTTGGGCGTGCTTTACGAGCATACAGCCATAGCAAAATAAAGAGTAGCAAACCATCCACCAACGCTTGATAAATCGGGGAAGGATGACGCGGTAAACTATCGACATTCGGCCAAATCATGGCCCATGGCAAGGACGGGTCAGCGATGCGTCCTGGCAATTCTGCGTTGATAAAGTTACCGATGCGCCCAGCGGCATAACCGAGTGGCACCATGGGAGCGATGAAGTCATACACATCCAGCAAATTACGCTGCGCCTTACGCGCCCACAACGCCATCGCCAGCAAGACGCCTAAGAAGCCACCGTGGAAAGACATGCCGCCTTTCCAAATAGCAATGATTTGAGATGGATGAGAGAAATAATATGCAGGCTGATAAAACAGAACTTCCCCCAAACGACCGCCGATTACCACGCCCAATACACCATAAAACAGCATGTCTTCCAGGTCTTCTATTTTCCAGCCCCGCGCTTGAATATGTGGCTGCTTGATGCGGATTCTGCCCAAGGCGATGAATTGAGCGAAGGCTAATAAATACATCAAACCATACCAATGAATAGAGAGTGGGCCGATGGATAGGGCGACGGGATCGGGTAGAGGATGGGTGAGCATAGTGGTCTGGATGTTTAAATGCTGATGGGGTTGGAATTGTACTCTGAGGCGGATTTCACCGTTACAATTTGCGCCGAGATATTCCTTATAGTTACCGTTGTTCCCGCGCGAACGATAGTAATACGGAAAAACTTAAAACCGTCGTCCCCGAATGCTTTAGTCGGGGACCCAGTGGCGTTTACCTGTAAACAAGGAAAGACGCTGGGTTCCCGCCTAAAACCGCGGGAACGACGGAAGTTAATGGACAATCTCGGTTCAATATTCCTATTCTACAAATCCATGACTACACAAACTATCCCCGCTTCTGTTTCTTCTTCTGCCTTAGCCGGCATCAAAGTACTGGAATTAGGCACCCTGATCGCTGGCCCATTTTGCTCCCGCATGTTGGCTGAATTTGGCGCTGATGTGATCAAAATTGAATCACCTCAAGGTGGTGATCCCATACGTCAATGGCGTGTTTTAAAAGAAGGTACTTCGCTTTGGTGGTCGGTGCAGGCGCGCAATAAAAAAAGCCTGACGCTGAATATGAAAGATGAACGCGGCCAGCAAATCGCCCGCCAATTGGCGTTGGAAGCCGACATCATCATTGAAAACTATCGCCCCGGCGTGTTGGAAAAATGGGGCATAGGCTATGAGCAATTAAAAGCCATCAATCCCTCCATCATCATGGTGCGCTTGTCTGGCTACGGCCAAACGGGGCCGATGAAGGATTTGCCCGGCTTTGGCGCGATTGGTGAATCCATGGGCGGCTTGCGTTATGTCTCCGGTCACGCCGATCGTCCGCCGGTGCGGGTTGGGGTGTCGATCGGTGATTCAGTCGCAGCCTTGCATGGCGTGATCGGCGCGATGATGGCCTTGCGTCACCGTGATGCAACAGGCGGGCGCTGGAATGGTCAGGCCGGCGGACAAGGGCAAATGGTCGATGTGGCTTTGTACGAAAGCGTCTTCAATCTGATGGAATCGCTAGTCCCAGAATACGACCATGCCGGCGTTGTCAGAGAACGTACCGGCGGTGCTTTGCCCGGCATCGTGCCTTCCAACACCTATACGACGCAGGAAGGTGACAACATTGTCATCGCTGGGAATGGCGATGCGATTTTTAAACGTTTAATGCTAGCCATAGAGCGTGATGATCTGGCGAATGATCCACAATTGGCACGCAACGATGGCAGAGTGCCACGTACGCAGGAAATTGATGATGCCATCCAGGCATGGTGCGACCAGCACAGCATCGACCATGCCTTAGCTGTTCTACAACAAGCCGATGTGCCGGTGAGCAAGATTTATTCCGTCAAAGACATGATGCAGGATCCACAATTTTTGGCCCGCAATATGTTTGAACAGCATGCCTTTGTCGATGGTACTTCGATCAAACTGCCAGCCATTTCACCCAAGTTATCCGCAACGCCAGGTCAGACAAAATGGCTAGGCCCGACCTTGGGCGAACATAACGATGAAGTACTGCAAGCCTTGGGATATGACGCCGCGCAAATCGAACAATTACGGCGTGATGCGGTGATTTGAGAGCAAACAGGGCACCCACAGGAGGTGCCCAAACAGGCAAATTCCTCATATTGGAATGTCCCCATTTTTTGTTAATCTCAACGCCCTCTTGCACCTTACTTTGCTTTTCCATAAAGGAAAAAATCAGCATTTGCAGCTAGTAATACTAAACCTAGCTTTTTAAAACATTCTTGATCCTCTACTCCTGTGCTAATCAATCCTGCACCTGCACAACTGACACCAGACAATATTAATCTGGGTAGTCCTAGAGCACTGATAGCCACAGTCCCTGAAGCCAACAGTGGAAGGATACCTATCAGCGATCCTACTGCTATAGCAGCCTTAGGCGTTTTCATATCGTTTGGGAATTCAATATCATAAAAAATTTTATTAAAGGCGTGCCCCAAGGCACCACCGTTTCCACAAAGTGTGTCGATGGCATAACCAATGCTAGCTCCGACGCCGATACAAGCCAAAGCAGGCAGATAGCAAGCTAACGTGATAGCTGCAGTTGCAACAAGTGGTGCGCCATATAGAGCGCCGCCTACGCCAACAACCAATGTTTTTGCCATGCATTTAAAAACACTGCCCGCATTATAAGTAGATGCATTGTGAATGTTTGTTTGAATATTCCGTTCGTTAGTTGCAGCACCGAGTATGGGTGGTGGTGCAGTTGGCAAACTACTAGATGTTGTTGTAGCTGTTAGGGCAGGTGCTGTGATAGATGTTGCATGGGTCTGTTGTCTGTTCCCTACTAGCTTTTCGTATGTTGCACGCATGTGAGCCAACTCCTCGGGAGTAGGGGGATTGTATTCACGTTCTGGAGAAACATTAGAAGCCACTCGAGCCACTACTGGTGCGGTAGTTGATGTACCAGGAGTTGGATTGCTTTTTGTATTTAAAGCTGTTGCACCTAGCGCTAAACAACCTATTGTTGCTATTAGTAATCCAGCGTTGTTACCACTAATTTGGTCTAACGCATACAGCCCGCCAACAACAGCAATTGCCGCAGTAGAAGTAATGCCCCATCCACTATTTGCATAAATATTAGCGGATGAGGTTGGACTGCCTAATGCGTCTGGAACTGTATTGAGTCCCGCTTGTGCACGGGGGGCACTGCGGAAATCTGGATTGATTACGTGCACACCACTTGCATTACTTCCATAATTTGTCGCAAACATGATATTTCCCTTTTGTTTTTAAGATAATGATTTTTTAATGGGGGTAATGTACCCAGCCATTTGCCTGGCTTGATCAGCGGGTAGGTGCTTTAACAGATCGGCTGCAGTTTGCAGCGCAGCTTCAGCATCGGCTTTTTCGCCCAAGGCGATATAGCATTCGGCAGAATGCAAGAAAGAAATAGGGTTTTCCATATTAGTTAAAGCCGCCATGGAAAAAGCGACCAACGCTACTTCCCAACGCGCTAGCATTTTTTCTGCCAAGCCCAGCGCTAACCATGCGTTATGGCGTCGATAATCCAGCGTGGTGACGATAAAAAATACGTCAGCAGCTTCTTGATAATTGGCTTGTTGGTGCAAGCGAGAACCGCATTGATAAAAATGTGCCAGGGTTGCATCGGAGACGGGGAATATTTCTTGAAAAGACGGTGGAGTTGTTTGTTCTGCTACAGAAGCGGGTTGTGTAGATTGCGTTTCTTTTTTTACTTTGTGAGTGAGTATTTCAGTGCATTTTTTCCATTCATTGCGGATGTCATTGATCAGCAGAGGATTTTCATGAATTGCCAATTCCCGGAAGATGATTTGAAAACCTGACTCAATCCGATCGCGTAAACTTTTTCCACTCAATAACTCATTGAGAATAGTGCCGGCTTCTTGCCTGATTTGTTCGGGTGATTGCGATGAATGATGCGGTGGAGGTGGGGCATTTTTTAACATGTTATCAACAACAATTGCGATTTCTTTGTCTGTATCGCTAAATAATTGGTTGAATGTATTCACAAAATTCCCATCAACGATGTTTTTTTAAAATTGATTGAATTATATCATTAATGATTAATTTGTTATTAATTTATCATTAATTTTTGTTTTTGCGTAAAAATAGATCATATTGGTGATTTAAACGACTATCTTTGGTTAGCTGCAGGAAATAGATGATGCCATCCAGGCATAGTGCGACCAGCACAGCATTGACCATGCCTAACACGTAAACCCCCTATGTTAGAATGTTGCCCGTTTTTTGCTAATTTTTAAAGAAAGATTGACATGGCCGGACATAGTAAATGGGCTAATATCAAACACAAAAAAGCCGCCACCGACGCCAAGCGCGGCAAGATTTGGACCCGATTAATCAAAGAAATCACTGTGGCAGCGCGCATGGGCGGTGGCGATATCGCCAGCAATCCACGTTTGCGTTTGGCAGTGGAAAAAGCAGCTGATGCCAATATGCCAAAAGAAAACGTGCAACGGGCCATTACACGTGGCACGGGTGGGTTGGACGGCGCCAATTATGAGGAAGTCCGTTACGAAGGCTACGGCATCAATGGTGCTGCTATTCTGGTTGATTGCATGACAGACAACCGTGTCCGTACGGTTGCGGAAGTGCGCCATGCTTTTTCCAAATTTGGCGGCAATATGGGGAGCGAAGGTTCGGTCGCTTTCATGTTCCAACATTGCGGCCAATTCTTTTTCGCTCCTGGCACGTCGGAAGATGCGTTGATGGAAGCTGCTTTAGAAGCCGGCGCGCAAGACGTGATTGCGGATGAAGAGGGCGGTTTTGAAGTTCTATGCGCGGTACCCGATTTTGCGCAATTAAAAGACAGTCTACAAGCTGCCGGTTTCAAACCCGAAGTCGCTGAAATCGTCATGAAGCCGAATACAGAAATCACCTTTTCCGGCGACGATGCCATCAAAATGCAAAAGTTACTGGATGCGCTGGAAAACTTGGATGATGTGCAAGAGGTTTATAGTAATGTCATTATTGAAGGGTGATGTTGCTCACTCTACTGCTATACCGAAAATGGAGCATTAACTTTAGCCTTGCCTCGTTGGTTCTTCGCTTATTTAAGCGCTTAATTGTTTAATTGTTTAATTGTTTATTTTATTCAATCTGTCTTTTTTGTTTTTACTCTGATCCCAATATGAAAATCTTAGTCGTTGGTTCTGGCGGCCGTGAGCATGCGCTGGCCTGGAAAATTGCGCAATCTGAACGTGTTCAAGTTGTTTATGTCGCACCGGGGAATGGCGGTACGGCGTTAGATGCGCGTTTGGTTAATGTGCCAATTAATGATCCCTTGGCTTTGGCTGAATTTGCGCAAAAAGAGGATGTGGCGCTGACTGTTGTGGGGCCTGAAGTGCCGTTGGCGGCGGGGATCGTCAATATTTTCCGTGAACGGGGTTTGAAGATTTTTGGGCCTACCAAAGAAGCGGCGCAGCTCGAAAGCTCTAAAGATTTTGCTAAATCTTTTATGCAGCGCAATGCGATTCCAACGGCGGAATATCAGACTTTTTCTACCTTGGATGCCGCGCATGATTACATCGCACAAAAAGGCGCGCCTATCGTCATCAAGGCCGATGGCTTGGCGGCAGGCAAGGGCGTCGTAGTCGCCATGACGCTAGAAGAAGCGCATGCGGCGGTGGATATGATGTTGTCCGACAATAAATTGGGTGATGCTGGCGCACGTGTGGTGATTGAGGAATTTTTGCAGGGTGAAGAGGCTAGCTTCATTGTTATGGTGGATGGAAAAAACGTCTTGCCTTTGGCAACTAGCCAGGATCATAAGCGCCTGCAAGATGGCGATCAGGGGCCAAATACTGGCGGAATGGGGGCGTATTCCCCAGCGCCTATCATCACCCCAGCTTTGCATGCACGTGTGATGCGTGAAATCATTCATCCCACCGTGCAGGGAATGGCGAAAGAAGGGATTGTCTTCACCGGCTTTTTATATGCTGGTTTGATGATCGATAGTCAGGGTAATCCTAAAACGCTGGAATTCAATTGCCGTATGGGCGATCCAGAAACGCAACCCATCATGGCGCGTTTAAAGAGCGATTTGCTGACTGTGATGGAGCATGCGGTTGATGGCTCATTGGATCAAGTGACACTGGAGTGGGACAGACGCACTGCGCTGGGCGTTGTGATGGCGGCGGCCAATTATCCTGACACGCCACGCAAAGGCGATGTGATTAGCGGGATTCCAGCGGAAACAGATCAATGCGTCACTTTTCATGCCGGTACTAGTTTGAATAAAGAAGATAAAGAACAATTACTGACTGCTGGTGGACGTGTATTGTGCATCGTCGGATTAGGCGAGAGCGTCAAAATGGCGCAAAAACAGGCATACGAGGCAATCGATCACATTCATTTTGATGGTGTGCAATATCGGCGTGATATTGGCTGGCGTGCGATAAAAAATGGATAATTCGTCCTCTACAATCTCATTGGCCAGCGTTAAAACGTATTTGCTGGATTTGCATGCAAGCATTATTGCAGCGATAGAAAAAATCGATGGCCAGTCTTTTGTGCGTGATGCGTGGGAACGCCCTGCGGTTGAAGGTGGCAGTGTTCATGGCAGTGGTCTTTCCTGCATTTTGGAAGAAGGCAATGTGATGGAACGCGCTGGGATTGGTTTTTCTCATGTACGTGGCGATCATTTGCCACCTTCTGCTGCTGCACATCATCCTGAAAGCGCCGGTTGTCCTTGGGAAGCGATGGGTGTGTCGTTGGTGTTTCATCCACGCAATCCATACATCCCAACCGTGCACATGAATGTGCGTTTTTTTCATATCACTAACAAAGAAAACCAGCCCGTCTGGTGGTTTGGCGGCGGCATGGATTTGACGCCTTATTATGGTTTTGAAGAAGACGCACGGCATTTTCATCAAACTTGCCATGCGGCTTTAACACCATTTGGTGCGGATTTGTATCCTCGATTTAAGCAATGGTGCGATCAGTACTTTTTCTTAAAGCATCGCCAGGAAGCACGTGGTATTGGCGGTATTTTTTTCGATGACTTTAATGCGCCAGGATTTGCCAACAGTTTTGCCATGATGCAAAGTGTGGGCGACCATTTTCTTGCTGCTTATTTGCCTATCGTAGAACGTCGTAAAGACATGGCGTATGGCGAACGTGAGCGCGATTTTCAGGCTTATCGGCGCGGGCGTTATGTGGAATTTAATCTGGTGGTGGATAGAGGCACCTTGTTCGGCTTGCAATCTGGCGGTCGAACGGAATCGATACTGATGTCGATGCCACCGATTGCCAAATGGCGTTATGACTGGCAAGCGCCAGCGGGTAGTGCAGAAGCAAAATTGACTTCTGACTTTTTACCGCCAAGAGAGTGGATTCAGCCTTAATGCCTTGCATTGTGCTGCTTGGCGGCAGTTTTGATCCGGTTCATAACGGGCATGTCGAGTTGGGTGTGTTTTTTGCCAAGTTGTTTAATGCCGATGGTTTGCGTGTGATTCCAACGGGTAAATCGGCTTTAAAACACACTTTGCAGGCAACAGCAGCGGATAGATTGGCCATGCTGCGACGCGCTTTTGATGGTCAAGCGATTGCCGTCGAAATTGATGAGCAGGAAATGTTGCGTAATAGCGTGACTTATACCATCGATACCTTGCGTAGCTTGCGGGCGGAATATGGCTTAGCAACGTCTCTGGTTTTTGTCATGGGATTTGATCAATTGCAGCAGTTGCACAACTGGCGTGAGTGGCGGCAGCTTTTTGATTATGCGCATATTTGTGTAGCTTCTCGGCCTGGATTTGGTGTTGAGTCATTACCCGAAGTGGTGGCAGAGGTATTTTCGCAGCGTAGTGGCACGGTGGAGAAAATTCGCAATGCTCCACATGGTTATACGTATTGGATGCATGATTTGGCGATTAATATTTCTTCTACCGCTATTCGTGCTGCATTGCAACGCAATGAAGTGCCGACGAAAGCTCTTCCGCCCGCAGTGTTAGACTATATTCAAACGCATGAGTTATATAAAACTTGAATCAATAAAATTTAACGAAAACTCACAAAATTTAACGAAATTTAACGA
>JAGKXB010000036.1 GCA_021151485.1 Oxalobacteraceae bacterium | reverse complement strand
ATTTTTAATGGTGGTTATACTATTGAATATTGGGCTGGTGAACCACTGGCTCAATCTACACGCCTCACTCGTTCGGTGAGTCACAATTGAAAAATACTACTCCACCAACAATAGCGGTAATCGTTCCAAACCAGGCAATGTTAGCACCTAGGTTCACAGCATCTAAGAATGAAGCGACTATCCCACCAATAATTGCCATACTGAAACCAGCCACAGAAATACGCCAACCGATACGCCTTTGAATTGGGAGACGAACTATCACAAATTTATGCACAACAATCAATCCAAAAGCAAGAGCCGGTAGAGCGATATAAAAAATGGTTTTATTAGACATATTTCTTATCTCCTAAGACAAGCGGTAGCCTGCCTACACTGAATGTAACCTGCTCCAGCCCCCACACCAACACCAAAACGTGCAACACCTCGTCCAATTTGCGCTTGACTATCTTGATTGACAGTCAATTGACCACTTCCGAATGCTCCATTTCCACCAAACCATGTAAGGCCTTGCGCAGAAGAAAGTCCTGAAGTTGGCAAACCTAATCCAATTGAAGTAGAAAGACCGCCCGCAGCAACAAATTGAGGACCACCAACACCACAAGCTTGGGCATATACACAAATATCATCCCTTGTCGAGGGAATTGCGATACCCAACTCAGCTGCACCTCCAATAACCCAGGCTCCAATTTGTCCAGATATACCCGCTTGAACCGTCACAGGATTTTTACTTGCCATTTGATTAAACAAATACCCAAATGCTGCGGTCATGGCACCATTTTCAAATTTTCCACCACCAATCACAGAAATTGTGCCGCCAGCCACTGTTGCAGCGATGCCGCTAGATATATTATCTAAGCCCGCTGTCTGATTCGATGCAAACTTGCCAGCAACAGCGGAAAATGCACCTACTCCACATCCACCTCCACTCATTTCACCACTGGCACAACCAACCAATGCATGTGCCGCGTAACGCTCCAAACTATTAGCACCTAGTGTGCCAGTGCCACCGATGTTACCCGCCCAGCCAAAACCGGCTCCTGTGATTCCGCCAATTAAACCTGCCTTGAGATCACCACCACTTCCTAGAAAACCACCAGCAAATCCACCCACCGCACCACCAACAATGTGAGATGTAGCCGTTATGGAGGCCAGTTGTGCTGACGTTATTGTTGTTAGTGTTGTTCCAGGAACAGCAATCGATACTGCTTGAATCGCTGAACTAGAATAGGCTCCTGCTGCCCACCCTGCCGTAAAGTAAGAGGCGGCCATTATTGCTACTGGTTTGGCGAATTTATCCCTAAAGTTAGTCCAAGCCGAAAACCCACTAGGATCCGTATACATAAACGGATTATTCATCACATACGCATACCGGTTATAACTCTGCAAATTATCCGCAGCCTGAATAATCGGATCCGCAGTCATAAATCGTCCAATCACTGGATCGTAAACACGTCCGTTCATGTGGATTAATCCCACCGTATCCAAATGCTCGTGGTTGGTATAACCACGGTTGGTATTGACACCAACGACGGTGTTATTCGTGTCTAGACTGCCGTACGAGAAACGGCGTTTGCCGAAGGGTTCGTAGGCTAGGCGTTCAATCACACTGCCTGCTTCATCCGTCACCGCGCTGGTGGATCCCATGTTGTCGCGGTGGAGGTAGCTGATTGTGGTGGTTACTCCACTTTGCTTCGCGACGGCAATCACTTGGCCACCGGCGGTGATGAAGTTTCTGTGTTCGATAATCCCGTTGGATTTGACATCTTTTTCGTACAACAGGCCACCGTTGTTATCTGGATTGAGATAAATCGTGGTGACATTGGCTGCAATTTGTTTGCTGCGTTGGTGTTCGCTGTCGTAGACGAAGGTCAAGCTGCTCGTAGGCGTGACGATGGTTTTTGGCATGTTGAAACTGGTGTAAGTCTCCGTTCTGCCTTTGGCTGCAATCACGTTGTTTGAGGCATCCCGCTGGACTTCTCCGGTCAAATTGCCGTTGGCATCGTAGGTGTATTGCCGTTGCCCGCCACCAGTCCAGGCAATCGAAGTTACGCCGTGCGGACGGCTATTGACGGCGCCGTAGGTGTAAGTGCCGACGCCTGAACGGCTGGTCATGTTGCCGATGTTGTCGTAGGCGTAGGTTTGCGTGACTAAGCCAGCGCCGCCGGAGTTGACGGTGGAGCTGGTTAGGCGGTTTAGGCTGTCGTATAAAAAGGTTTCTGACAGGCTTTGATTACCGTCATTGCGTGACTGTAAGCCGCCGATGTTGTCGTAGCTGTAGGACAAGTTTTGCACGCTGTTGCCTGCGCCGGCGTAGATGTTTTTCAGCCTGCCAGTGCTGGCTTCAAATACTTGCTGGGTCAGGATGTTGTTGCCGTAGGTTTGTTGCAGCAAACGGCCTTCCGCATCCATACTGCCCGCGCTCCAGTACAACACGTTGGTGGCGTTGTTACGGATTTGGCTTAAGTAACCCAGCGTTGTGTACACGTATTTGAGCACTAAGCCATTGGGATAGGTGCGTGTCGCAACTCGGCCATTGTTGTCAAAGATATTGACCTCTTGCATTCAACGAGGAATTCCTAAATGACGATTAAACACCCCCTTCTCTCTCCATAGTTTGACAAACCCGATCAAACACTTCTTTTATCTCAGGAATACCATCGCTCAAGTCATCATGAAAATATTCAGCAAAAAATTCCTCTGGCCAAAAGCTCAGACTAAAGTCATCTTTCTTTTTGGCTCGCCAATAAATGGAAGGAATGGCGTTTGAGACATCAACCAAACAGACTGGTATAAATGCACACCGTCCAATATCATCCCTTAACAATAAAATAGTGCCTTTATTCAACGGAGACATCGTTTGAAAGCTTATTCCAAGAACGGTATATTCTTCACCAACTGTCAACTCAAAGCTTGTTCTATTGTCTTTGGTATATCCAAGTATAGTGTTCTGCTCTTCAGATAGATATTTCTTCCGACAAATCACTTTCATAGCTAAAACCCCATCTTAGATTTAAGTTCATAAATTTGCCTTGTGGCGGTATTCAGGTAACCATGAGTTTCTACAGTAAAACCATCGGCAGCTTTGTATATTGATGACGATACCTTTGCCCAATTAGACCACTACAGTTAATAAAAAAGGAGTTGATCGTTAAATTTAAAGAGAGACAAGAAACTCAAGCGTTTCCACTTCTTTTTGATAAGCCTTCTTTTGGGCTGCAGAAATATCAGGTTTATTAATGATTTTTCTATACTCCAGAATGGATTCTTCGTACCGAGCAATCATGGCTGTTTTTGAAATCCGCAATACTGGGGGATCGATAATCTTCCATTTACCATGTAGATACGATAATTTAAATACAACTTTATCTTTATTCGAGATACGCCGAATCAATCTTCTTTGTTCAAGCCCCTCTCCTTCTGATTTGGCTAAAGTCTTATAAAACACAGTAACGGTGGCGTTACCCGCACGAAACTTTACCAAATCAATTTCGTAAGAATCTGCGATGTATACAGGATCGGCTTCGAAAGCGATGACCTGTCCAAAAAATTGAGGATCTCTTCGTTCTTCAAAATGCTTACGCTTCGTAAGTAAAACTTACCATTCCATTTTTATCTATTCTGCTATCTATACTGCCCCCAAATTCTGCTTCGCAAAATCGTTTAACAGTATTGCGAGCATCAATTTCAGTCATGTCAGCATTAACTACTTTCATTGCAGTTAATAAGAAAAAGAAAATTATTAAGCGCATATCCTAGAACACTAATCAGCTCAAAATAACGACAACCACTCCAAACCAAGCGATGCTAGCCCCCAGATTAATAGCATCCAAAAATACAGCGACTACCCCACCAACGATTGCCACACTTAAGCCAGCCACAGAAACACGCCAACCAATCCGGCTTTGAATTGGGAAACGAATCACCACGAATTTATGCGTAACAATCAATGTCAAAGCAAGAACTGATAGGACGATGTAAAAAAGGGAGGTAGACATATATTTCTTGGGCTTGTAAATCGCCATATGAAGATTGCCAAATCAACCACTGAGTTAACAAAATTGGTATGCATGCCAAATTTATTGCCAATAGCTTTTTTTCCTTGGAAGAATAAAGACCGTACCTGGAGCCGATGGATTTAAGTAGTTTTTATCAAAGCCTCCAACAATACGAGAATTTTGTATGTATCCAGTAAATGTGCCAGGGAAAATCGAATTTTCAGGAAGAACAAATGTAATTTTATTTTTTATCACCTGAGCACTCACAACAATAGGCACTGAAGCCGGTCCTCCTTCCGCTCCTTGAAAAACAACCATATAGCCATTGGTTGATTTAACGAGGAAAATTTCGATCCCTAGCAAATCTCCAGCGTCCTCGTTGTAATACATATTTGAATAAACACCAGTCCTAACCTGAGGGACATTTGTATTTACTCCGGCTTCCGCATTTAATAAACAAATAAAGAGCAGGATAAAAAATTTAATATTTATCAAATATTTCATGTATTCAGTATGCACTCAGGTTGCGTCATGTTTTTTGTAATACGAGTCGCGACGACTAAACACCATAACTGAAACCAGCGTTTGATGGCGTTTTTGTCTTTGAAGGTTAGGTTTGAGTAAGAGATATATAAAAAACTGATTTGCTGATTTGTTTAATAAAAAATGGTTACTTAATCTTGGGATTTTAGTTTAATCATCAAACCCAAGAATTTTTGGTAACCTGGGCCACATAAATGCCGCCATCAAAACTGCCACAAGCAGCCCTGCGTATATTAGGGCATCGTTTTCAGATACGTGAAATACGACTTTTACTAATATTGCAGCAACTATTCCCCAAAATCCACACGTAAAAACTGAAAGGCGCTCCAAAATTTCATCATTGTCCTCCATCCCTACCAAGCCCATAGGATTTCCAAATAGCTGATCCTGCCAGAGAAGCCTGATTTAACATTTGGCCAATTTAGCCTGTCACTTTTTGTAGCGGTATTGTTTTTTGCCTCACCCTCATTAAAAACAAGAGTCACCACTCTTTAATTTTGAATTTACCCTAAGGCCCCATCAAAACCAATCTATCGGCATTTGGTTCCCAATCTTGTATTTCACCTTCAAATTTATATCGTTCAAATTGATACAACATACCGCTTGAATCAATAAAAATCATTGCCATCACATTTTCTCCATCTGTATCTAAATATTGTCCTTCGGTGGGAATCACTGATTGTCCACCACCTTTTAAACGGATATGACCTGGAATACAAAACTCAATAATTGATCCATCTTCATTAACGGGAATAACAGTACTAATCTTACGAAGTTGTTCACGTAAACGATCAACACCTGGAAATTCCCTCTCCAGGAGTTTGTTGCAAAGTTCGCGCTCAATTAACGTCAGTGGTCTTAGCGAATGGCTCATGACTTTACTTATCAGACATTGGTGCGCTCATTTTTTGCATGTCTTTAGCCAATTCAAGAGATAACAGCACATCCAACTGTGCTTTCAAGGAATCTCGCACTACAGATGCATTACGAATTGCACGTGGACTACTAGATTTGAGATTGTTTTTTACTACAGACCCCATAATCAGAAACTCATTTTCCAGAAAAGAAATCATGACTTTTTTAGCAACTCGAGGAAGCGGTGGCTTTTTAAGCATCCAAACCCCATTTACATTTTTTGCGCAATAACGGACAACTTCTGAAGTTGATGAAGTGACAGCTTGAATCGTTCGCGTTTTGTCGCCCTCCCAAGATGGCAAGCCCTCTCCTTTCGTTCTTGCGACAACATTGAAACGAAATATTGCGCATAAGGCAGAAGGTCCTTTTGGGTGCGAAGAGATAAATTTCCAATCGTCGACAACAACGAGGGGATCACTATCCAGATCGAAAATTTCAAATGCTGGCCCTACGCCTGGATTTTTATGTTTGTCTTCGTTAATGACATGGCCAATTCGTTCAGATGCATCACCCTCGAAGTCCGACTGAATTATGTGGTGCAAGAAATCCTCACCACCTCCAGCCATAGCTTTATAAGGCAACAGAAAAACAAAAAAATAAATCAAAATTTTAGTCATTTGTTTAGTACGTTCTCAATATACCAATTACTGGTTTTTGCAGAATTTCACTGAAATTAACCCATCAGGTTTGCCGCCAGGGTGTGTGCTATCCACATGAAGTCTCCTCGTGAGTCTTGACCTACGTAAATTGCAAAATGTCCTTTAAACTACAATACGTCAACATGCGAACACCTCTCATTTGAGCCGAGTCGCCGGAAGAGAAATTCTTAATAGTCGTCTCCTCGCACTAAACACAAGCCCAAAAACAACAATCCCCATCATTGCCAAACAGCATGATGGGGATTGTATTAATCGTACTTATTAACTAATAACCAATCAACTTAAGCCGTCAATTCCAACTGCGATTGCAAATACAACTGAATGCCGATGCGATCGATTAAGTCGATTTGTGTTTGCAACCAGTCAATGTGTTCTTCTGTGTCGTCGAGAATATCCTGAAACAATTGCCGGGAGACGTAATCAGCAGCGGCTTCGCAGGCAGCAATCCCTTCTTTTACTGTTTTTTGTGCTGCCAGTTCTAGTTTCAAATCAGATGCCAGCATTTCTGGCGTTGATTCACCGATCATCAATTTGTGCAAGGCTTGCAAATTAGGTAAACCGTCTAGCATCAAAATACGATTGATCAATTTGTCGGCGTGTTTCATTTCACCGATGGATTCTTCGTATTCTTTTTTGGCGATTTTTTCAAATCCCCAGTGTTTATACATCCGCGCATGTAAAAAATACTGATTGATTGCGCTCAATTCATTGGTAAGTTGAGCGTTGAGCAGCGCAATAACATTTTTATCGCCAGTCATAAAAACCTCACAAAAAATTTAGGCAAATTAACTGCCAATTAAGTTGAAAAACAAGCTGCTAATCCGAGAACCGCATATGGTACACCGAGTACAGGATGCGACTGTTCTAATCCTGTATTTTTTCATGTAAAAAGGCGAATACATACAAATGCGAATTGTTATCATTAAGATTTGTGATAAAATAAATGTCATACGTAACAACATTAATTATTTTAAATTCCTTATCTTTAAACCCCAACTTCACCAGGTGCTTTCATGATTGTTTGTATTTGTCAGAATGTCTCGGATGGAAAAATTCATCGCGCAGTGGATGGCGGCGTGACATCGATGGTACAGCTGCGTGATCAGTTAGGAGTGGGGACTTGCTGCGGTAAATGCCATGCGCACGCCAAGCAAGTATTGCGCGAATGTTTGTCTAGCAATGCTCAACAATCACATTGCCACATGCAGCCTATGCTGTTTCAACGCAACATCATGGCTGCAGCATAATTAACTCATCAAACCAGCTAACACACCTAAAGAGTCATGCGCAGCACGCGCTAGCCTGTCGTTGACTCCTTGCCATGCGCTGTTCTGCGGTGGCGTTTCAATCAAAATAATATCGGCATCAGCACTGTCCATAGCCCGCAATGCGGCATAGAGATCATGCGCATAAGCCTCTGCTTTTGCTACTGCTTTGATTGCTAAGGCAAGCTGGACATTTGCCGAACTTACAATCTCATTCGAGTAATACATCACCGCAATACACTTTCCAAGCGAGGACAATTTCTGCAATGTGGTGAGTAATTGAGCAGATTCCACCAAAGCAACTGGCGTGCGTGGTGCGTAATGGGATTTGAGATTGCCAGAAACACGTGGTGCAGCATGATCAGATTCATGCAATGAATCGGGCCAGATTTGAATGACATCAGCAATTTGCTCAGCGCTGATGTGTCCCGGACGCAATAACACCGGCCCATGTGTCGCTAAACGGGATAAATCCAATATCGTGGATTCAATCCCCACTGCGCTTTGGCCGCCATCCAACACAGCGTCAACCAATGGGTGATCACCAAACTCATTCCACACGTGCTGTGCGGTGGTCGGGCTGATACGGCCAAATTGATTGGCTGAAGGTGCCGCCACCCCACCCTGACCTTTTTTGAATGCGCGCAACAACGCTTGTGCTACTGGATGCGATGGGCAACGCAAACCGATGGTGTCTTGTCCACCTGATACAGCATCAGGAATATGCGCCGCGCGCTTTAAAATCAAAGTCAGCGGCCCAGGCCAAAAAGCCTGAATCAACTGCTGCGCTTCTTTCGGGATGTCCGTCGCCCAATGGGCGATATCTGCACCAGGTGCCAAATGCACGATGACGGGATGATTGCTTGGACGCCCTTTAGCACGATAGATATTGGCCACGGCTGCTGGATTTTGCGCATCTGCGCCCAGACCATAAACAGTTTCGGTTGGAAAAGCGACCAAGCCGCCGGATTCAAGAATCGCAGCGGCTTGGTCAATATCGTCAACGGAAACGAACTTCATTGAGGTACTTATTTAGGTACTTAACAAACGCATCGCTTCGGCGTATTTTTCAGCCGTTTGTTGCGCGACTGAAAGCGGCAAACGAGGTGCGGGGGCTTTTTTATCCCAAGGCTGGGTTTCCAACCAATCACGCACGAATTGCTTATCAAATGAAGGTGGCGACATACCAACCTGATAACTAGATGCAGGCCAAAAACGGGATGAATCCGGCGTCAAAATTTCATCGATCAAATGCATTTTGCCATCAGCATCCAGACCAAACTCAAATTTAGTGTCAGCAATGATGATGCCTTTGGTCGCTGCAAATTGCGCTGCTTGCGTATACAGATTGATCGCTGCATCACGTACCTGGCGTGCCAAATCGCTACCGACTATTTGTTCAGCCTGCTCGAATGAAATATTTTCGTCGTGCTGACCCATCGGCGCTTTGGTGGAAGGCGTAAAAATAGTTTGTGGCAATTTTTGCGCTTCCTGCAAACCCGCTGGCAATGTGATGCCGCAAATCGCACCAGTTTTTTGATAATCCTTCCAGCCAGAACCAATGATGTAACCACGCACAATCGCTTCGATTCCTAGTGGTTTCATTTTTTTAACCACAATCGCACGCCCTTCTACTTGGGCACGCTCTTCGGGTGCTACGACGGATATTGGATCAATGCCAGTTTCATGATTAGGAATCAAATGACCAAACTTTTTGAACCAAAAATTTGACATGGAAGTCAAAATTTTGCCTTTGTTGGGAATCGGATCATCCAAAATCACATCAAATGCCGACAAACGATCTGTTTGTACTACCAACAATTTATCGTCGCCAACCGCGTAAATATCGCGCACTTTGCCACGATGCAAAAATGGCAATGATTTCAAATTAGTTTCCAGCAAACCAGACATGGTATCCCTTGATTTGATTAATAAACGAGCTGCGACAATTCGCCTTTTTTGTATTTTTCTGCCATTTTTTCCAAAGCAAGCGGCTTGATTTTTGCAGCTTGACCTTCGCAGCCAAAAGATAGGAAGCGTGCTTTACAGACTTGCATCGCGGCTTCACGTGCTGGTTTCAAATAATCACGTGGATCGAATTTGCTAGGATTTTCAACGAAATAACGACGAATCGCACCTGTCATGGCCAAACGAATATCGGTATCGATATTGATTTTGCGCACGCCATGCTTGATGCCTTCTTGAATTTCTTCCACTGGCACGCCGTAGGTTTCGCGCATATCGCCGCCAAATTCGCGAATTTCAGCCAGCAATTCTTGTGGTACAGAAGAAGAACCGTGCATCACCAAATGGGTATTGGGAATACGTGCATGGATTTCTTTAATGCGTTGAATCGCCAAAATATCGCCAGTAGGTTTACGGGTAAATTTATACGCGCCGTGTGAAGTACCAATTGCAATCGCCAAGGCATCACATTGTGTCAATTTAACAAAATCAGCCGCCTGGGTCGCATCGGTCAACAATTGCTCACGCGTCATTTTGCCGTCTGCGCCGTGGCCGTCTTCTTTGTCGCCCATCATGGTTTCTAATGAGCCTAATACGCCCAATTCTGCTTCAACGGTTACGCCAATCGCGTGGGAGAACTTGACCACTTCACGTGAGACATCGACGTTGTATTCATAACTAGCCACGCTCTTGCCATCTTCCATCAAGGAACCATCCATCATCACGGAAGTAAAACCGGAACGAATCGCCGCCATACACACAGCAGGCGATTGTCCATGATCCTGGTGCATGACAACGGGAATATGTGGATAAGCTTCGACCGCAGCGGAAATCAAATGGCGCAAAAATGCCTCGCCCGCATACTTACGTGCACCGGCAGAAGCTTGCATGATGACTGGCGAACCGACTTCATCCGCCGCTTGCATGATGGCACTGACTTGCTCCAGATTGTTGACGTTAAATGCAGGCAGACCATAACCATGTTCAGCAGCATGATCCAATAATTGACGCATAGAAACGAGAGACATGAAACAACTCCTTTTAAGGTTTTAATATTTGAATTTTTAATCTTTTTAAATTTTAATATTCGCCAACTTTGACGATTTTTAACGCGTTAGTACCACCGACATGATGCATGGGCTCGCCCCAAGTCACGATGATCAGATCACCTTTTTGCACGATACCGTTGGCTAATAACAATTCTTCCGCATTCTTTAATGTGCTTTCCCTATCCATCGACAAGCCGAGTTTCAAGGTTTGTACATGACGGTACAAAGACACTTTTCGCTGAGTAGCAACGCTGGGTGTCATGGCAAAAATCGGTACATTAATGTTGTGGCGACTCATCCAAAGCGCGGTTGAGCCAGATTCAGTCAAGGTCGCAATCGCTTTGACTTTTAGATGAAACGCGGTGAACAAAGCGCCATACGCAATCGATTGATCAACACGAGTGAAATTCGTATTAAAGAAATTGGGATCAAGCTTGTAATTCTCAAACTTCTCCGCTTCTAAACAAATAGCGGCCATAGTTTCCACCGTTTCAACCGGATAACGGCCTGTCGCCGTTTCAGCCGACGTCATGACGGCATCGGTACCATCCAACACTGCGTTAGCAACATCGGACACTTCGGCACGAGTTGGAATCACATTCACGCGCATCGATTCCATCATTTGCGTTGCCGTGATCGCAATTTTATTTGCACCACGCGCCATTTTGATCATGCGTTTTTGTAATGCTGGGACGGCAGCATTACCAACTTCCACCGCCAAATCACCACGCGCTACCATGATGCCGTCAGATGCATCCAGGATTTCGCGCAATGCTGGAATTGCTTCCGCACGTTCGATCTTGGCAATCATCATCGGCTTGTGTTCGTAATGTTCGCCCGCAAGATTCGCCAATTGACGTGCCATGATCATGTCGGCTGCACTCTTCGGAAAGGAAACTGCCAAATAATCTGCCTGAAAACTCATCGCAACTTTGATGTCTTCCATATCCTTGGCCGTCAATGCCGGCGCCGACAAACCACCGCCCTGGCGATTAATACCTTTGTTATTGGATAATTCGCCACCAACTTTGACCACGGTATGAATTTGGCTGCCAACAATTTTGGTCACCATCAAAACGATCAAACCATCGTCCAACAATAAAAAATCAGACGGTTGCAAATCACGTGGCAGAGCCTTGTAATCCAAGCCAACACGCTCTTGATTGCCCAAAGGACAATCAGCATCCAAAATGAATTGCGCACCACTCTCCAACTCAATCTTGCCGTTTTCAAATTTACCGATACGGATCTTGGGGCCTTGCAAATCTGCCATGATCGCCACTTCACGACCACAAGCTTGTGCGGCCTGACGCACCAGATTGGCACGATCAATGTGATCCTGCGCACCACCATGCGAGAAATTCAATCGCACTACATTCACACCCGCCTGAATCATTCGAGTCAACACATCAAGATCAGTGGATGCTGGGCCTATCGTGGCTACAATTTTCGTGCTACGCAGCATCGCTTTCTCCTTGAAATGATGCTCGGCATGATGATCATGAGAATGGGAACGAGAGTGAGATTTATTGGGCATGTTATTGAGCTCTTTGCATTAAGATGTCGACAGCAGGTAAGGTCTTACCTTCCAAAAATTCCAAAAATGCTCCACCGCCAGTTGAGATGTAACCAACCTGATCAGCAATGTCATATTTCGCAATCGCAGCCAAGGTATCGCCGCCACCCGCGATCGAAAAAGCAGATGATTTCGCAATCGCCAACGCCAGAGTTTGGGTACCGGTGGCGAATTGATCAAACTCAAATACGCCAACAGGACCATTCCAAACAATTGTTGCAGCAGTCGAAATTTTTGCTGCCAACATCGCTGCCGTTTGCGGGCCAATATCCAAAATCATGTCGTCGTCCGCAACGTCTTTGGCATCTTTAATCGTGGCTGCTGCTTGTGGCGAAAATTCTTTCGCGCACACCACATCAACTGGAATCGGCACCGACGCGCCGCGTGCTTCCATGATGTCAATAATCGCTTTAGCTTCTGGAACCAAATCGGCCTCTACCAAAGAGCGACCAATATTCAAACCTACTGCTTGCATAAAAGTATTAGCAATACCGCCACCGACGATTAAATAATCCACTTTGTTAGCCAAGGCTTTTAAGATCGTCAACTTACTCGACACCTTAGAACCAGCCACAATCGCCAACAAAGGGCGGGCTGGTTGTCCCAATGCCTGCCCCAACGCATCTAGTTCCGCCGCCAATAAAGGCCCCGCGCAAGCAACCGGAGCAAAACGCGCAATGCCGTGGGTAGTCGCCTCAGCGCGATGTGCGGTGCCAAATGCATCGTTCACATACACGTCACATAAACGGGCCATTTTTTGCGCTAATTCATCACTATTTTTCTTTTCGCCCGGATTCACGCGGCAATTTTCTAGCAATACAACTTGACCTGGCTGAACATCCACACCATCAACCCAGTTTTGCTTTAATTCAACGGCTTGCCCCAATAATTCTGACAATCGTTGCGCGACTGGCGCTAATGTATCCTGCGTTTGAAATTGCCCTTCAACAGGTCGCCCCAAATGTGAGGTCACCATCACAGCCGCACCCGCTTTCAATGCGATTTGAATCGCTGGAATGGAGGCACGAATACGCGTATCTTCAGTAATACGCCCCGCATCGTCTTGCGGAACATTCAAATCCGCACGGATAAACACACGTTTATTTCGCAACGTGCCGGCAGCGGCCAAATCAGATAAACGAATAAATGGAGAATGACGACTCAAATCAGCTGACTGAGCAGCCAAGCTTGCTGAAGTAGATTGCATAGTTAGCAAATAGGATGGTAAAAAAGAACGTTATTTTACCCCAGTGCGCGCCCTTATATGCTGCAACATTATTGCAATATATAATGCGTTTCGAATGTTGTATGAATAAACACACAAACCTGCATACAAATCAGAAAATTTGGAGAACTGCATGACTGAAGCAACAAAAAAAGGGCAAACAATTGAATTAGATGGGCACGATTTACCAGCTCATTGCCCACATCCAAGCATGCCAATTTGGTCAGCACACCCACGTGTTTACCTTGATTTGGCGCACGCTAGCCAAGCGACTTGCCCTTATTGTGGCACCCACTACCAGCTCAAACCAGGCAGCGTAGTCAGCGCACATTAATTATTTTTTAATTTCGGCAGTCAAAAATCCGGAGATGTTATGCCACGCAAGAAGCAAGTACATACCAGTGCAGAAGAAACCGAAATGGCGTTTTATGATGCGATCAATCGCGCCGACATTGATGCCATGATGGCCTTGTGGGCTGAAGAAGAGGAAATCGTTTGTATTCATCCCGGTGCTTCTCGCTTAATTGGCCATGCCGCCATTCGTGCTTCATGGGAAGCGATTTTTGCACGCGGCAGTGTCCACATACGCCCCATTTTGTTGCACGCAACCCATAACGTGATGACAAGTATGCATAACATAGTAGAAGAAGTGCAACGCAACAACACGTTAAGCGAACAACAAGATGTCCATATTTTAACTACCAACATTTATGTCAAAACAGCCAAGGGCTGGCGCATTGCACTGCATCATGCATCCATCGCACCAGGTAAAGCGCAAACTGAAGAAAAAGCAGCACCTGTATTGCATTGATTTAAATTGATTTACTCCGCTCCGCGCTGGTTGCCTAACGGTCATTTTCAAACCATTTATCCAGCGACTTTTCTTTCCAAACCAACCGTTTCATACCGCCGTGAAAGATGGGATACGCCTGATGGCGATTTCATTGATCTTGATTTTGTAGATGGCCAGGCTGGTCAGCCATGCGTGGTCTTATTTCACGGATTGGAAGGCTCTTCCGCCAGCTATTATGCACACGCCTTAATGGCAGAAATTGCTGCACACAGCTGGTCTGGCGTCGTCGTACATTTTCGCGGTTGCTCAGGAGAATTAAACCGCACACCACGCTTTTATCATTCTGGTGATAGTCAAGAAATCGATTGGATAATCCGATGTTTGCGTCAGCAATATCAAGGCATTTTGTATGCTGTCGGCGTTTCCTTAGGCGGCAATGCGTTACTACGCTGGCTGGGTGAGTCACAACATCAGGCAGAAATCGTGGATGCAGCCTGTGCAATTTCGGCACCGTTGGATTTAACGCAAGCAGGCATCGCACTCTCCAGCGGTTTTAATTTGCTATATACCCGGCTCTTTTTAAAAAGCCTGAAGCCTAAATGTCTACAAAAGCTGGAACAATACCCCCAACTTTTTGAGCGTAAAAAAATGTTACAAGCACGCAATTTATACGAATTCGACAATGTCGTAACCGCTCCTTTGCACGGTTATCGGAATACAGACGACTATTGGCATCGCGCCAGCGCCAAGCATGTGTTGGCGGATATCACCGTCCCCACGCTGGTGCTAAATGCACAAAATGACCCTTTTCTGCCAGGCTGCCATTTGCCACAAATAGCCTCTTCCTATGTGACACTGGAATATCCAACAGAAGGTGGCCATGTCGGCTTTGTTACCCATTCTTTTCCTGGCCGCATAGACTGGTTACCGCAAAGAATTCTGTGTTTTCTTAAAAGACAATATCGTTAATGGATATCGTGAATGGATAACATCGTTAAACAAGCAATGGCGAAATGGCCAAATGTGCCACATTGTTACGGCTGGCTAGGCTTGGATGCACGCGGCTTTTGGCGCATGCGTGATGAGCATACGCAAGCAACGGGCGGATTAGGAGAAAGAATCACGCATCCAGCGTTGCTTGAGTTCATCAATCGCAATTACACCCATGATGCCTTGGGTAATTGGTATTTCCAGAATGGCCCGCAACGGGTGTATGTCAATTTGCAAGCGACGCCTTACATCGCGTATCTACAACAAACCGATTTTTTACTCCACACCGGCGCTGCGCTAGGCGATATCGACAAAGTATATTTGACAGATGTAGGTCAATTAATTTTTCAAAGCAGCAACATCATCGCTATGCTGGATGACAGAGATTTGGCTACATGCATGACAAATTTGAAGATTGATGGCGACACGCTCAATGAGGAAAATTTTATGGCGTTGGATCCTTCCTCGCTCTTAACTTTTCAGCATCAAGACAAAGTTTTCTCCGTTACAGTGATTAAGCAAGATAGCATCGCCAAGCGTTTGGGATTTATCAGCACACCGTACCACCCAACTTAATGCCCTTGCTGCTGCGATTCCTTCATTTCCTCCAAGCGGCGTGCTTTCCATTCACGCTCACGCGCATCAATCAATGCCTGGTCGTAATAAGACGCATCAGATGATTGTCGTGCAATCGACAATTGCTCTAATGCGGCTGGCAAACTGCCCGACAATGCGTAAGACTCAGCCAAGGTCAAATGCTGCAAAGCGCGCTTGCCTTGTGCTGCGTATGACTCTGCCAACTGGGTGTAAAGCTGTGGTTCGTCACGATACGATTGAATTTGATCGCGCAAATAGCGTACTGCCTCATCGTAACGCCCCGCCGCCATCATCGCCTCGGCATACTGACGTGCAATCCCACGCGACAAGGGAAATTGTGCATGCGCCAATTCAGCTTCTTGCAGGGCTGATGACCATTGCTTGGCGGCTAATTTAATCTCAATCGCCAGGCTGGAAAATAATGCATTGGATACATCACCACCTGATTTCAATTGCATGCTATTTGCGGTCGTACGTGCCTCTTGCAGTAAAGTTTGCGCTTTGATGAACTCCCTTTGCTTTAAAGCGATGTAAGCCAAACCATATTGCGCAGCGGTGATTTGAATAGGATTTATTGGAATAGGATTTTTTTGCGCTTTATTGTTATTGAGCAATTGATTATCAAAGATCAACTTTGCATCATACAAACCTTGTTGCGAACTATCTTGCAATACTCTCACCCGAGCCTGTATCAAATGAAAATCCAGACCATCAACACGTAGAGAATTCATAGGACGCATAAAACGCAAAGGACGCGTAGCCGAAAACGGCCCATCTGTTTGCCCTGAAGGAGAAAAGTCACGTATCCGCTCTTGGATGTCTGCAATCCTCTCCGTAGTCAAAGGATGAGAGCGTAAAAATGAAGGTGCGTTATCCGTATAAGAACGTGTTGCAGCTTGCATCCGACCAAAAAAACCCACCATGCCAGAAGGATCAAAATTGGCACTTTGCAAAATTTGCAAACCAATACGATCCGCTTCACGCTCAGCATCACGACTGAAATTTAATTGTCGCTGCAAGGCTACACCTTGACCACCCGCTAACAATGCCATGGAAGAATCCTGACTACCACGCGATGCCAACACTGCCAACAAAACCGATGCCAAAGGAATCAAAGCATCCTGACTCTGCTGCCCTAACATACGGGCAATGTGACGCTGGACTACGTGCCCAATTTCATGCGCCATGACCGATGCTAGTTCAGATTCATTTTGCGCAGCCAATATCAAAGCCGAATGCACGCCAATAAAGCCACCCGGCAAAGCAAATGCATTCAAGGTTTGATCACGCACCGCAAAAAAGGAAAAATCCTGTGTCGCTTCATCCGCATCTTTCACCCGTGCTGCGGCTAACGTGGCACCAAAATTATTCAAATATTCCAGCAATGGCGCATCATCCAGATAATCACGATCACGCCGAATATCACGCATGATCTGCTCACCCAACTTGCGTTCCATCAAGGGTGACAAATTACCACGTTCGGTATCACCCAAAGTCGGCAAATTCCAAGCACCATTCATCCTACTTTGCGCCACGCCAATTGATGGCATCAGTATGAATGTCGTTGTCATGGCTATTGCAAGCAGCCAAACAAACAAGCTCTGCATTAACTTGTATGCACGCGTGTATAAACAAGAAAACAAAAATTTCATCTTAAAAATTCATGACAAACATGAGGAAAAATGAACTCACTGCCAACCGTACCGCCGCGCGTACCACCCCTTCATTGCCTGCGTTAAAACAGCATAGCCAAACAAAACCATCAACAAGCATGGGAAATACATTAATGGCAGTGCCTGAAATTTAAAATAAGGAGCAAGACTGGACATTGGCAACAAAATACCTAGCGCCATAATTGACAGAGTCATACCAAGCAAAGGCCAAGCTGCCCGACTTTGTAAGAATGGTATTTTTCTTGTACGAATCATATGAACGATCAATGTTTGTGACAATAAACCTTCGATAAACCACCCAGACTGGAACAAAGTTTGATGTTCGGGCACGTTGGCACCAAACACAAACCACAGTAGCGCAAAAGTCGTTACATCAAAAACTGAGCTAATAGGCCCGAAGAACACCATAAATCGCCCCAAATCGGCTGGATTCCAATGTTGTGGCTTATCCAAAAATTCCTGATCCACATTATCAAAAGGAATCGAAATTTGCGACAAGTCGTAAAGCAAATTTTGCACTAACAATTGCATTGGCAACATGGGCAAGAAAGGTAAAAACGCGCTCGCCACCAATACCGAAAACACATTGCCAAAATTTGAACTGGCCGTCATTTTGATGTATTTCAGCATATTGGCAAACGTCTTACGCCCCTCCAACACGCCCTCTTCCAACACCATCAAACTTTTTTCCAACAAAATAATATCGGCAGCTTCTTTGGCAATATCAACCGCGGTATCAACCGATATGCCAATATCTGCTGCGCGCAAGGCTGGCGCATCATTAATGCCATCCCCCATAAATCCGACCACATGCCCCTTGTCGTGCAACACTCGTACAATCCGTTCTTTATGGGCGGGACTCAATTTTGCGAACACCGTGGTTGTTTCTACCCGCTGTGCTAGTTCTGCATCGCCCATGTTTTCAACTTGAGCGCCCAACAACATACCAGCTACAGGCAAACCAACTTCGCGGCAAATTTTGGCTGTCACCAGCTCATTATCACCAGTCAAAATTTTGACATCTACACCATGTGCTTTTAATGCTTTTAAGGCAGGTGCCGTCGATTCTTTAGGCGGATCAAGGAAGGCAATATAACCAATCAAAATCAAATCAGACTCATCGCCCAAACCATACACCTCTTTTTCGGGAGGCAATTCTTTAGCCGCGACAGCGACTACGCGCAAGCCTTCTTCATTCAAATCAGCTGTCACTGCCTGAATGCGCGCCAACAGTTCGGTCGTCAGCGGCTCCACTTTGTCACCATCTTGCACCTTGTTGCAAATAGAAAGAATTTCTTCTGCAGCACCTTTACAAATAAGCAAATGATTAGAGTCATGCTCAGCCACAACTACCGACATCCGACGCCTTGTAAAATCAAATGGAATTTCATCTACTTTACGGAAGGCCGTCGCAACTTCCAACTCACGATGTACCTCAGCATGTTCCAATACGGCCACATCAAGTAAATTTTTCAAACCCGTTTGGTAATAGCTATTCAGATAAGCGTATTCCAACACGGTGTCCGATTCTTTTCCAAATACATCGGTATGGCGTGCCAGAAAAATTTTGTCTTGAGTCAAGGTACCCGTTTTGTCGGTACACAACACATCCATGGCACCAAAATTCTGAATCGCATCCAAACGTTTAACAATCACTTTTTTACGCGACAAAATAACCGCACCTTTCGCTAAGGTAGAGGTAACAATCACCGGCAACATTTCAGGCGTTAAGCCGACTGCGATTGAGAGTGCAAATAAAAATGCTTCGAACCAATCACCTTTGGTGAAACCATTCAACAAAAACACGATGGGCGTCATAACCAGCATGAATCGAATGAGCAGCCAACTCACTTTATTCACCCCAGTTTGAAATGCGGTCTCTTCGCGACTATTAGCCGTTACGCGCTCAGCCAAAGCACCAAAATAAGTTTGATTACCAGTCGCCACCACAATCGCGCTAGCAGAACCACTCACCACATTGGTGCCCATAAAGCAAAGATTGTCGAGTTCCAACGGATTAGAGGTTTTTTCACCTTGATCGGTGGCGAATTTTTCGACTGGCATCGATTCCCCCGTCATTGCCGCCTGGCTGACGAACAAATCTTTGGCGCTCAATATCCGCACATCAGCCGGAATCATATCCCCTGCAGAAAGCAAAATCATGTCACCCGGCACTAACCGTTTAATGGGTATTTCAAACCGATTTAGTCCATTTAACCCATTCGGATGACGTGGCATAGTGTCAACATACTGTTCCTGCTCAACTAATTCATGTCGCAAAACGGTGGCGGTATTACTCACCATTTCCTTCAATTTTTCTGCCGCTTTGTTAGAACGTGTTTCCTGAACAAAACGCAAAATAGTTGATAAAATGACCATTATAGCGATGACAATCGCCGCTTTCATATCCTCGGTAAAATACGAAATAGTCGCCAATAAGGTCAACAACAAGTTAAACGGATTACGATAGCAATTCCACAAATTCCACCACCATGGCAATGGCTTTTCATGCTCAACCTCATTCGGCCCAACGCGCTGCAAAATTTCTTCGGCCTCATCTTCCGTCAACCCCTCATGCCGACTACCAAAATGCTGCAATAAGGACTCAATCGGCATATGTGAAGCTTGCATCAAAATTTGTGCATGCGAAGATGACAACTCTTTTGCCATAGATGCGCTACGAAACATATCCAGAATTGCCAAACGGCGAAAATGCCGTCTCATGCCATGCGAGCGCACAAAATTGGCAAACGTTTCTTTGAGCAAATTGAAATTCATCATATTTTTTCCATCTTTCTCGTTCTTCGCTTAGGATGTTGCTGCAATGCAGCAATTATCCTCGCATACACACAACGCGGCAACAACAATCATTGTTTTCATTTTTTATAAGAAGTTCATTTCATGGGGATCAAAATGTTTTTGCTCTTGCGGTCTTGTGCTCTTGTAGGTTGATGCGATTGCCAAGGAAAAAAAGTATCAAGTACTATTCCGTAAGGTAAAATTGAGCCCGCAAAAAATGCTCCAC
>JAGKXB010000053.1 GCA_021151485.1 Oxalobacteraceae bacterium | reverse complement strand
CAGAAGCTCAACGGAGATCGAATATCAGAGTTTGATTCGTCCTGGAAAAGTGGCTGCCAGGACATGTGCTTACAATGTTGAGTGCCAGTCGTTTTGGGAGAGCTCTAATTACACACCGTTAAAAATTGGAGTGGCCTTAACGTCAAATTCGTTAGTTGCGACTAACGTGGATATGGCTACTTTTTATGAAAAAATAAATGAACCTTTGGCTGGTCTCGGCAGTACTGGTATGGCTAGGATTTCTCAGCACGTTTCATTGCTGCCAATTGTTACCAGGGTCAAAAGGATAGCTAATGTTGCAGGGCAGGTGACAAATCTTGTTGATAAAAAATACTCTTATTGGATTCTAAGATCGCAAGCGGGTGGCCGTGGTCTATTAGGTTTTGAAAAAATTAAAATTGATGATCCGCTTTCTGGCGAGAGTATAGAGACAGAATATCGTATAGATTGGCCTTATGCAGGATTGCCGAATGCAAGCTACCATTTTGAAAATGGTTCGCTGGTAAAAGCCAATACATATGCATTTGCTTTGATCCAACCTGCGTCCGCAGGTGTATTTAAGCACAACTATAAAAGAAAGGAGTTAAATTACTCTCCAGTATCTGGAGATCTGGTGAGCACATCGGTGTATGAAAATGATCGGTTTATAGATACATATGCCCCCTCTACGTCTTCATGGTCATCATCCGCAAATTCATCTGTCAGTTCAGCTGGTTACCCTTTTTTAAGTTTAGGGTCTCCAAATGTATTGGAAACCTACACGTATCCATATAATGGTGAATTAGCCATTTTGGCAACGCCTTATAAAGGCAGTGAGCAGTTAAAAAATTCCGATGGTACAAACCCACGAATCAATTATTACATTAATGGCATGTTGCAAACAGCTTTGCGGGCAGATACAGGGAGTCGCATAAAGTTTTGGAAGCCTCCAATGGCGGGTGAATTTGTTGTTGAGGCAGATGCAACCTTGGATGATGGTACATATCTACGCTCGAACAAGGGGGTGTATAAACTCACTCAAGTTGGTGCCCCAGTAGCATCGCTTACCAAACCAGTTTTTGGTGCTCGCTACATGCAGGGTGAGCCTATTTTGTTAACTGCATCTGCAACCGACCCTGACGGTTCTGTTCGCCATTTGGGTTTTTATGATAATGGTGTTCAAATTGGTTCCAATGACGACGCAGCTCCTTATCTAACTACATGGACTCCATTAACTCCGGGGGAACATAAACTCTCAGTTATTGCTACTGATTCAGCAGGTATCAAATTTGCCTCTGGTGCTATCAGCATTTATATAACCGCACCTGGTTCTGCCGGTTCAAGCATGTCCAGTGCATCGAGTCGACCTGCTCCTCATGTGGACTTAAGCTCGCCGAGCCGTACCATTACAGAAAAAATTGGATTGGGCGCGGAGTTTCCATTGCTAGCCGCCGTAAAAAACCCAGATGGCACTGTCTGGTTGGATAACGATGACCAAGAGGCAAAAATTGAATTTTATGTCAATGGAAATTTACTAACAAATGTTAGAAAAGACCCTGCTGGAAAAGTGGTCTGGTGGAAACCAGAGGAGGCCGGCACCTATTACATTAAAGCTATTGGCCATTTGGGCGGTGGCAGAAGCGTGGTATCGCAAGAGTCAACTTTAGTTGTTACTAAGGTTGGCATGCCTGTTGTTAATTTGACGGCTCCGGTATCTGATACATTTATCAAATTGGGTGATTCAATCCAATTATCTGCTACTGCTTCCGATCCAGACGGCGATTTGGCTAATGTAAATTTTTACATAAATAATTACGCGATTAACCCATCTCCTTTAACTACGGCGCCTTTTAACTATGAATGGCAACCAGCAAGTGTAGGTGAATATGTTGTCCGCGCTGTTGCTTCTGATAGAACATTTGTGAAGTCAACAACTCAAACGCGACGCATCACAGTTGTTGAACCAGGAACAAAACCAGCCGTTACCTTGATATCTCCCGACAATGGCATTAGCGTTCCATTTGGTTCTGTGGTCTCGTTATTCGCTAATGCACAAGACTTTGACGGTACAATCGCCAAAGTTGAGTTCTATGCAAATAATCAATTGGTGGGTGCATCAGCCTCAGCACCTTATCGATCCAGTTTTACATTGAAGAATGCCGGCATCTTTGAATTTAAAGCAATTGCTTACGATAACCTTGGAAATATATCCACGTCAGCTGTGCATAGTGTTCAACATGGCTTAACTGCGCCATCACTAAGCGGCATCGAGTTGGATGATGATTGTTTCTTTGGTGTGAATTTTAATGCTTCAAAAAGCAGCTCGACTGATATGGTGTATCAACTTTATGAACGTTTGCATGGAGCTGAATGGTCATCTGCACCGATAGCACAAAAATCTGTATCCTTTGGGGATTTGCCTCCATTTAAGGTATATTTTGCGGACCATGCACCAGGTGAGTTTGAATATAGAGGGCGTATTTGCCCTTTCAATAATTTAGCTGCTTGTTCTGCATATTCTGATGTGATGCCTATTAATGTATATACAGGATGTAAGAATTTTACCTTGCCAACAGTAAGGCTAATTTCCGCTCCAGCTAAAGTAAAAATGGGCGATTCAATAGTTATTAACGCTGAAGCACAAACAACTAAGTATTCTATCCATAATGTTCGTTTTTATTATGGTGAGAAATTATTAGGTGTCGATTACACTGCGCCTTATTCAGTATCTTGGAACCCAACGGAAACCGGGCGTGATTATTTGTTTGCCCAAGCAGAGGCAACAAATGAAGGTACGGCGGTAAGTGATATGCATCCCGTTGACGTCCTAACGCCTGAAGATTATGCCAGTGGAACCTCAGGCAGCACATCTCGCTCATCGTCAAGCGCTCCTACTACAAATGTCTCAAGTAGTGCCTCGTCAGTATCCTCTTCCAGTTCAAGCCAAAGTTCGCTGGTTCCACAAATAGCGTTGTTTGCACCAGAGGTTGGTAAGACTGTTCAAATATATCAAACTGAAGCGGCTATGTTATTTGCTGCTGTTTATGATCAAGACTTGTGGCCTTGGAAAAATAGTGATGGCTCCAGACCGCGAATTGAGTATTACGCTAATAACCAACTGTTAACAAATTTGCAGGACGATGTGGCGAGCGGAATTAAGTACTGGAAGCCAACGGAACCGGGTAATTATGGTATTAAAGCAACTGCTTATCTTGATGATGGCAAAATATTAACAACCAATGTGGGCATTATTAGTGTTGTGAAGCCACAACCACCGTCAATATCGATTGAGGCTAAGCCAGATACCAAAATATATAATGGTGAATTGTATACCTTGGTTGCAAAGGCAATTGACTTGAATAAACAAATCAAAGAAGTCAAATTCTTTGTTAATGGTGAACAGATTGCAATTCCGGATTTTTCTGAGCCTTATGAAGCTGGCTGGATACCAACAGTCCCGGGCAGTTATCAAGTTGATGCTGAGTTGCTGGATAAATCTGGTAACAGTGTACGTGCACCAATGAAGACATTAACCGTTGATGCGGCAATATTACCCGACTTTGATGATGTGCACGGTGTTTCTGATTTGGGTGATGCTCTATTGCAGGGTTTGAAATGGACTCCGTTAAATCATGCGGATATGTTGGTAGCTAAAACGCCAAATCCATCAAAAATCAGTTACAACAAATTGACGAAGTTTGCTGTCAATCGTCCATTGAAAATTCTCAACACTAGTGATGCTTATACGAATGGTTTGCAAGCCGCTAAGTTGATAATTGTTGATGCTGCAGACATTGCCCTAAATAGCAGTATCGAAATTATAGGTGAGCCCGCCGATATTCTTTTGATTAACTCTGCTGCTTCCAAACGTATCACATGTTCCAAATGTGCATTTAAAAATGCAGGGCGTGTGACGTTTGCCGTGGCTATACCTTCGACACCTCTAACAGCGGCTACCAGCGACATAGATGCGCTAACCTCGCAGGTGGGTGGTGAAGTTTTCGTCGATCACTTGCGTGCAAGTGATGTGGTATCGGTAGAGTTTTTAGCTGAAGTTGTTCACACCAGCGGTATTATCAACACACAGCAATACACCACCGATGTTAACGGTAAAAATTTTGGTGATGCAATTATTCCGGGGGTTAGCAAAGTAGTTGCTTCAGGTGGTGTTAGCCTGCTGCATGGCCGTATGGATGTTGATTACACGACATTAAAGGTGAATCAAATTCGTACTGGTGCGACTGAACTTAAGGTAGATGCAAATATTAGCTCAGGGGCGATTAACCTCATTGCTGCTGCATCTATAAATCTTAGTGGTAATTTGAGTACGGCATCGGATTTTAAAGCCATCACTAAATACCAAGGCAAAGTCTATGCGCAGCCTGAATTAATAATGATCAAATCCTTGGCGGCTGATGAGGTGTCAAAGAATTCTATTGTGCTTAATTCTGCTGTGATTACAGACGGAAAAGCTGAGTTGATTAGTCAGGGAAATATTAATCTCTCGTCGGCACAAGCCAGCATTAGCGGTCACACACTTGCAATCAACGCAGTAGGTGATTTCAAAAGTCTGGGTAATCTTAGGGCGAGCCGAAAATTTAAGTTGATTGGATTAAACACGGATGAACCCTCAATTCAACTGGGTGCTAACTTGGTTGAAAACCGCGGCAATATTGATGTTACAGAGCAAGAAATAATCAGCGAAAACTCTTGGGGTACTCCCAAAGTAAGTGGAACTCTTGCAATAACATCAAAAACGGATGTGTTAAACCGTTTTGGTGGGTTTATTAAAGCAAAATTAATA
>JAGKXB010000009.1 GCA_021151485.1 Oxalobacteraceae bacterium | reverse complement strand
GAATAAAATTTTTGAATAAAATAATTGGCGTATTTTATATACCTATTTAGTTTTGAACGAGATACGATGAAAAAAATCTTGGTTTTGAGTGAGGGTGTGATGTAAATATGAAAATTGTTTCGTGTTGTGAAATATTTATTATGTACAAGTAGTATAGGTGTTGCGGTATAATTTACATTTCCCGCTAGTGCCATTCGGCATTTTTTCCAATGACCAAGTTTGTATTTATCACAGGTGGTGTCGTGTCTTCCCTAGGAAAGGGAATTGCGGCCGCCTCTCTTGCGGCGATTTTAGAATCCCGCGGCCTTAAAGTGACCATGATGAAGCTCGATCCCTATATTAATGTGGATCCAGGTACGATGAGCCCATTCCAGCATGGTGAAGTATTTGTTACTGATGATGGTGCGGAAACTGATCTTGACCTTGGTCATTATGAGCGTTTCATTACCACTAGAATGAAAAAGCTGAATAATTTTACGACTGGCCAGATTTACGAATCTGTCATACGTAAGGAGCGACGTGGTGAGTATCTCGGTAAAACCGTTCAGGTTATTCCTCATATTACAAATGAAATTCAGGATTATATCTATCGTGGTGCGGAAAATTACGATGTTGCCCTAGTTGAAATTGGCGGCACTGTTGGTGATATTGAATCCCTTCCATTTTTGGAAGCTGCTCGTCAATTGAGCTTGCGTGCGGGCCGTCATGCAACGGCGTTCGTACATTTGACTTTGGTACCTTATTTGGCTTCGGCTGGTGAGTTGAAAACCAAGCCTACTCAACATAGTGTGCAAAAATTGCGGGAAATTGGCATTTCTCCTGATGCATTATTGTGTCGTGCGGATCGACCTATACCTGAAGATGAACTGGCTAAAATTTCTCTGTTTTCCAATGTGCAAGAAAATGCAGTGATTTCAGTGTGGAATGTTGATACCATTTATAAGATTCCACAAATGCTACATGATCAAGGGTTGGATACGATTGTTTGT
Organism: Oxalobacteraceae bacterium; assembly: GCA_021151485.1. Classification (GTDB taxonomy): domain Bacteria; phylum Pseudomonadota; class Gammaproteobacteria; order Burkholderiales; family Burkholderiaceae_D; genus JAGKXB01. The sequence goes on along the minus strand of JAGKXB010000009.1, from coordinate 78,037 downwards.
GAAAAGTTGAATTTGTCACCTCAAGCTGCTGATTTGTCGATGTGGAACAAGTTGGTGTATGCATTAGAAAATCCCAAATATGAAGTCACCATCGGCATGGTAGGCAAGTATGTCGATTTGACTGAATCATATAAATCACTGACTGAAGCCTTGCGTCATGCTGGTATTCATACTGAAAGCCGTGTCAACATTGAATATCTTGATTCGGAGGATATTGAGAAGCATGGTCCAATGCATTTGGGAAAATACGATGCTATTTTGGTGCCAGGCGGTTTTGGTAAACGTGGTGTCGAAGGTAAGATTATTGCTGCCCAATATGCACGCGAAAACAAGATTCCTTATCTTGGTATTTGTCTCGGTATGCAGGTAGCTTTGATTGAGTATGCGCGCAATGTGGCTGGATTAAGCTTGGCTAACTCTACTGAATTTGATACCGATACTGAGCAACCAGTCGTAGCACTAATTAATGAATGGCAAAATCATGATGGCAAGGTTGAGCGCCGTGATGAAAATTCAGATATGGGTGGCACGATGCGCCTTGGTGCCCAGACTTGCGCAATTGTTCCTGGTACTTTGGCTGCTGAAATTTATGGCAATGTCGTGACAGAGCGCCATCGTCATCGTTACGAAGCAAACAATCATTATTTGGCTAGGGTTGAAGCGGCAGGATTGATTGTTTCTGCTCGCACGCCGACAGAAAATTTGTGCGAAATCATGGAGTTACCACGTTCTGGTCAACTGGCGCATCCATGGTATTTGGGTGTGCAATATCATCCAGAATTTAAATCCACGCCACGTGATGGGCATCCCTTGTTTATTTCTTTTATTAAGGCCGCTTTGGCGCATAACAAATCAACAAAGGCTGTGGCATGAAGCTGTGCAATTTTGAAATTGGCTTAGAGCAGCCGTTTTTCTTGATTGCCGGACCATGCGTGATTGAATCACGCCAAATGGCGTTTGATACTGCGGCTACGTTGAAAGAAATCACCAGTGCGCTAGGCATTCCCTTTATCTATAAATCTTCTTTTGATAAAGCCAATCGCTCTTCGGGCATTTCTTTTCGCGGTTTGGGAATGGAAAAGGGCTTGGAAATATTGGCCGATGTGAGGAAGCAATTAGATGTATTTGTACTCACTGATATTCATGCCGTAGAAGAAATCAAACCGGTCGCAGCTGTGGTTGATGTATTGCAGACGCCCGCTTTCTTATGTAGGCAGACCGATTTTATCCATGCGTGCGCGCAATCCGGCAAGCCTGTGAATATTAAAAAAGGCCAGTTTCTTTCTCCGCATGACATGAAAAATGTCGTGGATAAAGCCCGTGCAGCTGCGCAAGCGGCGAATTTGCCAGAAGATAATTTTATGGTATGCGAGCGCGGTGCTTCGTTTGGTTATAACAATTTAGTCTCTGATATGCGCTCGCTGGCCATTATGCGTGAAACAAATTGCCCAGTTGTATTTGATGCCACGCATTCTGTGCAATTGCCTGGTGGGCAGGGCGGTACATCAGGTGGGCAACGCGAATTTGTGCCCGTACTGGCTCGTGCTGCTGTGGCTGTTGGAGTGGCGGGTTTGTTTATGGAAACACATCCCAATCCAGCACTTGCTATGTCAGATGGCCCGAATGCCGTGCCTTTGGCGCGTATGAAAGAATTACTGACAACATTGGTAGATTTGGACCGTGTTGTTAAAAAAAATGGTTTTTTAGAATCCAATTTTTCTTAATTTACTTAATTTATTTTGGGAGTGTGCATGAGCGCTATTGTTGACATTATTGGTCGTGAGATTATCGATTCACGTGGTAATCCGACGGTTGAATGTGATGTGTTGCTTGAGTCTGGCGTAATGGGGCGCGCTTCCGTGCCTTCAGGGGCTTCGACAGGTTCACGTGAAGCAATAGAGTTGCGTGATGGTGATAAAAAACGCTATTTAGGCAAAGGTGTATTGCAAGCTTGTGAGAATATTAATACTGAAATTTCTGAAGCCATTATGGGTTTGGATGCTAATGAACAGGCGTTTCTTGATCGTACTTTGATTGACCTAGATGGTACTGAAAACAAAAGTCGTTTAGGCGCGAATGCAATGCTCGCAGTTTCAATGGCGGTTGCTAAAGCGGCTGCTGAAGAAGCTGGTTTGCCTTTGTACCGTTATTTTGGTGGTTCTGCTGCAATGCAAATGCCTGTGCCCATGATGAATGTGATCAATGGTGGCGCACATGCTGATAATAATCTTGATATCCAAGAATTCATGATTATTCCAGTTGGCGCGCCGAGTTTCCGTGAAGCATTGCGTTATGGCGCAGAAGTGTTTCATGCTTTGAAAAAGATTTTGCATGACAAAGGTTTGACTACTGCTGTAGGTGATGAAGGTGGATTTGCGCCATCAGTTGATAATCATGAAGATGCAATCAAATTGATTATTCAGGCGATAGAAGTGGCTGGCTATGAGCCAGGTACGCAAATTGCCCTGGGTTTAGATTGTGCAGCTAGCGAATTTTATAAAGACGGTAAATATCATTTGGAAGGCGAAGGCTTGGTCTTATCATCGACAGACTTCACTAACTTGTTGGAAACATGGTGTAACAAGTACCCGATTATTTCTATTGAAGATGCGATGGCAGAAAATGATTGGGAAGGCTGGGCGACTCTGACCAAAGTGTTGGGTAATAAGGTTCAATTAGTTGGCGATGATTTGTTTGTCACCAATACCAAGATTTTGCGTGAAGGCATTCAAAAAGGGATTGCTAACTCGATTTTGATCAAAATTAATCAAATCGGTACTTTGACAGAAACATTTGCTGCGATAGAAATGGCTAAGCGCGCGTCATATACTGCTGTTATTTCTCATCGTTCAGGTGAAACCGAGGACAGTACGATTGCTGATATCGCTGTTGGAATGAATGCCTTGCAAATCAAAACTGGCTCTATGTCACGTTCTGATCGTATGGCAAAGTACAATCAATTATTGCGTATTGAAGAAGATTTGGGTGATATCGCCAGCTATCCAGGCCGCTCTGCTTTTTATAACTTAAAATAAAGAGAACTTAGAAAATAATTCAGCGGTAGAGAGCATCGCTTTCTGCCGCTGAATTATTTTTAATTTCTTATCATGCGTGATGCGTCTTATCACATTTTTCTTATCAATTTTGCTACTACTTATCCAGTTCCCGCTTTGGCTAGGAAAGGGCGGTTGGCTACGTGTATGGGAGTTGGATCAGCAAGTCGTTGCTGCGCAAAAGAAAAATGATGAGTTGAAAAATCGCAATGCAAAGCTTGAGTCTGAAACACATGATTTAAGAGATGGTACTGGAGCGATTGAAGAGCGTGCGCGATATGAGTTGGGTATGATTAAAGAGGATGAGATTTTTATTCAAGTGGTGCAGCCTCAAAGTCAGCCAACGACAACCTCTTCGAAAAGTGTGTCAGTTTCAGTGCCTTAACTCTTAGTACTTTGATGAGCTTGAGCGTCTTATTACACGATAAAAAAAGCAAACATGACCCAGCCTCAAAAACATTACCTCCCATATATTGATTTAAAACCAGCTATGCATGCCGAAGGTGTGGTGCGTTTGCCGGGTTCTAAAAGTATTTCGAATCGTATTTTGTTGCTTTCTGCTTTGGCGCAAGGCAGTACGACCATCCTGGATTTGTTGGCTTCTGATGATACGCATGTGATGTTGACAGCGTTGCATGCATTGGGTGTGAAGTGGGAGCAGGGGGCTACACAATCTACTGTTGTACATGGTGTTAATGGCGCTTTTCCCGTGCGGTCGGCCAATCTTTTTATGGGGAATGCGGGTACAGCAATTCGTCCGTTGACGGCAGCGCTGGCGGTGATGGGTGGCGAGTATGCTTTGCATGGGGTGTCGCGTATGCATGAACGTCCGATTGCTGATTTGGTTGATGCTTTGAATGGAGTGGGGACGCAAATTAGTTATACTGGTCAAGTTGGCTATCCGCCGTTGCAAATACGAACTGGGCATATTCATGCACAGCACATGCAAGTGCGAGGTAATGTCTCTAGCCAATTTCTGACAGCTTTGCTCATGTGTGCGCCTTTGATGGCAAAGGATCATGCCGTCACCATCTCTGTGATTGGAGAGTTGATTTCTAAGCCGTATATTGAAATTACGTTGAACTTAATGCATCGCTTTGGGGTAGTGGTGGAGCGTGATGGTTGGCGGTCTTTTACCATATCGCCAGGACAGCATTATCTTAGCCCGGGATTGATTCATGTAGAAGGTGACGCTTCCTCTGCTTCTTATTTTTTGGCAGCTGGCGCAATTGCAGGTGGCCCGGTGCGAGTGGAAGGTATCGGTAAAAATAGCATTCAAGGGGATATTCGTTTTGCCGAGGCATTGCAGCAAATGGGTGCCAATGTGACGATGGGCGATAATTGGATAGAAGTTACCGCTGGTTCTGGTGCGTTAAAAGCAATCGATGCCGATTTTAATCATATTCCCGATGCCGCCATGACAATCGCAGTGGTTGCACTGTACGCTGATGGCCCCAGTATTTTGCGCAATATCGGCAGCTGGCGTGTGAAGGAAACCGATCGTATTACGGCAATGGCGACTGAGTTGCGTAAATTGGGCGCAGAGATAGAAGAGGGACAGGATTATTTGCGCATTACTCCTCCTGCGCAAATTCAGGCCGCCAGTATCGCGACTTATGACGATCATAGAATGGCGATGTGTTTTTCATTGGCATCGTTGGATGGTGCGGCGCGTCGTGGCAATCAGATACGCATTCAGGACCCGCAATGCGTTGCAAAGACTTTTCCGGAATATTTTGATGTGTTCCAAAGAATTGCACGTAATGATTTGTTTTAAGTTGATTTAATTTTCAAATAAAAATGACAGTTTCCACCATTACCATTCCAGTCATTGCCATTGATGGCCCGACAGCCTCTGGCAAAGGAACAGTTGCGCATCGTGTGGCATATCAATTGGGTTTTCATTATCTGGATTCGGGCGCTCTATATCGTTTGACAGCGTTGTCTGCGCAGCGCAGAGAAATTGATATCAAGGATGAGCATGCGCTTGCTAAATTGGCTGGTGCATTACCTTGTAGTTTTGTTGGTGAGGATATATTTCTGGCACATGAAAATGTATCAACATTGATTCGTGCTGAGCAGATTGGCAATCTGGCTTCTAAAATTGCTGCTTTGCCGGCAGTTAGGCAGGCTTTGTACGGGTTGCAATTAAATTTTCGCAAAACGCCTGGTTTGGTGGCAGACGGGCGTGATATGGGAACAGTAATTTTCCCACATGCCAAGCTTAAGGTGTTTTTGACTGCCAGTGTTTTTGCGCGGGCCGAAAGGCGCTATAAGCAATTGATAGAAAAAGGATTTTCTGCTAGCATTGAGGACATTTTGGCGGATTTGCGTGAGCGTGATGCGCGTGATGCGAATCGTGTGATTGCTCCGTTAAAGCCGGCTGAAGATGCGCATATCTTGGATACATCCAACATGAATATTGAAGCGGCAGTCGAACACGTGCTACGTTGGCATGCCGAAACTAAAATCTAAAGATTTTGTAGTTGTTGTAATTGTTTTTATCGTTGTAAATGTCCCTGGTAGTGAATTAATTTTAATTAAAACATTGTCGGGTTTTAAACCTAACCCAGTTTAAAGCGCAATACGCGCATTTTTTCTGGCCAAACTTGTGTGAGTCTAATGTCTACTCTTGCTACATCCTCTGAGTCCGTTGTTGGTATGGAAAGCTTTGCTGCCCTTTTTGAAGAATCACTGTCACGTCAAGACATGCGCTCTGGTGAAGTGATTTCTGCTGAGGTGGTTCGTTTTGACCATAATTTTGTCATCGTTAATGCCGGCCTCAAGTCCGAAGCTTTCATACCCATTGAAGAATTCAAAAATGATCTCGGTGAGTTGGAAGTCAAAGTAGGCGACTTCGTTTCTGTTGCAATCGAATCCTTGGAAAATGGCTTCGGCGACACGATTCTTTCCCGTGACAAAGCCAAACGTTTGGCATCATGGTTGGCGCTTGAAAAAGCGATGGAATCCGGCGAAATCGTCGTTGGTACTGTTAACGGTAAAGTTAAAGGCGGTTTGACTGTCTTGACCAATGGCATTCGCGCATTCTTGCCTGGTTCTTTGGTGGATACACGTCCTGTTAAGGACACGACACCATACGAAGGCAAAACGATGGAATTCAAAGTCATCAAACTTGATCGCAAGCGTAACAACGTTGTGTTGTCACGTCGCGCTGTGGTGGAAGCATCCATGGGTGAAGAACGTCAAAAATTGATGGAAAACCTGAAAGAAGGCACAGTCGTAACTGGTTTGGTCAAAAATATCACTGACTACGGCGCATTCGTTGATTTGGGTGGCATTGATGGTTTGTTGCACATTACCGATTTGGCATGGCGTCGTGTTCGTCATCCATCCGAAGTGTTAACCGTTGGTCAAGAAATTACAGCTAAAGTTCTCAAATACGATCAAGAAAAAAATCGTGTTTCATTAGGTATCAAGCAATTAGGCGATGATCCTTGGAGTGGTTTGGCACGTCGTTATCCAGCGAACACACGTTTATTTGGTAAGGTCACTAATTTGACCGACTACGGTGCATTCGTTGAAGTAGAACAAGGTATCGAAGGTTTGGTTCACGTGTCTGAAATGGATTGGACTAATAAAAACGTGGCACCTAACAAAGTTGTTCAATTGGGTGATGAAGTTGAAGTCATGGTGTTGGAAATCGATGAAGAGCGTCGTCGTATTAGCCTTGGCATGAAACAATGCAAAGCGAATCCATGGGATGACTTTGCTATTACACACAAAAAGGGCGATAAAGTTCGTGGTGCAATTAAATCTATCACTGACTTTGGCGTATTCATTGGCTTGACTGGCAATATCGATGGCTTGGTACATTTGTCCGATTTGTCCTGGACTGAAACTGGCGAAGAAGCTGTACGTCGTTTCAAGAAAGGTGATGAACTGGAAGCGGTTGTATTGGCAATCGACGTTGAACGTGAACGTGTTTCCTTGGGCGTAAAACAATTGGAAGGTGATCCATTCAATAACTTTACTGCGATGAATGATAAGGGTGCATTAGTATCTGGTACTGTTAAATCGATCGAAGCAAAAGGCGCAGTGATCCAGTTGTCAGACGAAGTTGAAGGGTATTTGCGTGCTTCTGAAATTTCTCGTGATCGTGTAGAAGATGCGAGCACCCATTTGAAAGTGGGCGAAACTATCGAAGCGATGGTCTTGAACATTGATCGTAAAGCACGCAGTATTCAGTTGTCTATCAAAGCAAAAAATGCCGCTGAAACGCAAGAAGCAATGCAAAAATTGTCTTCTGCATCAGACAATAGCGCAGCTTCTGGCACAACTAGCTTGGGTGCACTGTTAAAAGCAAAATTTGATAATAAGATTTAATTAAAATTCAATTGGTATTGAATTAATTTATCGAATTTGTTTACTACAAAGCATTTATGACAAAGTCAGAGTTGATCGCATGTTTGGCTGAGCGTTATACGCAGTTGGTGGCTAAAGATGCAGACTATGCAGTCAAAACTATTATCGATGCGATGACTGATGCCTTGGCAACCGGTCAGCGCATTGAGATTCGTGGTTTTGGCAGTTTTTCTCTCAATGGTCGTTTGCCTCGTGTGGCTCGCAATCCCAAATCTGGGGATAAGGTGATGGTGCCGGGAAAATGGGTGCCACATTTTAAGCCTGGTAAGGAATTGCGGGAGAGAGTTGAAACGATGGTTGGATCAGCGATGGTGAAAGATTAGGCTTTGCAGATAGAAATAAGACGGCGTCTTCGGATGCCGTTTTTTTTAATTAAAATAGAATGTTTTAGTAATGTTTTGGTAATAATTTTTTACTGATTTTCTTTAATGCAAAAATTTGAATGAGGGTGTAACCATGATGGCCATGAAATTTATTTCCAGAGTAATGATGGCAATTTTGTTTATTATTTTTTTTGGGTTTGCATTAAAAAATACGCAAGAAGTAGGACTGCGATTCTTTTTGGATTATGAGGTACGAGGTCCGCTGGTTATTCTTTTGTTGATTTTCTTTGTTGCAGGTTTTTGTTTCGGTGTGTTGGCAATGATGCCAATTTTTTTACGTCAACGTCGTGATTTGATAAAACAGCAAAAAATCAACCAAATTAACCAATCCAATCACAACATTTACAACACCCACAATCTTCAAACAAATAGTAATGATCAGGCGAATCAAGCTCCACAGCCAGATAGTGTTTGAAAAATGATGAATAAATAATAAATAAAGCGAATAAATACCAGTATGGAATTTGAAATTTGGTGGTTGTTGTGTATTCCGGTTTTTTTTAGCCTTGGTTGGTTAGCTGCGCGCGTTGATATTAATCAATTATTGGCGGAGTCACGCACTTTGCCACGTGGTTATTTTAATGGGTTGAATTTTCTATTAAATGAACAGCCGGATAAGGCGATTGATGCGTTTATTGAGATTGTTAAACTTGACCCTGAAACTATTGATATGCATTTTGCATTGGGTAATTTGTTTCGTCGTCGTGGTGAAACGGAGCGTGCAATTCGTGTTCATCAAAATTTGTTATTGCGCCCAGATTTGCCACAAGAACAGAAAATTCACGCTCAGTACGAACTCGGGCAGGATTATTTGAAGGCAGGTTTGTTGGATAGGGCGGAAGAAACTTTCACCATATTGTTGGATACGCAATATAGCGCACAAGCACGTCGTGCTTTGTTGGAAATTTATCAGCGTGAAAAGGAGTGGCCACGCGCGATTGAAGCGGCTGTTGCTTTGCAAGAATCGGGTGCTGGTGGGAAGCAAAAAGAAATAGCACAGTTTTATTGCGAGTTGGCACAAGATGCTTTAGTGCATACACATCCTGATATTGCATTGCCTTTATTGGAAAAAGCGCTGCATGCTGATCGCAAGAATGTACGTGCAACGTTATTGATGGGGGATGCGCATTTAGCGAACGGCGATACGGAAAATGCTTTATTGGCTTGGCGCAGAGTTGAGCAGCAAAGCGTGCCGCATGTGGCATTGGTGGCACAACGTTTGATGGATGGTTATCGTTCGGTGGGGCGTTTGCAGGAAGGCGTGAATTTATTGAAATCCTATTTGGCCGATGCGTCTTCGATTGATTTGCTCGAAGTGGTATTTAAAACGGTCATTGAATTAGATGGTGTGGATGCGGCGAATCAATTGGTAAGCGATGAATTGCGTCGTACCCCGACTTTGTTGGGTTTGGATAAATTGTTGGAAGTCCGTTTGATGAGTGCGCCCCCAGAGCTGCGGCCTGAGTTATCGATGGTGAAAAATCTGGTGCATGGTTATGCACAAAAATTGGCACGTTATCAATGTAGTCATTGCGGTTTCAAGGCGCGGCAGTTTTATTGGCAATGTCCGGGTTGCAATCAATGGGAAACTTATCCTCCTCGTCGTACTGAAGAATTAAATGTGATGAGTTAATAAAATGAAAGCAAATCTTCTCCTCCGATTTGCTTTCATTTATTTTAATTAATTTATTCCAATCAATTTATTCCAATCAACTTATCCTCAATTTATCCCCTTTTTTGGTAAATACATGATGAGTTGTTAAGATTTTCTGCGTTTTTTATTTTAATTTATTATGAAAATAACAATTATTGGCACGGGTTATGTCGGTTTGGTTACCGGTGCCTGTTTGGCTGAGCATGGAAATGATGTGTTTTGTTTGGATGTTGATGCATCCAAAATTGCTATTTTGAACAGTGGTGGTATTCCTATCCATGAACCTGGTTTGGAAGAAATTGTGGCGCGTAATCGTGCTGCTGGCCGTTTGCAGTTTTCTACCGATGTAGAAGCTGCCGTGGCGCATGGGGATATTCAATTTATTGCCGTGGGTACGCCTCCTGATGAGGATGGCTCTGCTGACTTGCAGTACGTTTTGAAGGCTGCACGCAATATCGGCAAGTACATGAAGACGTTCAAAGTCATTGTCGATAAATCGACTGTGCCAGTGGGTACGGCAGATAAAGTGAAGTTGGCGATTCAAGCGGAATTGGATGCGCGTGGTGCGGATGAAATCAGTTTCTCTGTGGTGTCAAATCCAGAATTTCTCAAAGAAGGCGCGGCAGTGGAGGACTTTATGCGCCCTGATCGGATTGTGGTGGGGTGTGATAGCACGCAAGAAGGTGAGCGTGCACGTAAATTCATGACCAAGCTGTATGCGCCTTTTAATCGTAATCATGAGCGTACTTTCTGGATGGATGTGCGTTCAGCAGAGTTCACCAAATATGCTGCTAATGCCATGCTGGCGACTCGTATTTCATTCATGAATGAACTGGCGAATTTGGCCGATAAATTGGGCGTCGATATTGATGCTGTGCGCCATGGTATTGGTTCTGATCCACGCATTGGACATAGCTTTTTATATGCAGGTTGTGGTTATGGTGGTTCTTGTTTTCCTAAAGATGTGCAAGCGCTGGCGCGTTCGGCGCGTGAGTGCGATCAAGAATTGTTGATTTTGCAAGCGGTTGAGGCAGTGAACAATAAGCAGAAACACGTGTTAGGTCAGAAGGTGACGATGCGTTTTGGTAATGCGCTTGTCGGCAAGCACTTTGCGATTTGGGGCTTGGCATTTAAACCGAATACAGACGATATGCGAGAAGCTTCATCGCGTGTTTTGTTGCGTGAATTGATTACAGCGGGCGCATCGGTGACAGCCTACGATCCAGTGGCAATGACAGAGGCGCAGCGTGTGTTTGCACTGGATTTTTCGGTTGAAGAGTTGGCACGGATTCAGTTTGCTAGTGGTCCCATGGAAGCGCTAGCAAATGCAGATGCCTTGGTAATTGTGACGGAGTGGAAAGCGTTTCGTAATCCTGATTTTGAATTGATCAAAACGGCATTGAAACAACCTATTATTTTTGATGGCCGTAACCTGTTTGAACCCAATGTAATGGCTGAGGCGGGTTTTGAATATCACGGCATCGGTCGTTCTGTATTGACACGCATATAAGATTATTCAATTGCTAAATTACTAATTTACTTAATGACTAAAGTAGGAAGCGAAGATGAGCGCCACATTGAATGATGCTTTGCATGCAGTGCGTATTTTGGTGGTCGGTGATGTGATGCTGGACCGTTACTGGTTTGGGGCTGTAAATCGTATTTCACCGGAAGCGCCTGTACCTATTGTGCGGGTGGAAAAACGGGAAGAGCGTTTGGGTGGGGCAGCCAATGTGGCGCGTAATGCTGCTGCTTTGGGTGCGCATGTTGGTTTGTTGGGTGTGGTTGGCGCAGATGAGGCAGGTGATAGCGTTGAGCAGTTATTGGCAGAGTCTGGCATCCACAGCTATTTGAAACGCGATACTTCCATTTCAACGATTATCAAACTCCGGGTAGTGGGACATCAGCAGCAATTGTTGCGGATTGATTTTGAACAATCGCCAACCGACACGATATTGCGCGACAAGTTGACGCAGTTCAATGCTTTGTTGCCTCACTATGATGTAATCATACTGTCTGATTATGCAAAGGGTAGTTTGGTGAACGTGGCGACGATGATCACTGCAGCTAAACAGGCGGGTAAATGTGTGTTGGTGGATCCGAAGGGTAGTGATTTTTCTCGTTATACGGGCGCATCGGTTTTGACACCCAATAAATCGGAATTACGCAGCATTGTTGGTCAGTGGGCAAGTGAAGCTGAATTGACTGAAAAAGCACAGAATTTGCGCCAAATGCTGGCATTGAAAGCGTTGTTGCTAACACGTTCAGAAGAAGGCATGACCTTATATACCGAGCAAGAAGTAATGCATGTCTCGACTGTGGCCAGGGAAGTTTATGACGTATCGGGTGCGGGTGACACAGTAATTGCCACCCTAGCCGTTATGTTAGGGGCAGGCATGAGCATGGCCGAGGCGGTATCTATCGCCAATCGCGCTGGTGGTATTGTGGTTGGCAAGCTGGGAACGGCGACGGTGAGTAAGCCAGAACTGTTTGCTTAATACTGAAAAGATTTGTATTGACGATTTTTAATTTTTTGATTTTTTAATTGTTAGTTAATTCATCAAACGTATAGGACGTTTGTGAATTTAACAACGCTATCACTGGGGGAGTATGTCAATGTTGAGAAAACTATTGTTAGTTGTCGTTACATGGATTGCAATGATAGGTTTTGCATTTGCGGCAGTGCAAGTTGATGTGAATAAAGCGGATCAGGCTGCATTGGATGGTGTTAAGGGTATTGGCCCCAAAACTTCTTCGGCCATCTTGGATGAGCGTAAAAAAGGCGGTAATTTTAAAGATTGGGCAGACCTTGAAAAACGAGTCAAAGGCATCGGCCCAAAAAGCGCAGTCCGTTTATCTGACGCTGGTTTAACTGTGAATGGTCAAACTAAATCGGGGGGAGCTTCCTCAGCATCAGCATCAGCATCAGCATCAGCATCTGGATCTGCTGATGCTAGTGCATCTGCTAAAGAAGGTAAAAAAAGAAAATCTAAAAAAGATAACAAGGCATCCAATGGGGAGTAAAGCTCCCAGTTTTTTAGGTAGTCAATAAGCCAATAAGCGCAGCGTATTACACCGTATGGTGGTTTTCTACAAAGATGCAGTGCACGGCGTGTACTGCATCTTACTTGTTAGGAAAACAATGCAGCAAGTCCATCCAATCCCACAAAATTAAACGCCACATCCGCTTGCGCACGCACCACCGGTTTGGCGCGGAAGGCGACGGATAAACCGGCAATACCCATCATCGCCAAATCATTGGCGCCATCGCCCATTACGATGGTTTCTTTGGGAGTAATCCCTAATTTGGCACAGGTACGTAATACGGTATTTTTTTTCTCTTCGGCATCCACAATGTCACCCAGCACGCGGCCAGTTAATTTGCCATCGATGATTTCCAACACATTGGCGTGGGTGTGATCCAGTTGCAAGCGGGTTTTGATGCGGTCTGTGAAAAAGGTAAATCCACCGGATACCAGCAAAGTTTGCAATCCTGCTTGTTGTACCGTTTTCAGCATGGCTTCGGCACCTGGCGATAGGCGTAGTCTTTCGTCATATACACGCTGCAAGGCTGTGGCATCTAAGCCTTTTAATAGTGCTACACGTTGATTCAAACTGGTGCGGAAGTCGATTTCTCCTCGCATCGCTGCTTCTGTAATGGCTGCGACTTGGGGCTTTAAACCTTGCATGTCGGCAATTTCATCAATGCATTCGATCGTAATTAAGGTTGAATCCATATCCATGGCCAGTAATTTGAAATCGGACAGGCGATATGTTTTTGGCAAAAAGTGCGCGTCAATTTTTGCGTCCATACATAGGGCGTCAATTTGTTCTTTTAAGGCAGTTGTGTAGGTAATATTTTCAAGGCGATAAACATGGGGGTGATTTTCAAGACGATCAACATAAGGGTTAACCGCCATGAGCTGCTTTGCACCAACCATGTCGGCGATGCGATGAATGATTGGGAGCGTAGTAGAAGCATCGGTAGTGGCTTGCAGAATCAAGTTCATGATGAGTAATGAGATGATGAAATTATGAGGTTAAAGAACGAATCGTGGTTTTGATTTGATTGACCCGCGTCGTCAGGTCCGGCATGTTGGCAGTGATGCGCAGTTTGTCTTGACCATTGAGCGTGATGTGGCGATTCTTTTGTATCAAGCTAATGATGCGCATGGCATCGATCGGTGGATTTTTGATGAATTGCAATACCGCCGCTTCGCTATGGGCGTCGATTTTGACGATGCCTACCGTTTTGGCCGTGATGCGCAGGCGATGGGTTTCAAACAGCGCTTTAGCAGGATCAGGTAATTGACCAAAACGGTCGATCAATTCTTCCTGCAAATCATTGATGGCTTCTTGCGTGCTGCAATTGGCTAGCCGTTTGTAAATCGATAGTCGCTCATGCACATCACCGCAAAAGCTGTTCGGTAACAAGGCCGGTGTGTGCAGATTGATTTCTGTCGTGCTGGAAAGTGGTGCTGCCAGGTCGGGTTCTTCGCCATTTTTCAAGGCTCTGACGGCTTCATTGAGCATGTCGGAATAGAGCTGGAAACCAATTTCATGCATCTCGCCTGATTGATTGTCACCTAATACTTCACCAGCACCACGGATTTCCAGATCGTGCATGGCGAGATAAAAACCGCTACCGAGTTCTTCCATTTGCACAATTGCATCCAGACGGCGCTGCGCTTGCTTGTTCAAACCTTGTACGTCGTGCACCAGCAGGTAAGCATAAGCCTGATGATGCGAGCGCCCGACACGGCCACGCAATTGGTGTAATTGCGCCAGACCGAATTTGTCAGCGCGATGCATGATGATGGTGTTGGCGCTTGGTACGTCGATTCCGGTTTCAATAATCGTGCTGCATAACAAAATATTGAAGCGCTGGGCGACGAAATCACGCATGACTTTTTCCAGATCTTGTTCATGCATCTGGCCATGTGCAACCCCGATCCGTGCTTCTGGCAATAATAGTTCCAGCATGGCTTTGCGGTTGTTAATGGTTTCGACTTCATTATGCAAAAAGTACACCTGGCCGCCGCGTTTGAGTTCACGTAAGCACGCTTCTCGGATGATGGAGTCGCTTTCATCGCGCACAAAGGTTTTAATCGCCAGCCGTTTTTGCGGTGCGGTGGCGATGATGGAAAAGTCGCGCAATCCTTCCAGCGCCATCCCTAGCGTGCGGGGAATCGGCGTAGCGGTCAGTGTCAAGACATCGACTTCCGCCCGCAATGCTTTCAAGGCTTCTTTTTGACGCACGCCAAAGCGGTGTTCTTCGTCGATGATGATCAATCCCAGGCGAGTGAACTTGATGTCATCGGATAGCAATTTATGTGTGCCGATGACGATGTCGACCGTGCCGTCTTGCATGCCTTTGATGGCCAGGGCGATTTCTTTGCTGCTACGGAAACGTGACAATTCCGCAATTCGCACCGGCCAATCGGCAAAGCGGTCGGCAAAGGTTTGGGCGTGTTGTTCGGCCAACAAGGTAGTCGGCGCTAAAATCGCCACTTGTTTGCCGCCCATGACGGCGATGAACGCCGCGCGCAAGGCGACTTCTGTTTTACCAAAACCGACATCGCCGCAAATCAATCTATCCATCGGCTTGCCGCTGGTCATATCTTCTAATACCGCATTGATGGCAGCGGCCTGGTCGGCGGTTTCTTCAAAACCAAAACCGGCAGCAAATGCCTGGTAATCGTGCGCTGAATAGTTAAACGCATGACCAACTCGCAGCGCACGGCGTGCATAGAGATTGAGCAACTCAGCCGCAGTATCCCGTATTTGCTCTGCTGCTTTGCGTTTGGCTTTTTCCCATTGCGGCGAACCCAGCGCGTGCAGCGGCGCATTTTCTGGTGCAGCACCTGAATAGCGTGAAATCACATGCAACTGCGATACCGGTACGTAGAGCTTGGTGTCTTTGGCGTATTCCAGGTTGAGAAATTCCGTTTCTCCATCGCCCATATCCATGCTGATCAAGCCCATGTAGCGTCCGATGCCGTGATGGCTATGGACGATGGGATCGCCGATTTTGAGCTCGGACAAGTCGCGCACCATGGCTTCAACCTGGCTGGCGCCTTCCTGTTTTTTCGTGCCGATGCGGCGACTGGAGCCAGCGTACAGTTCGGTTTCGGTAATAAATATGAGTTTGTCGTAGGCAAAACCCGCATGCAGCGGCGCTACACCCAGCATCAATGGCGCGCTGCTATTGATGAAGTCGGCATAGCCATCGCACAGTGCTAAATGTCCCAAATCATAGTCGTTGAAATATTGCATCAGCGTTTCACGACGACCGCTCGATTCAGCGCAAATCATCACGCGCTGGTCGCTTTGTAATAAATACGATTTCAGATTGATCAGCGGGTCGTCACTGCGGCGGCTGACGGCGATGTTGGGAATGGGGGTGCAAATTTCAGCCCCCGTCGTTCCCGCGGCTTTAGGCGGGAACCCAGTGGCGTTAATCGGATTCACTGCGTAAGACGCTGGGTTCCCGCCTAAAGCCGCGGGAACGACGTTAATTACATCCGTGGGAACTACGGGGGTTGATGTAATGTCAATTTGATCCTTGCCATGAATCACCCAGCGTCCATACGATTTAGCCAGCGCGAAAAAATCCTCATCCCGCAAAAACAGTTTTTCTGGCGCAATCAATGGTCGTTCGCGGTCGAATTTTAAGAATTGATAACGCGACTGGGTGTCTTTCCAAAAATTCCCAATCGCAGTATCAATATCGCCGATTAACGCAAGCGTGCTATCGGTTGGTAGATAGTCAAACAGCGTCGCCGTTTCGTTGAAAAAGAAGGGTAGGTAATACTCAATCCCAGCGGAAGGAATGCCATTGCTGATGTCTTTGTATATCTTGGATTTGGACGGATCGCCCTCAAACATTTCGCGCCAATTGTTACGGAACGTGGTGCGTGCCGCATCATCCATGGCAAATTCGCGCCCTGGCAACAAGCGGACTTCTTTGACGGGATAGAGTGAACGTTGGCTGTCAGCATCAAATGTGCGGATGGTATCAATTGTGTCGCCAAACAAATCTAGACGGTAAGGCAATGCTGATCCCATGGGGAATAAATCGATCAAGCCACCGCGCACGGAATATTCACCTGGCGACATAACTTGCGCTACGTGGTTGTAGCCCGCCAAAGTCAATTGCGATTTAAGCCGTGTTTCATCCAGTGTTTCACCTTGTTTGAAAAAGAAGGTGGTTGCCGCTAAAAAAGAGGTCGGCGCCAACCGAACCAACGCCGTACTGGCTGGAACGATCAAAACATCGGATTGACCATTTTGGACTTCATACAACGTAGCTAAACGTTCGGACACCAAATCCTGATGTGGGGAGAATGCATCGTAAGGCAGTGTTTCCCAATCTGGTAGCAGATGGCAGCGTAGTTTTTTGTCACCAAACCACGGAATTTCATCCCGCAAACGCTGTGCATCCGTTGCATCAGCTGCAACGATCACCAACATACGGCCTTGGGATTTCAATTCGAAAGCGGCTTGCGCTAACACATAAGCATCGGCAGAACCATGCAAAGACGGCAACACAAAGCGATGACCTGCCTTGGGCAAGGATTTTTTAAAATCGAGGGACATGCGGGGTAGTGGATGATTACAATCGAGGCTGCCGATTATAAGCGATGTGTTTATTTTTTAATTTGTAAGAATTTTGTAGGAAATTTGTAGGAATAATCTTATGTTCCCTCGTTACTTTGCCTTGATCCCCGCCGCCGGCGTTGGTAGTCGTATGCAGGCGGATTGCCCCAAGCAATATCTATCGATTGCAGGGCAGACTATGTTGCATCACACCGTGCAGGCGTTTCTCAATCATCCGGTTATAACGCATACCTTTGTTGTGGTATCTCAGGATGATGGCTATATCGATCAGGTTTTTCCCGAGCATATTCCGAATATGACGGTATTGCGCTGCGGCGGAAAAACGCGCAAAGAAAGCGTGCAAAATGGTCTGCAAGCCATGCGCTCCTTAGCCGATATTCAAGCAAACGACTGGGTGTTAGTCCACGACGCCGCTCGCCCTGGTTTGACGGTTGCATTGATCGATCGTTTGATGGAAGGTGTAAGGGAAGGAGAAAAGACGATTGGTGGTTTATTAGCATTACCTGTCGTTGATACAGTCAAGAAAGTAGATGGCCAGCAGGTAATAACGATCCCGCGCACATCATTATGGCTAGCCCAAACGCCGCAGATGTTTTCTTATGCTTTGCTACAACGTGCATTAGATGCCATAAGCGACGCGACCGACGAAGCCAGCGCAGTTGAAGCCTTAGGCTTTGCACCGAAATTGGTAGAAGGGCACCCTTGCAATAGCAAAATTACGCGCCAGGAAGATTTTGAGTTGGTGGAGTTGTTTTTGGGGGCTGTGAGGCGAACGAATATTATTTAACCGAGATTGTCTATTAACCCCCGTCGTTCCCGCGGGTTTAGGCGGGAATCCAGCGTTTTTTGTTGTTTACGACTAAAAGCCATGGGGTCCAAAATTAAAGTGCTCGCGGACGACGGTTTGGAGTTTTTCGTATTACTGTCGTCGTCGATAAAAATACAAAGCCGTGCATAATCCGCAGCCTATCAAATACAGCAGCCCATCATCAGAAACAAAGATCGGATAAACCATCAGGGTGATGCCTATCCCTTTTATGGATGAGTTGGCCACTTTTTTGCCGTGGCGATAGGCGATATAGCCAACGATGGTGAAGATAATGCCGCCTATCAGATAAGACATGCTAGGCATGACAAAGCCTATGGATTGTAGGACGTCGAGTTCGTTCATATTAGTGAAATTTTTTATTAAAGGAGTCGTAAATGAATACTCAGGTAAATACCCCAATACATACCCAATTTGACCATGTTTCGGTTGTAAAGAAAGCCAATGTGTACTTCGATGGCAAATGCGTTTCGCATACTGTTCTTTTTCCGGATGGTAGTCAAAAAACAGTCGGTGTTATTTTCCCGTCATTGTTGAAGTTTTCCACCAATTTGCCAGAAATCATGGAAATCGTAGCAGGGAAATGCCGTGTTCGCATAGCCGATGACACGGGTGAAAGCAGTTGGCAAGTCTATGAAAATGGCCAAAGTTTTCACGTTCCAGGGACGTCTTCCTTTGAATTGGAAACGTTAGAAACTTTGCATTATGTTTGTCATTTTGTGGTGAGTTGATTGTTCAGTCCTCTTAGTTTTTGTTTGAGGCGATCATTTGTTAGGGGGTTTCCGTGCGGCAATATTTTATTGTTAAATATTCATTGCTTAATAAATAATCTTGCTGGTCTTTGTGTTATATTTGGCGCCATAGTTCGAAAATTGCAATTATGCTAATGTTTTATGCTTTAGAGAGCATTGCCTGGAATCGGACTTACCCGGTTTAGATCAAATACATAAAAGGAGTAATAAATGGCAATTAACCTTCCATTCTCAGTATCACTCACGCAGATTTCCCTGTTCCAAACACAACCAAAAACAACCGCTTGGCCTGATTTAGCTACGGTTAATAAAAACGCCGATCAAAAGAGCGCATTAGCTTCTGCCTTGAAGCAAGGTGATAAAAATGCTATTGCTGTAATTCGTAATGCCCTTAATGATGTAAATGAGCAGAATACGCAAGCACTCACCACGTTTTTTGGTGATGTCACTGTATCAAGAAAAGTAATGAAAGGGGTGATGACGGGGACGTTACAGAATGCAGACGTCCTTAATTTTCTACAAAAGAAACAAAGTTTGGTAGTGGGTGAGCAGGCTGATGTTTTATCTGTGTGGAAACAAAAATCTGGGTACTTGCAGAGTATTGCATCACAACAACCAAAAGCAGCTAGTTTAGCCCTCAAATTTGTAAAGGGATCGGATGGAAAATCCTTGTTGAGTCAGGATCAACAGCTTGAGTTTGCTAGGTTGTTTACTCCAAAACAATCTTACTTTTCTGCTCTTTCTGGTAAGTCGGTTGCTGCAACAATTAGTTCTGCTGCACAAGAAGCATTGGCCGATTGCTTGCCACAATTTAACGATGTGGTAAAAAAAGAAATTGCAATTGAATTAATCAACAATGGTGCGGCTCTTGAGAATTCCTCACTCAATGGCGCTCGTAGCTTTGGATGACGCTCAAAAAACAGCAGTTGCGACGGCATTGATTAAAGATGACGCTCTTCAAGCTCTCGATAATCAAAATTTTAGAGCGTTTGTCTTGCCTCTTTTGTCAACGCTTGCAGATTTGGATGGCGCTCAAAAAACAGCAGTGGCGATGGCATTGACTGGTCATGCAGGCGCTTTCCAAAATAACGAATTTCAATCATTTGTGGCTGGGTTGGTTGGTGGTGCTGATGCGGCTGTATCAGCCGATTTAGCAAATGCGGTTGTGAATGGTTTTGTAACTATTGGTGCCGATGGTATTTCTGATGGAGTTAAACAAACGTTAAGAACAGCCGTCACCGCTGGGAAGTTTGCTAATGTTGTTGATTTGGCAGCTTTTAATACAGTCATAGCAGAACCAGCTCCAGCTCCAGCTCCAGCTCCAGCTCCAGCTCTCACAACGCTTGAAAAGATTGTGGCGTCGTTACCAACAAAGGGGCAGGTGGCGATGGCTTCTTCTGTTGCTGTGCTCATGTTGGGAGCTGGTTTTGCCGTGAGTAAAGCGGACTACAATAGTTTGAAGTTGTGGGTGGGTGCTTTGGGTGCGCTAGCTACTGGTAATGGCACTGTTGTTGATGGTGTTATGGATGCGCTAACTACTGGTAATGACACTGGTAATGGCACTCTTGTTCCTTATGGTATGTTCGTTGGGTAAAAACTGTTAAGTTTTTATTCATTTAGATCAGGTACGGAAAAGGGTTAGCTGCTGAAAAGCGCTAACCCTTTTTTATTATGGGATCTAATAGCGTGAATAGTAGGAAAACGCTATTTTTTGCCCATCTTCGCTTTAAAAGTGGAAAGCATGTTTGATGCTTTTGCCAACACTTTTGGCGGTGCTGGAGACACTACTTGCTGCTTTGTTGGCGGCATCTGCGGCTGCTTTTGCTGCTGCATCGGCCGCTGCTTGGGCATCTGCTGCTGCTTTGGCGGCGGCTTCCGCTGCTGCCGCTGCGATTGCGCTAGGATTTTCAAATGCTGTCGTTGTAACCTTAGCAAAATTTTGCGCATCTTTGCTGACTTCTGATGTCACCAAAGTAGTTGCTTGTGAGGTTGCGTGGGCAATTGAATCCGCTGCTGTAGTGAGTTCTTGTTGTGCTTTATCAGCAGTTGCTTTCATGGTGTTGTATGTTGTCTGTGCTGCTAGCACAGTTTGTTGGGCCGCATGCTTTGCTTGTCGTGTTTGTTTGAGTGCATTGTAAGCGCTGCGTAGGTCGTTATAAGATTGACCATAGTTGACGCCGACTCCGAGGTCTAAATCAAGGCCAACACCCGCTGCTAAATCCCCCGTTAACTCCAAATTCAGGACACCGTGACTGGTTGTTGCACCAACGCTTCCCCCCGCGCCGACTACGCCAACAGAAGCACCGGCTCCAGTTGTTGTTGATCCGTATCGCATATTTTGAGTCACTGATCCAGATGCGTTCACTCCACTTCCATAAGTACCTTCAGCACCTGCGGCTACCCCATTTTTGTTGGCCTGTAGATTCGCACTACCTTGACTGCCACTCATGACGACGACTTGTCCATTGGCATCGACGCCAAAGCCCTGCACGTTTGCACTGGCGTCAGTAGTCATGGTGATAAATACGCCATCTTGGCTAGAAACAGAGGCTTGAAGACCATTTTGATTGGCTTGCAGGTTGGCATCCATCATCGAGCCAGCAAATGTTTCTAATGTTACTGAAGCACCAAGTGTGGATCCCCCAGGACCATTCAATTGACCTTGTACTGACACGACAGCATCTACACAGTCTCTGAAACTCACTTCGGTATCAATACTGGTACTCGTAACAGTCGCACTGGCAGAACCGCCAACACCAGCGGATACACTGGCATTGGCACCACCGCTTGCTGCTTGATTACCACTTGTCGTTGCCGTTGATGTTTGTGTACCTACACCAACGGCGGGAACACAGTTAACAGCATTTTGCTGTGCTTGTGGGAGAGGGGGCTTGTAATTCGCACTATGTTTGGTATTGCTACCCGCTGGGGTGGAGGTGACCGTTGGCGGGCTTAATGTCGCACCACTGCTACTTGGTAGACCTGATACGCGTTTTAGGCCAGCAGAGGCAATTTCAAAAGCATTGCTGGTTAATATGTGGTTATGCGCACGTATTTTGGCTAAGGTATCTTTTTGTTGTGTGACGTCAGCATTAACTGCATCGTTGTTACGAGCGGTGGCTGAGTTTAAGTCTTGTTGCGCATTGCTAAGGTTATATTTGGCGGTGTTTGAGGTGGTCACCAAACTGTTGTATTGATTCTTTTGTGTTTGTATTTGTGACAATGTTGTTGTGACGTTGGATGGCATGGTGGTATTGGTTTGCCATGTCGTGACCCAATTGTTGTTTTGCATTGTTTGATAAAGCAGATTGCCATCATTAGTGAGGACTAACTTGGTAGTGGGAACTTGGCTGGTTGGTGTGGTTGAGCTGCTTGGTTTTGATAGAAACACAGCAGAAGTTTTACTGCCTTCCCATAAACCCAAGCCGTCTTTTGTCATCCCAAAATACGACGCCTTATCCTGCATGTTCACGCCCCAGATGACGTGACCAAGAAAATCATAGATGCCCAAATATCCTTGGCTGAAATACAGAAAATACAAACCATTATCAGAAGTCAAAATAGCTTGTGATGTGGAGGCGTTGCCAGCGATATTGGCAAACCATTGATCGTTATGTTCGCTGTATTGAATACTACTCGCTGCTAATGAAGTCATGCTGTAAAAAGAGCTGATTGTGCCAATTGCGCTAATTGCAATGGCCAGCAATTTTTTCTTGAATAATAATTTCATGATTGTTTTCTTCCCCGATATCGTCATTGATGAACACTGATATTGATCAGTATTTTTAATTTCCTGTAGGAAATGTTTCATGATTGTAATGCCTAAATTGACAATAATGAAGCATAAAAAATAGGGCAGGTGATGAATCTGCCCTATTTTTTGACATCGGGTGATGTATTAATTAAAAACTACGTCCACTTTGAATACGCCGTAGCGTTGCAACTAAGGCATCCACATCGGCATGGTTGTTATAAAACGCGAGTGATGGCCGTACCGTGCTTTCTTGGCCAAAACGACGCAAAATCGGTTGCGCGCAGTGGTGGCCAGAACGCACGGCGATGCCTTCTTTGCTCAGCGCGGTGCCAACTTCTACTGTTGTAAAACCTTCTAGTACGAACGACAAAACGCTGGCTTTGTCTGGCGCCGTGCCGATCAGGCGTAATCCCGGGATGCTTTTTAGCAAACCCGTGGCGTACTCCAACAGCTGATGCTCGTATTGGTGAATATTGTCAATGCCGATTCGATTGACGTAATCAATCGCCGCACCCAATCCAACCGCATCGGCGATATTGCCAGTGCCTGCTTCAAAACGTGCGGGGGCTGGGTGGTATTCGGTATGCTCAAAACGCACATCCTTGATCATATTGCCGCCACCTTGCCAGGGTGGCATTTGATTCAGCAGTGCTTCTTTTCCATACAACACACCGATACCAGTTGGGCCGAATACCTTATGACCGGAGAAAACGTACCAGTCGCAGTTCAAATGTTGCACATCAGCACGTAGGTGCGACACCGCTTGCGCGCCATCGACCAGCACTTTGGCGCCTGCGTTGTGCGCCATTTCCACCATCTGTTTGACGGGCGTAATGGTGCCGAGCGCATTGGATACTTGGGTGAACGAAACCAACTTGGTTTTGTTGCTCAACAATTTGGCGTATTCATCCAGCAATATCTGGCCATTGTCATCGACGGGAATGACTTTCAGCTTAGCGCCTTTTTCTGCACACAATTGCTGCCATGGCACGATGTTGGCGTGATGTTCTAGCCAGCTGATGATGATTTCATCATCTTTGCTGATATGTTGCCGGCCCCAGCTTTGCGCGACCAGATTGATGGCTTCAGTGGCACCACGTACGAAGATGATTTCGTTCGAGGAAGCGGCATTCAAAAATCCACGCACTTTTTCTCTGGCGCTTTCATACGCATCACTGGCACGTGCTGCCAATTCATGCGCGGCGCGGTGGATGTTGGAATTTTCATGCTGGTAGAAATACTTCAAACGATCAATCACACACTGTGGTTTGTGCGTGGTTGCCGCGTTGTCCAGCCATACCAAAGGCCGCCCGTTGACGCGTTCTTGCAAGATGGGAAAATCCCGTCGCACTTGATTGATGTCAAACGGTGCCGACATCGGCGTCGCGCTGGCTTGCCAGTTGGGTGCTGGTGAGCCAGGTACTTGGATGCCAGCCTGACGTGGTGTGTTTTGATCTAAAAAATAAAACGATGCCGCCTGAGTGGCTTGACTAGTGAGGACGGAAGGCGAGTGAAAGTTTCTTGGCACCAGCAGTCTTGATAATTCTTGTTCGCTGGGCAAACCAAAATCCGCCGGTGCCACACCGCTAAAAGGCAAGCCAGCCGGAATTGCTGGCGCGCTTGCAGTCACCGCATTGGTTGCCACAGGAAAACCGCTTTGCGGCAACGCTGCCGGTGCTTGCACGTTTGGTAACGTGGCGATGGGTAATGCAGTCAATCCTTCCGATCCTGAAGATGGCAGCGCCGAAAACAATTCATTTGCCATGCGCGTCAGGACGTTGATATCCGGCAAACCCATGTTTTCTAGATTATTTGTACTCATGGTATTTACCTACTTCTACGCCTTCTAAAACTGCGATGGCATCATCAGTTAATACGGCTAATGAGCAATAAAGAGAAACCAAATAAGACGCGATGGCTTTTTGGTTGATGCCCATAAAGCGCACTGCCAAACCAGGATTGCCTTCGCCGCCGGGCAAATTGGGTTGAAATAATCCAACTACGCCCTGACGGCTTTCACCCGTGCGTATCAGTAGGATGTTGGTTTTTCCATTTTCAATTTCCAATTTGTCGCAAGGGAAAATCGGCAAACCGCGCCAGGTCAAAAATTGGGAACCGAATAAAGAAACAGTTGGTGGTGGCACACCACGGCGGGTACATTCGCGGCCAAACGCAGCAATCGCTTGCGGATGCGCTAAGAAGAAGCCGGGCTCTTTCCAGACTTTGGTAATCAATTCATCCATGTCATCCGGCGTTGGCGCACCAGTACGAGTTTTGATGCGCTGGCTGGGGACCACGCTGTGCAGCAGGCCGTATTCTTTATTGTTGATGAGTTCGCTTTCCTGGCGTTCTTTGATGATTTCTATCGTTAAACGCAATTGCTCGGCGATTTGGTTGTATGGATTGCTGTACAGATCAGAAATACGGGTATGCACTTCCACCACGGTGGTGACGGCGCTGAGTTGGTATTCGCGTGGGTTTTCTACGTAATCGACGAAGGTTTCTGGCAGCACGCGTTCGTCACGTTGGGAGCAATCAACATTGACGGTCGCGCCTTCTTTGACGCGGTTGACGCGATAAATACCGGAATCGAGCGGCACCCAATGTAGTAGATGCGTCAGCCAGCGTGGGGTAATGCGCGACATTTGCGGCACGGTACGGTTGGCAATCGCCAAGCCGCGCGCGCCGGCATCGGTTAGGGCTGTTTGAGATTGGATTGGATGGGTTGGTTGTGTCATATCGATGGTTCCTGTTGGGTTAATGATTGATGGGATTGTTGATCCAAGATTGTCCATTAGCCTTAATTTCCCGTCGTCCCCGAGTGCTTTAGTCGGGGACCCAGTGGCTTTTAGTCGTCAACAACGAAAGACGCTGGGTTCCCGCCTAAATCCGCGGGAACGACGGAGGTTAATGGATAATTTCGGTTGATGATTAATGATTGCTACTTGCTGATTTTTGCTGCTGACTACTAATAAATTGCTGATCGGTACGCATTTGTGCCTGTGAAATATTGCTGCACGGCGGCACGCTTTGCGTCAGCCAGACATTGCCTCCTATGGTCGATCCGCATCCGATAGTGATGCGCCCTAGTACCGTGGCACCGGCATAAATCACGACGTGATCTTCCACAATCGGGTGGCGCGTATTGCCTTTGATGAGATTGCCGTTTTCGTCCGTTGGAAAACGTTTAGCACCCAGCGTCACAGCTTGATAAAGCCGTACATGCTGACCAATGACGGCGGTTTCGCCGATCACCACGCCAGTGCCGTGATCGATGAAAAAACTGGCGCCAATACTGGCACCTGGGTGAATATCAATGCCGGTCAGTGAATGCGCAATGTTAGAAATCATGCGCGCCACAAACGTCGCGCCAAGCGTATACAGCGCATGTGCTAGTCGGTAGTAAATGATGGCAATCGTGCCGGGATAGCAAAGCAATACTTCAGACACGCTAGTTGCTGCGGGGTCACCATGAAACGCGGCTTGTAAATCACTGACTAATAAGGCACGAATCGCAGGTAACTCGGCAATGAAATCGCGCGTGATTTGCGTGACTTTTTGATGATGGGTATCGATATTAGTATCCGCCCCGTTTTCAGAGACAAACAACAAACCACGGCGTATTTGTTCGCTGAGTATATACACCGTATTGCTGAGTGTATTGCCAACAAAATAATCGATGTTTTCATCATTTAAATTGGGCTGGCCGTAATGGGTAGGGAAGAGGGCAGCGGATAAACCATTGAGTACAGAAATTAAGGCATCTCTGGACGGCAATTCTCGGATATGGCCTTGGTGTCGGATCTTGTGTGAAACTTCTCTGGAAGTCCTGAGTTTTGCGACGACATCTTCAAGATTCCATTGCTGCTGGAGCTTGGTATGCGTATTCATTCCTTTTTGCCGTTTTAAGATTGGCGTGCTTCGCACGAGGGGGGAGTACTGGATCCCCGACTAAAGCACTCGGGGATGACGGTTTTTAACGTATTTGGTGATAACTACTTCCCGTATTACCGTCATTCCCGCGAAGGCGGGAATCCAGTGCGTTCATTTCGCGTAGCGCTATTCTTACTTACTTGGCTGATAAACCTGATCAAACACACCACCATCCGCAAAATGTGTTTTTTGCGCCTTAGCCCAGTCACCAGAAACCTGCGCTATGGTAAACAGCTTGATCTTTGGAAACTCTTTTGCATACTTCTTCGCCGTTTTTTCTAATGTTGGACGGTAGTAATTCTTCGCAATCAACTCTTGTGCTTCTTCGGTGTACAAGAAATTCAAATAAGCCTGTGCCACTTTACGGGTGCCGCGTTTGTCAGCGACTTTATCAACGACAGCGACAGGTGGTTCAGCCAGGATACTGATGGATGGTGAAACGATTTCTACTTTTTCAGGGCCTAATTCTTTAATTGCCAAGAAAGCTTCGTTTTCCCATGCGATTAATACGTCGCCGATGCCGCGCTCAACGAAGGTTGTGGTCGCGCCGCGGGCGCCGGAATCCAATACCGGCACGTTTTTGTACAATTTTTTGATGAATTCTTTAGCCGTTGCTTCAGTCGCACCAGGTTGTTTCAAGGCATAACCCCAAGCTGCCAAATGGTTCCAGCGTGCGCCGCCAGATGTTTTTGGATTCGGTGTGATGACCGAAACACCAGGTTTGACCAGGTCATTCCAAT
Organism: Oxalobacteraceae bacterium; assembly: GCA_021151485.1. GTDB lineage: Bacteria > Pseudomonadota > Gammaproteobacteria > Burkholderiales > Burkholderiaceae_D > JAGKXB01. Next base: position 50,939 of record JAGKXB010000009.1, on the reverse strand, counting down.
CTTTGATGCCTTTAGGATTGCCCTTGCGTACCAAAAAGACGATGGTAGAGGTGTAAGGGGAGCTGTTGTGTGCTAAACGTTTTTGCCAGTCTTTGGCGATCAGATTGTGTTGAGCGATTGCGTCAATGTCATAGGCTAACGCTAAAGTTACCACGTCGGCTTCCAAACCATCGATCACTGCACGTCCTTGTTTGCCGGAACCGCCATGCGATTGCTTGATTTGTACGTTGTCGCCTGTTTTGGCTTTCCAGCTTTTAGCGAAAGCGGTGTTGACGTCTTGATACAGCTCTCTGGTTGGATCGTAGGAAACATTCAGCAGCGTGGTATCGGCTGCAAAGGCGTGTGGCAAAACTGCGCTGGTGATCAACGCACCGGCAAATAATGCTTTTTTGGACAAGTTGAATAGCATGGCAATCTCCGTTTGTTGTGATTAATGGTATGTAAAACATGACATGAAAAATTCAGAAACATGAGAATAAGGGGGATTAATCATAAACAGAACGAATGATTTCGTTTTTTAATATGCGTTTTGGTTATATTGAGTGTGGTTCTAAGCTAAGTAGGGTGGAATAAGCGCTGCGCTTATTGACGCCCTACAAGGTCAATCAGTTTTATCTTCATTGTCATGAGCAGGCGTGGTTCTAGCGTAAAATTGCCGCAAAATTTTTGATAGAAAGGTATCAAGATGGATTGGAGTCACGAGTTATTGGCGAGTTTGCTGTGGTTGGTGCAGGCGTTTGTCATCAGTGTGATCGGCTTGAGTATTGCGGTCGTGCTGGTGGGGCGTTTTACGGAGTGGGGCAGGCAGTTCCGGCGTCTGACCTGGTCTTATTTTGATCCTTCTCGTAGCAAAATACCGCTTGTTGGATTGGCATTTATTATTCTTCTGACACTGTTTTCAGTGCGCATGAATGTGCTGTTTTCGTTTTGGTACAACGGTTTTTATAGTGCCATGCAGAAATTAGATGCCAAGGCATTCTGGTTCATGCTGATGATTTTTAGTATTTTGGCTACGATCCATGTGGCAAGAGCGCTGTTGAATTACTACGTACGCCAGGCTTTTCTCATCGATTGGCGCGTTTGGTTAAGCAATAGTTTGATGGATCGCTGGCTGGATAAGCAGGTCTACTATCGCAGCCAATATTTGCCCGAAGATGCCGATAACCCGGATCAACGTATTCAGCAGGATGTGACAACTTTTGTTAGCAGTTCCTTGGCGCTTTCTATGGGTTTGCTGGATGCCGTCGTGTCTTTGTTTGCGTTTAGCATCATTTTGTGGGGCTTGTCGGGTGCCTTGTCATTGTTGGGCGTGGAAATCCCACGTGCGATGATTTTCTTGGTTTATATCTACGTCATCACAGCGACGGTTTTTGCCATCAAAGTTGGTCGGCCATTGATCAATTTAAGTTTTTTGAGCGAAAAATTTAGCGCTGATTTTCGTTATGCGTTGATCCGTTTACGTGAGTATGGCGAAAGCATTGCCTTTTTCCGTGGCGAAGTTGTCGAGCGTAGCAACTTGCTAAAACGTTTTGGCAATGTGATTACCAACATGTGGGACATCGTTTCCCGTTCGCTGAAATTCCAGGGATTGAACCTTGTGGTCAGCCAGGCTGCAGTGGTGTTTCCTTTTATCGTGCAAGCCCCACGTTTGCTGAACAAGCAAATTACCTTGGGTGACATGATGCAAACAGCGCAATCGTTTGGCCATGTGCAGGATGCTTTGTCTTTTTTCCGCACCTCTTATGATGACTTTGCTAGCTACCGCGCAGTGGTGAATCGTTTGACGGGTTTTCTGGATTTGATCGATGCAACCGAAAAGTTGAGCGGTGCAAAAATAGAATATGTGCATGAGTCAAACCTAAATCAGGCAACATTTGCAATACAAGGATTAACCGTTACTCGGCCAGACAATGTGGTGTTGGTAGAGGATTTGACCATCACCTTGCCAGCCGCGGCCTCTCTTTTGATCCGTGGTGCATCGGGCGTAGGCAAAACTACGTTGCTACGTGCGATTGCGGGTTTATGGCCTTACGTTGATGGCAAAGTGTCTTATCAGGCGAATCAAACTTCTCTATTTTTACCGCAAAAACCTTATTTGCCATTAGGCTCATTACGTGCTGCTTTGTATTACCCTGCACTTTCCGATGAGGTCAACGCAACAAATGATCAAGTGGTAGAAATCTTGAAACAATGTCATTTGAGTCATTTGATCGCGCGTTTAGATGAAGAGAATGATTGGACACGCATTTTGTCCCTAGGTGAACAGCAGCGCTTGGCAATCGGTCGTGTGTTATTGCAGCAACCTCAAGTGGTGTTTTTGGATGAAGCCAGTTCTGCGATGGATGAAGGGTTAGAGCACGCGATGTATCAATTACTGCGCACATCATTGCCAGATGCTGTGTTAATCAGTGTGGGACATCGGAGCAGTTTGTTGAATTTCCATACGCAGGAGTTGGAAATATTGGGGAAAGGGAAGTGGCGTTTAGATTCTTTGTAAATTTCTAAAAATATTCATGTATAAAAAACGGCGGCTTAATTTGATTAAGTCGCCGTTTTTAAATTTTTTATGTAACTTTGTGCAAATTATTGAACCTTTGCTTTTTTACGTAAGCCTTCTTGGAAAGCTTGTAGCTTTTTCTGTTGCAATAATTCAGTAATTTGTTGTTTGACTTCATCCAAACTTGGAACCTTCGCTGGGCGTGTGTCTTCAAGTTTGATGACGTGGAAACCAAATTGTGTTTTGACTGGCACTTCAGTGAGACTGCCTTTTTTCAATGCAACCATTGCATCGGAGAAAGGTTTAACGAACGTGCCAGGTGATGCCCAGTCCAAATCACCACCGTTCGCTGCAGAGCCTGGATCTTTGGATTGTTTAGCTAATTCTTCAAATTTTTCACCAGCTTTGAGTTTGCCAATGATGGTTCTGGCTTCCTCTTCAGTTTCTACCAAAATATGACGTGCGTGATATTCCTGATCACTAGCTTGTGCTTTGAATTTGTCATATTCAGCTTTGATTTCTGCATCTTTGATAGGATTTTTCTTTAAGAAATCGTTAACTAATGCACGAATGACGAGGCCTTGGCGTGCAATTTCCAGTTGATCCTTGACTTCTTGTGTCGTACCTAAGCCCAATTTGTCGGCTTCTTGAGTCAAGATTTCACGATTGATCAATTCGTCTTTAATCATGCCACGTAATTGTGGAGTGTCTTTTTGACCTTGTGTCAACAATTGTTTGACCATGAGTTCAGTACGGGAGGAGGGGATAGCTTTGCCATTGACAATCGCAAGGTTTTGCGCAAAAGCAGGCAGTGAAGCCAGGGTAAACAAGGTTACTAACAAGCGAGCAGGTCTTAAAGTCATTATGTATTTCCTAAATGAAAGTAAAAAATAACAAGGTAGTGAAACGAGGTTTGTTGTTAATCTGTTTTTAATCTGGAATGTGCGCTATTTCAGACGGCGCCAATGCAACGATGGCAAGAGCATGGATATCTGTTTGCATCAAATCGCGCACGGCATCATACACTAGCCTATGTCGCGCGACGAGCGACAATCCTTCAAATTGATGGCAAACCAAGCGTAAACGGTAATGTCCACCGCCTGAAGCTGCGCCAGGGTGACCGGCGTGTAATGCGGATTCATCTTCTAGTGCGCATTCCAAGGGGGAAAGGGTGTTTTTTAAACGGGTTTGGATGTTGTCTATACGGTTCATGGTTTTATTAAGCCAAACACTTATTTCCGTCATTCCCGCGTAGGGCGGAATCTAGTGGCGTTAAAACGGCAAAGTCGCTGGGTTCCCGCCTAAAACTGCGGGAACGACGGAGGAGAGTTATGACTGTGAATTTCACGAAAGAAGTGAGCTACTCAAGGCTTGGTCTTAATATGTTTAGCCAAAAAAACGCTTTGGGCGATGATAAATACCAGCATCAATCCCATAAAGCCAAACAACTTAAAGTTGACCCAGGCTGCGGTAGAAAAATTAAATGCCACGTACAAATTCACAATCCCCATCGCGGCAAAGAACAGCACCCAGGCCCAATTCAGTTGTTGCCAGGCTGTTTCGGGCAAGCTGACTTGTTGCTCCATCATCTTGCGGATGAGGTTCTTTTTAAAGACGGTTTGGCTGACGAACAACGCTGCCGCAAAACACCAGTACAGAATGCTTGGTTTCCATTTGATGAAGGCTTCATTGTGGAAATAAATGGTGGCGCCGCCAAACAAGCCGACGATGATGAGCGACATCCAGAGCGGAGCATCGACTTTTTTACCTTTTAGCAGCAAGTAGACAATTTGCCCGACGTTGGCGATGATGGTAATAGCCGTTGCTAGCAGGATAGGCGCTTGGGTGGCGGATACTACGCCACCAGATACAAAGCTGGATAGGTAGTCGTTGGCAAATGCTTGGGCAGCGTCTGGGTGGCCTTCGCTCCATTTGAACATGCCAAAAAAGAGGATGACGGGGAAAAGGTCGAATAAAAATTTCATGTTGGTGTTGTACTTTCTTTATTTCGGAGTGAAATGTAAGGATGCTGAGTTGATGCAATAGCGTAATCCAGTGGGTGGTGGACCATCAGGAAACACATGCCCCAAGTGCGCATCGCAAATCTTGCAAATAATTTCAGTGCGCATCATGCCATGACTGCGGTCCGTTTGCATGATGATGGCGTCGGGATCGAGCGCGGTGAAATAGCTGGGCCAGCCGCAGCCGGAATCGAATTTGGCATCGGATGCAAACAGCGGGGTGCCGCAACATACGCAGGTATAAATGCCGTGTTCATGATGATCCCAATAACGTCCGCTAAAAGCTGGTTCGGTCGCGGCATGACGTGTGACTTCGTATTCCATAGGCGTCAGGCTGGCGCGCCATTCTTGATCGCTTTTGATGATTTTGCGTTTGCTCATCGTATTTCCTTTTTAACGGTATGAAGGGATGGGGGTATGAACATGTTTATGAGGAACAACTGACTTCCAGGTGACTTGCCCAATCTGGTGGCAGTGCGGCGTATTGTTCGGCTTCCGGCTGCTCATCATATGGGCGGGAAAGAATATTCAACAAGGTTTCAATTTCTGAGAAATCTTTGTTTTGCGCTTTTTCTATCGCAATTTGTGCCAAATAGTTACGCAACACGTATTTGGGATTGATGCTGTTCATGGCTTCTTTGCGTGCTTTATCGACGCTGTTTTCTTGTTGTAAACGTTGCCGATATTGCGCTGCCCAGCTGTCGAAAGCAGCTCTATCCAACATCGAATCACGTAAAGCTGTATCGCTGTTATTGTTGTCTACATTAGAAGTTTGTACCTGACTTAAGCGCCGGAAAAATTGCGTGAAATCAACGTGATTGCTTTGCATCATGCTAAACATGTTGGCAATCAGCTGATCGTCATCCGGCAATTGCGTCGTCAAGCCCAATTTGGCATGCCATAGGGCATCTATTTTGTTTTTGTATTCGATGGGATAAATAGCGAGAGCAGCTTGCGCTTCCTCTACATCGCCTATCAACGGCAGCAATGCCTGGCCTAGGGCGTAACAATTCCAGTATCCGATTTGTGGTTGCATGTGATAGGCGTAACGTCCGTGCTGATCGCTGTGATTGCAAATGTGATGCGGGTCGAATGCTTCCATAAAGCCAAATGGGCCGTAATCCAGCGTCAGTCCTAGAATCGACATATTGTCGGTATTTAACACGCCATGCATAAAACCCACCGCCTGCCATTGCGCAACCAGGTGCGCCGTGCGGCGTGTGACTTCCCTTAACAAAGCGACATAAGGTTGGGGAGCATCGCGCAGGGCGGGATAAAACTGGTCGATCACATAATCTGACAAGGTTTGTAATGCGGATTGATGATTGTTATGTGTGCTATGCGTCCAATGCTCAAACGAGCCAAAGCGGATAAAGCTGGGTGCCATGCGGGTGACAACCGCTGCGCTTTCCACTGTTTCACGCATGACGGGCAAGTCAGAGCCCATGATGCATAAAGCACGTGAAGTAGGAATGCCTAGCGCAGCCATGGCTTCCGAGCAGAGAAATTCTCGAATTGATGAACGCAATACCGCTCGGCCATCTCCCATGCGGGAATAGGGCGTGCGACCTGCGCCTTTCAATTGCAATTCCATCCGTACTCCATCCTTGCTGGCAACATCACCTAGCAATATTGCACGGCCGTCGCCTAATTGACCTGCCCAGACACCAAATTGATGACCAGAATAAACCGCTGCCAGTGGTTGCGCTTTAGCAGGAATGTGATTGCCAACAAAGCTGACGATGAAATCGTCATCAGAAAATGCCGCGTGATCTATGCCTATCATGGCAGCAGCGGATGGACTGCTTGCGACCAAATAAGGCGCAGGCATGGGTGTTGGCACCACGCGGGTGAAGAATTGCGGCGGTAAGGTGGCAAATGAATGATCAAAAATCAGCTCATCCATATGTGATAAACGGTTAGTTATTTTTGCGATTTCTTTATTGGCCACGCGTTTGATTCCTGTTTTAATTAATTTCCGTCGTTCCCGCGGGTTTAGGCGGGAATCCAGTGTCTTTCGTTGTTTGCTACTAAAAGACACTGGGTCCCCGACTAAAGCATTCGGGGACGACGGTTTTGAGTTTACCCTTCCAGCCGGCTTTAAATTTCTCAGTATTACCGTCTATATTTGTGGAAGCAATGGGTATTCATAGCGAGTCTGGATTTATCTATCCACCCATTTTACAGACATAGGTAAAATTGCCCGCGTTTTGAATTTTTGAATAATCGATCAATAAATAGATCAAACAAAAGGGTAATAACAATGATTAAACACATCGTCATGTGGAAATTAAAAGAGCACGCAGAAGGCGCTGACAAAGCCAGCAACGCCTTAAAAATGAAAACCCTGCTCGACGCCTGCGCCAATATCGTGCCAGGCATATTGGCATTTGAAACCGCGTTGGCATCTAGCAGTCAACAAGTAGGTTTGGAAGCCACGTTTGATGTGGTGCTGTATTCGGTATTTGTTGATAAAGCCGCATTGGATGCATATCAGGATCATCCACAGCACCAGGCGTTGAAGCCATTCATCACGGCTGTGCGGGAAGATCGGCAGTGTATGGATTATGTCTTTTAGAAATACGCGACAAAATTATTGATTGATTTATTTACTTACTATGCGCACCACACAACAACTATTTGATTTGACTGATAAAACTGCTGTGATTACTGGTGGTTCCCGTGGTTTGGGTTTGCAAATTGCTATCGCATTAGGCGAGCAGGGCGCGCGTATTGTGTTGGTTGCGCGTACGCAAACCGATTTGGATGTGGCACAGCGTGATTTGCAGCAACGCGGGATTGTGGTTAGTACGATTGCAGCGGATTTGCGGCAAGAAAATGCCATTTTGCCTTTGGTGCAAGAAGCCTTGGCACGCTTGGGGCGGATTGATATTTTGGTGAATAACGCCGGAGCGTCGTACATGGCATCTGCGCAAGAATGTTCGATAGACGCTTGGGACAAATTGATGGATTTGAATATCCGCAGCATTTTTCTACTATCGCAAGCAGTGGGGAAGTTATCCATGATCCCCAATCGCTACGGCAAGATTGTCAATGTGGCCTCGATTGCTGGTTTGCTGGGCAATGTGCCGGGTACGATGCAAATGCTTGCTTACAATACTTCCAAAGGCGCTTTGGTTAACTTCACCCGTGCTTTAGCTGCTGAGTGGGGCGAGTATGGCATTACGGTTAATGCGCTGGCACCGGGATTGTTTCCCTCTAAATTGACGCAAGGTGTGATTGATCGTTTAGGTATGGAAAACTTGACGCAACGTGTGCCATTGCAGCGTTTGGGGGATGATGAAGATTTGAAAGGTGCGGCGTTGTTATTTGCGTCTGATGCCAGTAAGCATATTACGGGGCAAATTCTGGCGATTGATGGGGGGGCTTCTGCAGTTTAGCGCACGTATTGCCGTCGTTCCCACGGAACGACGATGCGATGAGCCGGGTTTTGTTGACTCTCGTGGGATTTAATTCGTAACCGATTCTGCTACCAACGGATCAAACGTCCGATTTTTATCGGAATAAGCCAGCAATTCACCCGTATCAATATCGAAATACCACCCATGCAGCATGAGAGTATTTTGTTCGACACGTTCTTGTATCCATGGAAAAGACAGTAAATTTTCCAGCGAGACCAAAATAGACTCTTGTTCGCAGGCTCGAGCTTGAACAGCGGGCAGCGCTTGCGGTAATTCACGCAATACTTTTTCTCGTGCGCGTTTGGCAATACTGACCCAGGCACCGATGAATTCGTAATATTTGTTGGTAATGTTTTCATCGCTCATCAAGGCTTGAATACCGCCACAGCTAGAATGTCCCAGTACGATGATGTGCTCCACTTGCAGGCTTTTTACGGCAAATTCAAGCGCAGCGCGTATCCCTGGCGCTTTTGCTTCATTGCGGTAAGGAGGGACCAGGTTCGCCACATTGCGCACGATAAACAAATCCCCTGGATCAGCACCAGTCAGGATGGCGGGATCGACTCGAGAGTCACAGCAGGAAATCACGAGAGCACGCGGTTGCTGGCTTTTACTCAGTTGTGAGAAAAGGCTACGTTCCTCTCCAAAATATTTGGTTTGGAAGCGCTCAACGCCGGCAATAAGCTGGTTGATATCTTTCAATGGTGCCTCTACTTGAGTTTGGTTGAAATCAGCTGAGCTAGCTGGGTTAGTTGAGTTAGCTGGGTTGGTAAAGCATTAACCCAGCTTGTGAAGTAATGACGTTATGACGTGATGACGTTATGACGTTAAGCGATTAAGCAAAATTTTTAGCAACAAAATCCCAATCAACTACGTTCCAAAACATTTCCACATATTTAGGACGTGCGTTGCGGTAGTCGATGTAATAAGCGTGTTCCCACACGTCGCAAGTCAACAAGGGTTTGTCTGTGCCGGTTAATGGGCAACCTGCATTGGATGTGTTCGACAAATCAACGGAACCATCGGCTTTTTTCACCAACCAAGTCCAGCCAGAACCAAAATTGGTGGCGCAGGATTTGCCAAATTCTTCCTTGAACTTATCGAACGATCCCCATTTGGCGTTGATGGCATCAGCCAACGCACCGGTAGGTGCGCCACCGCCGTTGGGTTTCATGCAATTCCAGTAGAAGGTGTGGTTCCATACTTGTGCTGCATTGTTGAAGATACCGCCTGAAGATTTTTTGATGATGTCTTCCAATGAGGCATTTTCATACTCTGTATCTTTAATCAGATTATTCAGATTTGTTACATAGGTTTGATGATGTTTGCCGTAATGAAATTCCAATGTTTCTTTGGAAATGTAAGGTTGCAAAGCATCCAATGCATAAGATAAGGCTGGCAAGGTATGGGTCATGATGTTTCCTTTTAGATTAAATTTGGCCGAATTTGGCCAAATTTGGTTGCACTTGGCTGATTTTGATAAAAATCTGGCATGAGAATTTGGAGGCATATTCCAAACTAAGGCGAGATTGTAATATTTTTTACTCCAGCATTGCTTGAACCTGTGCAATATGCAGCTCCGCCGTTCCTTCAGCAGAACGCATGATGATGGTTGTGCGCGGGTGGATTTGTTGGGGGGAGCGGACTAATTTTCCTTTGGTATCCGTCACGATGGAATAGCCTCGCTCCAAAGTACGCTGTGGGTTGAGCAATTCCAATTGCGCGTTGAGCGCCGATAAAGTCAGGCGATGTTGCGCAAGCTGATTGTTCATGCAAGTCGCTATGCGACGTTTATTTTCTGTTAAATGATTACGCTGCTGTTTAGTATTCAAGGAGGGTGAAGTGAGGCGATTGCCCAAATGCGTGAGCGCGAAACGCTTCTTAATCAGTGGCAAGCGTATCGCATGTGTCATGTTGGTAAACAAGGCGTGCAACTTCATGCGTTCACGATGGATGTAAGCCGACGGGCTGATTAATTTAGCGGATAACCAATCCAGCCTTTGCGCCGCATTGGTGCATTGTTTGTGCATGGCGCGTGTTAAATCGTCAGCATGCGTGGCTAGCATAGCTAACCAATCAGCACGCGTTGTTGCCGCCATTTCGGCTGCTGCGGTAGGTGTTGGTGCCCGTACATCGGCGCTAAAGTCAGCGATGGTGATATCCGTTTCATGCCCGACACCGGAAATGACGGGTATCCGGCATGTAGTGATGGCGCGTGCGACGATTTCTTCATTAAACGCCCACAAATCTTCAATACTGCCCCCACCACGACAAACCAATAACACCTGGCATTCTGCACGAGCAGAAGCAGTCTGGATGGCATGCGCAATTTTTTCAGCGGCGCCATGTCCTTGCACTGGCGTGGGATAAAGAATGAGTTGAATATGTGGTGCTCGGCGCTTTAGTGTAGTTAATACATCGCGCAAAGCTGCTGCTTGCGGGCTGGTGACGATGCCGAGAGTGCGCGGGAAAATGGGCAGTGTTCGTTTACGGCTGGCATCGAATAAACCTTCTGCGTTTAACTTATTTTTCAGCTGCAAAAAAGCTTCGTATAAATTACCTACGCCTGCACGTCGGATTGATTCCACATTAAGTTGATAATCTCCCCTTGGCGCATACAAAGTTACCATGGCACGCACTTCCACTTTGTCGCCGTCGCGAGGAGAAAAATCCGCATACTGCGCCCGCCCACGAAACATCACGGCACGCACTTGCGCTGCATCATCTTTGAGCGTGAAGTAATAATGGCCCGATGCCGCACGAGTGAGGTTGGAGATTTCACCCGCAATCCACGTTAATCCAAAGCCTTGTTCCAACAGACGTCCTGCCGTTTGATTCAAAGCGGAAACGGTCAAAATGACGGGGGGGGTGGTTGGTTTATTTATATTCATAGATGGTGGGGTTGTATTCTCTTCCGGCGAAGGGGACTTTGGAGGGGGAGAGTGGTTGGTTTTAATCAGTATTTAATGGTATTTCGCTTGCTGACTCTGGCGCAACACGTTAAATTGCCGCATCTTGTTGATTTGTCGAAGTTTAGTTGTTTAGTTGATATTAAGGAGCTTCTTTTGTTTGCTATTTTACAAGCCGCTGGCTGGCCAATTGGTTTATTGCTCATTACTTCTGTTGTTGTTATGGCTCTCATTATTGAGCGTACTTTATATTTGCGTAGAAGCAAGATTGTGCCGCGTAAATTATTAGCGGAAGTCGTTTTGGTTTATCGCAATGGCAAAGTTACTACAGAAATAATCGAAAAATTAGAAAAAAATTCTCTTTTGGGCCGTGTACTAGCAGCGGGCTTGCGCAATGCTCAAGCGCCACGAGAAGTCATGAAAGAATCGATTGAGGAGGAGGGGCGCGCCGTCGCCCATGAGTTGGAGCGCTTTCTCACCACCATTGGCACCATTGCCTCGCTTGCACCTTTGATGGGATTGTTTGGTACCGTGGTTGGGATGATTGAAATTTTTGGGGCACAAAATGCCGCTGGTGCTAACCCAACTCAGTTGGCGCATGGTATCTCGGTGGCACTTTATAACACTGGTTTTGGCTTGGTGATTGCGATGCCAGCGCTGTTTTTCTATCGCCATTTCCGTGCCTTGGTTGATAGTTTCGTTATTGATATGGAACAACAAGCAGTTAAGTTCGTTGACGTCGTGCACGGCGCACGCAAATTGTAAGGTTAGGTTGCATCATGAATTTTCAAAAAGGTAAAGGACGTGAAGAACCGGAAATCAATTTGATTCCTTTCATCGACGTCTTGCTAGTGATTTTGATTTTTTTGATGATCACTACTACGTATAGCAAATTCAGCGAACTGCCGGTCACATTGCCGACGGCCGATGCGCAGCAAGCGTTTGAGCAACCCAATGAAATCAATGTGACAGTCGATTCCAAAGGTCATTATGCGATTAACGGTACACGCGTTGCTGCATCGGATGCTGCTGGTTTGGCTAAGGAGTTAACACTTGCTGCCAACAAAGAGTCCGTTGAAGCCACTAAAGAAAATATAACAAAACCAGACAACGCAAAAAAAGATCCTCTCGTCATCATTAATGCCGATGCACTAGCTGTTCATCAAAAGGTCATCAACGTTCTGGAAGCCGCACGCAGTGCCGGTTTTACCAAGGTGACGTTTGCGGCACAGACCAGTGATAAAAAATAAATGATTGCAGCGGCACTCATGCGACATTGGATGCGTCGTGGATGGTTTGCGTATTTATTGCTTCCGATTTCACTTTTATTGAGGATGCTAGTCGCTTTGCGGCGTCAGTTGTATGCTCAAGGTTGGCTGAAATCGACGCGTTTACCAGTGCCGGTTGTGGTAGTTGGTAATATCTTTGTTGGTGGAACGGGTAAGACGCCATTGACGATTTTTCTCATACAGGCATTACAGCAGGCTGGTTATACACCTGGCGTTGTCTCGCGTGGGTATGGCAGCAAGGGTAATTTTGTGCGTTATGTACGGAGAGATTCCAAACCTAGTTCGGTTGGCGATGAACCTCTGTTGATCGCGCGTCGTACCCATTGTCCGGTGGTGGTTGGGTCTGATCGAGCGGCCGCTGGTCGTGCTTTGCTGGCGACGCATCCTGATGTGGATGTAATTGTTTTAGATGATGGTTTGCAGCATTATGCGTTGCAGCGAGATATCGAAATCGTTTTGTTTGATACACGTGGCAGTGGTAATGGTTATTTGCTTCCAGCTGGTCCTTTGCGAGAACCGATGACGCGCAAGAGCGATTTTGTTGTGGTGAATGCAATGCCAGATACATTTCCCTTTTTGTCCCAATCTTTATCAACAGCGATGCATATGCAGGCCGATCGTTTTGTCTGTATGCAATTAATTGGCCAGACGGTTGAGCATTTGTGCGATCGTTCAGAAAAGATGGCTTTAAGCGCATTGGTTGATAATAAATCTATTGCTATTACTGCTGTGGCTGGAATAGGAAATCCAGCGCGTTTCTTTGCGATGTTGCGCCATGCTGGCTTGTCATTTCAGGAAGTGGCTTTGCCGGATCATCATAATTTTGATGCGTATTCTTTTGACTCTATTCAATCCGATATCATTTTGATGACCGAAAAGGATGCAGTAAAATGCGTCCATTTTTCGTCACTTAAAAATGATCCGCGTCTGTGGGTGCTTCCTGTCACCGCATGTATCGACGACGTCTGGGTTGCACAAATTTTGGAGAAACTTGGTGGATGCCAACTTGCTTGATATTTTAGTTTGCCCTCTTTGCAAAGGACCCTTGGAGCACGATAAACAAGCACAGGAATTGATTTGCCGCGCTGACAAGCTTGCTTATCCGATTCGGGATGGCATTCCCATCATGTGGATAGACGAAGCGCGCGAATTGGGTTCTTAAATCCATGTCTTCATTACCCTTACCTTTTAGCGTCATCATTCCTGCACGCTTGGCATCCACGCGTTTGCCTAATAAGCCGTTGGCTGATTTAGGTGGTAAACCGATGGTGGTGCGGGTTGCTGAACGTGCAGCACAATCTGGTGCTGCGCGCGTTGTGGTTGCGACCGATCATGCGAGTATTGTGGATGCCTGTCAGCAACACGGTGTACAGGTATCGTTAACACGTGGGGAGCATCCGTCTGGCACGGACAGAATTGCAGAAGTTGCACTTGCTTTGAGATTGGCTACGAATGAAGTAATCGTCAACGTGCAAGGCGACGAACCTTTGATCGACCCTGCTTTGATTGCTGCCACAGCAGCGTTGATTAGCGATACTGTACCGATGGCGACCGCTGCGCATGCGATTCATGATTTTGCCGATGTTAGCAATCCGAACATCGTCAAAGTGGTACTGGATAAAGCGAGCAGGGCATTGTATTTTTCACGCGCAACCATTCCTTGGCATCGTGATGGTTATGCGCAAAATTCTGATAATACGCAAACGCCTTTTTTACGCCATATTGGTTTGTATGCGTATCGCAACGCTTTTTTACAAACCTATCCTAGGTTGCAGCTTGCGCCGATTGAACAAATTGAAGCTTTAGAGCAATTACGTGTTTTGTGGCATGGCTACCCGATTGCTGTCCATGTGACACAGACAGCACCTGCAGCTGGTGTCGATACGATAGAAGATTTGTTGCGTACGCAGCAATTCTTTAAATGAATAATGTGGTAAGTTGCGCGTTTGGTACGTCGAGTCAGACGGCAAAATTGTACAAAATTATAAACTTTTAGGAATGTTCATGCGTCTTATTTTGTTAGGGGCACCGGGTGCTGGCAAAGGCACACAAGCGAATTTCATTAAAGAAAAATACAACATTCCACAAATTTCTACTGGCGACATGCTGCGTGCTGCGATTCAAGCGGGTAGTCCTTTGGGGGTGGAAGTGAAAAAAGTCATGGATAGCGGTGGTTTGGTGTCCGATGACATCATCATCCGTTTAGTCAAGGATAGATTGACGCAGGATGATTGTGCGCGTGGCTATTTATTTGATGGTTTTCCACGCACTATTCCGCAGGCTGAGGCGATGAAGCAAGCGGGTGTAGAGATCGATTATGTCGTGGAAATTGATGTGCCTGATACAGCGATTATTGAGCGTATGAGTGGTCGGCGTGTGCATCCTGCTTCTGGTCGTACTTATCACGTTCATTTCAATCCGCCTAAAGTGGCTGGCAAAGATGATGTCACTGGAGAAGATTTGGTACAGCGTGACGATGATAAGGAAGAAACCGTGCAAAAACGTTTGGCGGTTTATCACGAGCAAACAGAAATTTTGCTCGACTACTATGGTCAATGGGCACGCTCAGGTCAGTCAGGAGCACCAAAATACAGCAAAATTGCTGGAGTCGGGCCAGTGGATCAAATTCGTGATCGAGTATTTTCTGCGTTATCTCACACTGAAAATTAATTTAATAAATTATCAATATTAAGCAGATAGATTAAATACATAAAAAAACGGATTTTATATCCGTTTTTTTTATGGGTATGCAATGTATATATGAAACATATTTCTGATTATCTGGCGACTCTTGCAGAATGGAAAACTTACAAAAAACAGGTCTTGTATTAAGTGGCGGTGGGGCACGAGCAGCATATCAAGTGGGCGTTTTGCAGGCAATTAATTCGATTTTGTGCGATGCTGGTTGGCCGGCTAAACGCAATCCGTTCGATATTATTTGTGGTACCTCGGCTGGTGCAATTAATGCAACAGCATTGGCTTGTTATTCTGAAAATTTTTCAAGTGCTGTTTCGAAGATTCTGCATGTTTGGGAGAATCTTACTGTGGAGCAGGTTTATCGCGCTGATTCTCTTGGTGTTATACGTTCGGGTGCGAAGTGGTTGTCTTTGTTATCTTTTGGTTGGTTGTTGCGGAAATGGCATGCCTCACCTCCCAATGCATTGTTAGATAACACGCCTTTGGTAGGTTTGCTACATCGGATGTTAGATTTGCCGCGTCTGGATCAAGCGTTGTCACGCCGATCGTTGCATGCATTAGCCGTATCTGTATCGTCTTATACTGCAGGGCAACACATTACTTTTTACCAAACTGCTAGCGATATTGCTCCTTGGGCCAGGATGCAGCGTATCGCGTTAAAAGATCAGATTGGTATTGAGCATTTGCTTGCTTCATCAGCTATCCCCTTTATTTTTCCCGCAATACCTTTGTTTTGTGATGGACAGCGTGAATATTGTGGTGATGGTTCCATGCGGCAACTAGCACCGATTTCGCCGGCAATTCACTTGGGGGCGAGCAAAGTGTTGGTGGTCGGCGCCGGACGTTTGGTGGAACCAGCACGGGATGTTTCTATTCCTAGCCAATACCCCAGTTTGGCGCAAATTGCAGGGCATGCGATGTCCAGTATTTTTTTGGATAGTCTGGCGGTAGATATTGAACGTTTAACGCGTATCAATGCGACTTTATCTATGGTGCCTGATGCGTTGAGAGACAAAATGCCATTGCGTAAAGTCGATCTTCTCGTCATCGCACCATCTGAACGTTTGGATGATATTGCCAGTCGCCATGTGAGCAGTTTGCCGCTTCCCATCAGAACCTTGCTATCTGGCATCGGTGCCACCGAAGCGCGTGGTGCAGTATTGGCTTCCTATTTGCTATTTGAATCTAGCTACACTTGTGAGTTAATCCAGCTTGCTCAAAAAGATACGTTGGCACGTCGCGCTGATGTGCTGAGTTTTTTTGAATCGTCGTTTTAGTATAAAGACTGTTAAATATTATGGATTTTTTGCGTTTGCATACTCCTGCCTATAAACCGCGAACATCCTTAGGGTTAGATGTTGAGTCTACATGTGAGGCATTACATAGAATTTATCTGCGTAACGGCACGATAGATGAAAAAAAAGCATGTGTGCAGGGGTTGCTGAATCTTGGTTTTGATATTAATCAAGAGATTGTTTTTGATAATAAATCGCAACGTTTGTTGGATGGAGTAGTCAGGCAGCGTGATTATTCCTTTGCAAATTATTTGGTTGAGGATAAAGGAGCGAATCCAAATTTATGTGATCAAGAAAGTCAACAAATTTGGTTTATGGATGACTTAGAGGCTATTTACAGCCGCACGCACACTTATTCTGGTTGGCTGACGCAGACTTATGAACAATTTACAGAGTATTTTGATAGTGATGTAGATGATAGTTGCCATGAAGTTGTGCATCATCAACGCAATGATATAGAAACTGGTTTGAATGACCGATCAGACTTTCATGTTGGTCAACGTGTTCTAGATGCTCACCCGTCTTTTAGTGAACGAATAAACGGAGGACCCAACCAACATAGATTAACTGTACCGACGGCAAGATTAGTATCAGTATTGGTTCCTGAGCAAGTCAATGTAGTGAGTGATATGACAACTACTTTGGCTGTAGTAGTGAATACTCCATCGCCATCTTCATCTAACCCTCATATTAATCAGAGAGCAACTAATAGGGAAAATACAAGTCTGGTATCGCTCCCTGTGCCGCGCAACTGTGCGGAACAAATAATGAATAAACAATTAGATTGTATTTCAACGGTGTCGCTAGGCATGACTTCTTCCATATTGGGTGGGGTGCTTTTAGGCAGCTTCGAGGCTGGTCTAAATGCGCTGGTTGGCTATGCTGGCGTTACGATTATTCAACGTTTGGGGTATGGAAACTTTGATACGGTCGAAGCGATAAGAATGGGTATGTTGGGTGGTGGGGCGATTGGTACTTTATTGGGAGGAGTGGCTGCACCCTCTTTATTGTTATCTAGGCCTGGCAGTGTTGTTCGATTTTTTGGCGCGACGGCCATTACGATTGGTGCAGTGATTCCTGTGACTACAGCGGGTGGTTTGCTGGGATATCAAATCATGAATTTTGCTCATTCTGGAACAGACATGAATTTTAACCAAACAATTTGGTCATTTGGTGTAGGTGGTGCGGCAGCGGCTGTTGCACTTATCCCGGTAGTTTGTACTGCAGCATGTTTTGGGGCGCCCATCATATGGTGTTTGACTGCTTGTCCTCAAGAAAGACAACACTGAAACAATTAACCGATGCAATGGTGTAATACCGTTTGTTGACCAGTTTTTTATGATGAAAGTAATCTGAGAGCGGATTTTTTCGCTTTTGCTAAACAAAGAATATTTCGATGTAATAGTGGCGTTGTTGGTGGGCGATCAGCACGTGCTATGGGAATTGGATTGGCGTTCTTTTAATCGTCGTTTTAGACTTTAACTATTATCTATAATTGTCAATATAAAAATATTAAAATTGCAACAATCAATGGTTCTTTGTTGTTTTTGCCGTAAAATACATATTCTTTGTAAAATAATAATATTTTTAACCATATTTGTTGTCAAAATACTATGTTTTCTATCTCGCCAAATACGTCAACACAACCTTCCACATCGCTGTATAAAGCATCTTTAGCGTCAAGCGCCAAATCGACATTCAGGGCATTAGATACAATCTATCAAAGGAGCAACACTACCTCTAAGAAGATAGCAGTTGTAACTACATTACTAGAGAAAGGTTTTGATATTAATCAAAAGATTGATATTGACGGCAACGAGATGTGTTTGCTAGACGTGGCAATTGAGCAGAGTGATTATGAATTTGTACAAGCTTTAATAAAATATGGGGCGACTCAGAACTCATGTCGGGAGGTAAACAAAAACTCCTGGTTGCTACCGAACAAAGAAAAATCTAGTGATGCGGTTTTTAGACAAAGTGATATAGAAATAGGTAGTGCTAGTGGTCATCACGATTCTGCAACTGCAAGTTGGGTGGCAAATGGATCAGGTACCTCGTTTTCGTCAACGATACGTTCCGCTATGAATAGAACTAATGCTCAACCAAGCAGTGTTTTTCATGAGGAGCAAAAAAAATCCACATTTGGTCAAATGCTGGCATGGAGAGGTTTTTCTCCTGTCCAGTCAGATGAAAATAGAGCAAATGACACAGTAGCCACTCAACAAAATAATCTAGCAAGCACTGAGAATTCACGTTTACCCTGTTGTGTTGGTGCCTCTCTAGCTGGCGGAGTAATTTCTGGTGGATTCAGTAGCGCTGTTAGCGCATTGAGTGGCTATACTGGTGCCGCTATTCTTCAACATTACTATCAAAGCTATGACCCTATGGAAGCGACTCGAATGGGGGCAATCGGTGGAGCGATCCTTGGTAGCACGGTAGGGCTAATCGTTGGGCCGTATGCTGCTGGTTTGTTGACTAGTGATGCAGGAAATTCTAATCAGAATAAGCATAGTAATGCTATTCGTGATGTTGCTATGTGTGTAGCAATGGGTTTAGTAGGCTACGGAGTCATGAATCAGGGCAGTTCTGAAACAACTATGAATTTAGGTCAAACAGCTGCTTCATTTGCCTTAGGAAGTGTTACGTTAGGTGTCGGTATTGGTGGTGCATTTTGTATTGCAGTGCCAATTTGCTTGGCTCTAGGTGGTAGTTCTTCAACGTCGGCTCAAAGAAGACAGCCAGTAGATTCCTATACGGTGTAGTGATATTCTTGAAATAAATGCCATTATTTAATCATCGTTAATAATTTTTAATTGTTGTTAAACGAGCTTGTTTTTTCTTTTATTTTTGCCACCAAACTCGTGCTGGTGTGTAGAGGTTGTTTAAATTTCAAAAAACAACCATGTGGATAGACACCCATTGCCATCTTGATGCCCCTGTATTAGCTGGCGCTGCCGATTATGCAGCGCAGCAGGGCGTGGTGTGGATTGTCATTCCTGCGCTGGAAAAAGCCAATTTTTCAACAGTCGCAAAGTTAGCGCATCAATCGCACAATGCTGTCTATGCACTGGGAATACATCCCATGTTTGTACCGCAAGCGGAGGAAAGTGACTTGCATGCTTTGCATGCGGCTGTTTCAGCAGCTTTGCAAGATCCGCGTTTTGTTGCAATGGGTGAAATTGGCTTGGATTTCTTTATTCCAGCGTTATGCACGCCAGCAATGCGTGAAAAGCAGGAACATTTTTACGTAGAACAACTCAAAATTGCACGTGAGTTTGACTTGCCAGTCTTGCTGCATGTGCGGCGTTCGCAGGATTTGATATTGAAATATTTGCGGCGTATTCGTGTGCCAGGTGGGATTGCGCATGCTTTTAATGGCAGTTTTCAACAAGCGGAAGAATTTATACGGCTTGGTTTCAAGCTGGGTTTTGGCGGTGCGATGACATTCTCTCGTGCATTGCAAATTAGACGCTTGGCTGTCCAGTTACCGTTAGGTAGCATCGTCCTGGAAACCGACGCACCGGATGGCGCGCCAGCGTGGTTGCATGGATTGAATCAGCCCAACAGTCCAGAACAATTGCCGTGCATCGGTGCTGCGTTGGCGCAATTACGTAATATGTCTCCCTCTGAGATAGCGCAAGCTACGGCAGTCAATGCCGGTGTAGTCTTACCTCGGCTTGCTCGTTTAACTCGTTTATTTCCTTAAATTCCATTTCTATCTTTTTAAAACTGAATTGATATGCGCAGTGCCATCATTGGTTTTGTGCTGATCCCATCCATACCTTGCTATCTGGCATCGGTGCCACCGAAGCGCGTGGTCAGATAAAAATATTATTATTAATGCATTTTAATTGTTTGTGTAATAATATTTTTTAACAAAGCTAAATTTAGATTATTTTTAATTACATTTAGTTTTCTGAAAATTCTCATTTCAAAAATTGTAAAAATATTATGTTTTCTGCTATTAATTATTCAGCATTGTCTTCGTTTGGATTTTCGGCACAAGCAGAGCTATCTTTATCGCCATCCTTATCAGATCGTGCTAATTCTACGTATCTTGCATTACAGGCAATTAAAGAGCGTAGTAATGATACAAATAAAAAAATAACACTTGTTCAGACACTGATAGCGGCTGGTTTTGATATTAATGACCCTATTGATGGTAACAACGGCAAGCGTTTCTTAGATGTGGCAATAGAACAGGGTGATCGTGAGTTCGCACGTCATTTAGTCAGCGAAGAAAAGGCGAATCCGTGTTCATGTAATCAAGCAAATCAAGAGGGTTGGTTGATGGATGAGTTAAAGGCTATCCATGACCAACCTATTAACAATGTCCCGGGCGACGATATAGAGGCAAATCGTGGTTATACGCCAGACATTGGTATATTGATTCAGGGCAATGATGTTTCCAACGATGTACAAACAATCGGAGCAGATACAACTACCGATTCAACAGTTCGATCAAATAACCCAGTGAGAGTCGATGTCTGTCTGAATTCTTCTTATGCACTAGTTGAGCGTGCTGTATCCTCAGCGGTAATAGTAGGTGGGATTGAGGCTTTTGCAGCTGCAATCGAGGGTTACCTTGGTGCGAGCATTCTTCATAGTTACTATACAAGTTATGACCCAATAGAGGCCGCTCTACTGGGCGCAAAAGGTGGGGCTATCATTGGTGGCGGGTTAGGCGCTCTATTTGCGACGGGTATTTTAGATAAGGTTATTGATATTGATTTTCCTGTTATTGCCGGTAGTATTTATTTTTCGAGTTTTGCGGCTGGTTTAGTAGGCCATATCGTCACGAACGATGGCAATTCTGAAACAGGAATGAATCCGGGTCAAACAGCTGCGGCATCTGCTGTAGCGGCGGGTGCACTATTGTCTACTAGCTTAGTTTTGGCTGCATTGTCCTTTTTGTGTTGTGTAGGTCTTTGTCCTGCAGAATCTCGAAGACAAGCACCAGTCCATGATGCTTCATTTTAATTATCAGCCCAACAGTCCAGAACAATTGCCGTGCATTGGCGCGACGTTGGCGCAATTACGTAATTTGCCACCTTCTGATATAGCGCAAGCTACGGCAGTCAATGCCGGTGTAGTCTTACCTCGGCTTGCTCGTTTATTTCCTTAAATTCCACTTTTTTATTTTTATATGCGCAGTGCCATCCTTGGTTTTGTGCTGGGTATTGCTTATTTGCAAAATCAAGCAGTGTTGCCAGACGCATTGATGCTGTGGTGCGGTTTGTTGTTGGCATTGTTCCTGGGTTTGCTGTTATGGCTGCAATCAAAGTACGCGTCCACATTTCAAGCGCAATGGTTGAATGTATCCCGGATATGTTTGCTCACCACCTTGGGCGCGGTGTTAGGTGTGATGTGGGCGGCATTGTTTGCGCACTATTATCTGAAGGAAGAATTACCCAAATCGTGGGAAGGGCGCAACGTCACGGTGATCGGCACGATAGATAGTTTGCCCTATCGTTTTGAGCAAGGCGTGCGTTTTAATTTTGCTGTTGAGCGTGTTTTGACGCCGTCAGGAGAGGGCGCGTTACCTGAGCCAGACTTGCCATCAAGATTGGCTTTGTCCTGGTATTTCTCATTTGGCGAAAAACAAATCCAACCCACTGTTGAGCTGTTGCCTGGTGAGCGCTGGCAAATGACGGTGCGCTTGCAGCGTCCGCATGGCAATGCCAATCCGCATGGTTTTGATTATGAAGTCTGGTTGTTGGAGCAGCGTTTGCGCGCTACGGGTTATGTGCAGCTTGATCCTGATAATCGACGGTTGAATGACTTTGTCTGGAGTTTTAGCAACGTCGTGGAGCGCGTACGCAGTGTGTTGCGGGATCGTATTTTGGCGGCGTTGCCAGGCAAAGAATATGCTGGCGTCATGGTGGCGTTGGTGGTGGGCGATCAGCGTGCGGTGGAGCAATCTGAATGGCGTGTGTTTAATCGCACCGGGATTGGACATTTGATTTCGATTTCAGGTCTGCACATCACCATGATTGCTGGCCTGTTCGCCAAAATGATTTTCATCTTGTGGCGACGTTCATTTTTTACTAATGCGCAATTGCCACTTATCTTGCCAGCGCAAAAAGCGGCGGCTGTGGCTGGTGCATTGGCGGCTTTGGTGTATGTCTTGCTGGCGGGATTTGGTGTTCCGGCACAACGTACTTTGTATATGTTGTCGGTGGTTGCGGTGGCGCTGTGGTTTGATCGACTCACTAACGTGTCGCATGTGTTGTGCTTGGCGTTAGGCGTGGTGTTGCTGCTGGATCCTTGGGCGTTATTGTGGCCGGGATTTTGGTTGTCGTTTGGTGCAGTGGCGGTGATTTTATATGCTTCGGTGGGGCGTACTGCCTCGCAATTCAACGTAGATAATACAAAGCCGGAACGTTGGCAGGCTTTTCTCACATTACTCAAATCCGCCACGCATACGCAGTATGTCGTCACCATCGGATTGGTGCCATTGACGATCTTGTTGTTTGGGCAGATTTCCTTGCTTAGCCCAATCGCCAACGCGGTGGCGATTCCCTTAATCAGTTTGCTGGTGACACCGTTGGCCTTGGTAGGAGCCGTATTGCCCGCGCCCTTGTCCGTTTGGTTATTGCTAGGCGGGCATGAAATCATGCATGGCCTGGCTTATGTTTTGCACTATTTAAGCAACTTACCGTTTGCGGTGTGGACGACGCCGGTGCCGGACGCGTGGATTTTTGTCTGGGCTTTTTTGAGCATGTTGTGGATGCTGGCACCACGTGGTTGGCCATTGCGTTGGATGGGTGTGGTTGGGTGGCTACCTTTGATTTTAAATGTGTCGTCCCATCCCAAAGAAGGAACGATGTGGGTGACGGCTTTTGATATCGGGCAAGGCATGGCGTTGTTGATTGAAACGCCGTACCATCGTTTGCTGTATGACACTGGGCCGTATTATTCTCCCAACTCAAATGGCGCGACGCGTGTCGTTCTGCCTTATTTATCCGCACGTGGGATCAATGCTTTGGATGCGGTGCTTGTTTCACATCAAGATAATGATCATTCTGGCGGTGCTTTGTCGCTTTTTAAAGAGATTCAAGTTGGATGGGTGGCTTCGTCACTTTGGCCGGATCACCCTATTGTGAAAGCCGCACCGCAACATCGCCATTGCATGGCAGGACAACATTGGACTTGGGATGGCATCAGATTTGAGATGTTGCATCCTCTGCAGGAGAGTTATCAAAACCAGACAGAAAAGCCCAACGCGCGTAGCTGTACGCTGAAAATCACTTTAGGGGCGCAATCGATATTGTTGCCGGGCGATATAGAAAAAGCGCAAGAAGTCGCCTTGTTGCAACGTGATGCGGATAAGTTGCGTTCTACCGTCTTATTGGCACCGCATCATGGCAGTGGGACTTCTTCTACTGAGTATTTTTTACGTGCCGTACAACCAGAAATCGCGATTTTTCAGATGGGATACCGCAATCGTTATCACCATCCCAAGCAGGAGGTCTTTGAGCGTTATGGGCGTTTGGGGATTCAACGCTTGCGTAATGACGAGTCTGGGGCGATTACATTACAATTTGGCGCCGATAAACTGACTTCCCTGGAGTACCGAATTGAACATGCGCGTTATTGGTATGGCCGTTAACTTATTGTTTTGCCTTGTCACCATGTTGACAAGTATGAGTATCACGTCGTTTGCACAAGCAGGTGATTTAGCTGGAGTGGTCAATTTTGCCGATGACTTCAAACGTGCCGCCGCGCAAGGCAAAACCACACACGTGGTGGATATCGATAACGATAGTTTATTGCTCAAAAAAGACGACGGTTTTTACACTAGTTCTGCCCGTTACAGCCAGCAGTACATCTTATCCGAAGCTGGTGCAAAGACGACTTTTGGCTGGCGCATCGGACATGAAATGTATACGGCGTCGGATATTAAATTAGCTCCTGAAAAGATTAGTCCGCAAGATCATCCTTACGCAGCGTGGTTATACGGCGGATGGTTTAAAGAGCGGCAGGAAATGGATGGCCGGATGTATAAATTTGGCTTGGATATCGGATGCATAGGCCCCTGCGCAGGAGGCGAATGGGTGCAAACCAATTTGCATCGCTTAATAGGACAACCCACTCCACAAGCTTGGAGTACGCAAGTTAAAAATGGCATCGGCGTCGTGTTGTACGGAGAAGTCGCACCGATACGCTGGGCACCGTATTCTTGGCTGGATATCACACCGAATTTGCAAGCAAGGTTTGGCACCATTTTCGACGATGCCAGTGCTGGCTTGACTGTGCGTAGTGGAAAGTTAACGCCATTTTCAGATCAAGCGACCTTGCATGCTTTTCTACGGGTAGACGCACGTGCCGTGGCTTACAACGCGACCTTGCAGGGAGCGTATTTCGCGAGTGAAAGCTCACCACGCACCGTTCAACCTAAAAGGTTGGTAGAAGAAGCCGAGCTCGGCATGTTATGGCAACGTGCACCGTTTGGCATTAAGGCATCGATAGTCAGACGTAGTAGTGAAATTCGGGATTTATCCAACGCCATCGGCGCGCAAAACTTTGCCCGTTTGCAATTTTCCTATATGCCTTGATAGATTCCTTCTCTCGCTTGTAATGAAAAAATAATGAACAATACAATTTATCCATGGCAAGAGCATTCCTGGCAGCAATTACAACAATTGCGTGCCCGCTTGCCGCACGCCATTTTGTTTCATGGCCCGCAAGGCATAGGGAAAATTAGATTTCTCGAACAATTTGCCCAAGCTTTGTTGTGTGAGCAGCAGACTCAAAGTAATCAATCTCATCAATATGCCTGCGGATCGTGTGCATCCTGTCTTTGGTTTGCGCAATCCAACCATCCCGATTACCGTTGCATCCGCCCTGAAAGCATGGAGACAGCGCCCAGCGATGAAGGCAAAGACAGCGTTGATAATGCAGGGAATGACGATTCCGCTGATGGTGAAAAAAACAGCAAAAAAAGTAAAGCACCCTCCAAAGAAATCAAGATAGACCAAATTCGGGCACTGACGGATTTCATGAACGTCTCAACCCATCGACAAGGCTTGCGTGTGGTGGTGCTATATCCCGCTGAAGCCCTCAATCATGCAGCATCGAATGCCTTGCTGAAAACCTTGGAAGAGCCACCACCAGGCACAATTTTTTTAGTACTCACGCATTCCATCGATCGCTTATTACCCACCATTTTGTCGCGCTGCCATAAGTTTGACATGCCTATGCCAGCGCACTCAGCAGCCTTGGCTTGGTTACAAGAACAAGGGGTACAGGACGCACAACGTTGGCTGGCCGAACAGGGCGGTGCACCACTTGCGGCACTCACATGGGCGCAAGCGGGCAATCGGGAAGAAGTCGACGCGTTGTTGCAAGTATTGGCGCGGCCCGATATGGAAGCAGTATTGAAGATTGCAGAAAAACTACAAAAAACCTCAAACGCGCAATTGATTGAATTATTGAAATGCCTACAACGCTGGTTGTACGACATGATTGCGTATTCGCTTTCAGGCCAAATTCGCTACTACCCACAGCATCAAGAAAAATTGGCGAAATTGGCTGGTTCAGTACCAGCCACAACGCTACTAAGCGGCTTGAAAGCGCTGAATGAACGTTGTGCGATTGCACAACATCCTCTTTCGCCCAGGTTGTTTATAGAGGATATGTTGTTGGATTATCGTGCGTTGTTTGCGTAAATTAAGCTCCCACCCAAGGTAACCCCGCATAGCACCATCCGCCTACTGTTTTTCGATGTCCCCGTGCATCTTTATCGCCTTCAAATCCTTCCAAGATGTCATAACAGGCAAGATAGCCATGTTGCGTTGCCAGCTTGGCGGCGTGGCGTGAGCGTACGCCGGAGCGGCATAGGAAAAGCAGGGTGGTTTCTTTGGAGGCGACTTGCGCTAGCTGATCCAGAAAGTCTGGATTGGCGACACCGCCTGGATAGAGATTCCATTGCACGCAGGCATATTGTGGTTCTGCAATCGCTACGCGCCCAACCCAATCGCGCTCGGCGTGGGTGCGAACGTCGATTAATTTGATATTGCTATCCGCTTGTAGCAATGCATATGCTTCTTGTGGTGTAACAGCGCCAGCGTAGGGTAAGGTGTTGTTGGTGTTGCGTTGTTGTGCTGCTGTGAGGGTGTCGGTGATTGTAGTCATATTAAAAATTGCACGAACTGTACAAATTGTATTTGGATGGAAAACGGTTAGTTTAACAAGTAGTGCCACAAATAGCGTGACAAGTGGTCGGTTGAAATCACCCAAATCTATTAAAATAGCGCCTCACTCAGGATGTTCATTATGCAAATTTCCAGTACACAAGACATTGTTGCCGAGCTTCGTGCCGGCCGTATGGTTATTTTGGTGGATGAAGAAGACAGGGAAAACGAAGGTGATTTAGTGCTCGCCGCCGATTTCGTCACACCAGAAGCAATTAATTTTATGGCCAAATTTGGTCGTGGTTTGATTTGTTTGACCTTGACAGAAGAACGTTGCGCGCAGTTGCAGCTGCCCATGATGACGGCAAATAATGGCACCTCGTATGGCACCAATTTTACGGTGTCGATTGAGGCAGCAGAGGGTGTCACGACAGGGATTTCTGCCGCGGATCGGGCTAAAACCATACAAGTAGCTGTCTCCAAACAGGCCAAAGCATCAGATATCGTGCAGCCTGGTCATATTTTTCCATTGAAGGCCCAAAAGGGTGGGGTGCTGATGCGCGCCGGTCATACTGAAGCCGGGTGTGATTTTGCTGAATTGGCTGGTTTATCGCCTGCTGCGGTGATTTGCGAAATCATGAAAGATGACGGCACCATGGCTAGGTTGCCGGATTTGATCGTCTTTGCGCAAGAACATGGATTAAAAATCGGCACGATTGCGGATTTGATTCATTATCGTAGCCAAAATGAATGCATCGTCGAACGTATTGCCGAGCGCACTATGCATACGGTGCATGGTACGTTTAATGCCATTGCATATCGTGATAAACCTAGCGGTTCAGCCCATTTGGCGCTAGTGCATGGTGAAATTACTGCCAATATGGAAACCTTGGTACGTGTGCATCAACCAGTGTCAATTTTGGATTTGTTGGAAACACAAGCGACTACGCATTCATGGAATATGGCATCAGCGATGGCCGCAATCAAGTCATCGGAGCGTGGTGTGGTGGTACTGCTCAATTGCGAAGAGTCAGCGGAACAAATGTTTGCCCAGTTTGCAGCCTTAAATGAGCCGGAACCACGCCCGCAGACACGTGCAGCACGTATGGATTTGCGTACTTACGGGATTGGTGCGCAAATTTTGAAGAATATTGGTGTGGGCAAAATGAAGTTACTGGCTAGTCCAAGAAAAATGCCATCTATGGCAGGTTTTGATCTTGAGGTCGTTGGGTATCAAGCCAAGCCAGATCAATCATCAACACATTAATTAACGGATTTGTAAAAATAAAGGTAAGTCATGACTGTCGGTATATACGAAAAAAATTTAAATGGTAATGGTTTGCGCATTGGTATTGTGCAAGCGCGTTTTAATGAGGAAATTTGCTGTGGCTTGAGTTCAGCTTGCTTAGAAGAATTGAAACACTTAGGCGTGGCGGATGAGGATATTTTGCATACAACCGTACCTGGTGCATTGGAGATTCCATTGGCATTGCAAAAAATGGCACATACCCAACAATTTGATGCCTTGATTGCGATTGGTGCGGTCATTCGTGGCGATACTTATCATTTTGAATTGGTGGCTGATCAATCTGGCGCAGGGATTACGCGTGTCGGATTAGATCAAGGTATACCGATTGCGAATGCCGTTTTGACGACCGATACCGACGAGCAGGCAAAGGTTCGCGTGGTACAAAAAGGCGTAGATGCGGCACGTGTCGCGGTTGAAATGGCAAATTTAGTATTAGCTCTAGATGAGCTTGCAGAGGCAGCCCATGAGGCTGAAGAGCAAGATGATTTACATGGGCAATCGCTATGACACAACAGAAGACAGTACACGCCAATCCCAACAAGCATCGTTCGCCCCGTCATCGCGCGCGTGAATTTGCTTTGCAAGGTTTGTATCAATGGTTATTGAATCAAGAAGATGTGTCCATTATTAGGGCGCATATGCGCGCCGCGCATGGCTACGATAAGGCAGATACTGCGCATTGCGAGGCTCTATTGTCTGGCATCATTAAAAATGCTGATGCCTTAAGGGAAGGTTTGTCGCCATTGATTGATCGTTCTTTGCTAGAGTTGTCGCCGATAGAGCATGCCATCTTGCTGATTGGTGCGTATGAATTGACGACCCACGTCGAAATTCCTTATCGCGTCATCATCAATGAGGCAATTGAGTTGGCTAAATCGTTTGGCGGGATAGACGGGCACAAATACGTGAATGGCGTACTAGATAAGTTGGCGTTAAAAGTACGTAACGTTGAAGTTGTAGCTGAGAAAAAATAATTTTTGAAAATCAAGCAATGTTGGGAGCATCAAGCATAAGTCGTGATGCGTGTGCGTGATGCTGCCAATAATCAAATTGGTTTGAGATTCGCAGTATTCGCTGCTTAAAGCTGCTAACCAGCTTGATCGTTTGAATGTGGTAAAGCTGATTCAAGCAAAATAGCTGGCTTTTGTTGCTGTGGGTTGGGGGTTGCTGGCAGCGATACTGAAATGGGGCGAGGTTTTTGCGTGCTCGTGTTGGCATTGGTATTCACATTTAGATTGGTCGTACCGTTACTTGTATTTGCTGGTAATGAAAATACCGGTACTTTTTTCCCCTTTGCTACGTCTCTTAGGCGCTGGTATTCAGCCAGTACACGATTACCGTAACCTGAGTCGCTTTCAAAAGAACCTGCGCCGACGTAACTTTTTAATCCCTCTTTAACTGATCCACCACGCGTTACATAATCTTTCAATATCAACGCACCTACTTTGATATTGGCAACTGGATTTAATGCAGAATTGATGCCACCCACTTCTTGGAATTTTTCATGATGGATTTTTGCCATGATTTGCATTAATCCTTGTGCGCCAACAGGACTTTCTGCATAAGGATTAAAGCCAGATTCAATTGCCATGACGGCGAGGATTAATAAAGGATCAATCTTGATTTCTTTTCCTGTCGTATAGGTTGTGGAAACAAACATATTGGCAGCTTCTTTGGCTACTTTATAACGTTTAGATAACCATTCACTGACCCATTGTTGTTGTTTTTGTAGGGCTTGTGTCGTTTGAATGACTTGTTTGCCATTGAGCCCTGTTGTATAGCTGACATCACCTAGTTTGGCTTGTATCGCCTCATTTAAATGCGTAGATCTGATGCCATCAGATCCATCGATTGTAGTGATTTCTTCGTTATTAATTGTTGATATCTGGGGTGTATTGTCGGGTTTGAATAAGAGTAAGCCAAGTGTGAAACTTAAAATTGCGACAGCGACAACAGTGAAAATCATCCGTGTATGCGTAGGAAAGATGGCTTTAAGATCGGTACTACGAGGGCATTCTATCCATGTGGTGGATTGACTAGCTAGTTGCCGAGCATAAACGATGAGTTGGATACCTCGATTTAACATGAATCCTCCTGAATTGTTTCAGTGCTACAAAATCTCGTTTTTTATTGCAATAAGAAGTTGCAATTTTCACTCTTACTGATTAGCGCTATACGATGATTTTGCAAACACCTTGCATCAGTACGAATACTGCAAATACTGAAATATGGTGAGCACGATGAAAATTTTAAAAATTTTTAATGCGTGCTGTTGTGACTTTTTTGATTTTATTGATGTTGTCATTCAATGTAAGAATAGCAACTTTTTGTAGTTCGAGTGCATTGTAAGAGCGTGTATCTATCAAGTCAATACTATTAAATTGTTTTGTTATAACTTTTATGTCTAAATTGTTGGGTTTGTTGTTGGATTACTTGATCATGAACTCCAATAGAATCGAGCGTTTTCCTAGCGGTTAAATCAGAATAAGTAAAAATAAATAGAAGTAGGTGTGTCGATGAAATATGTGGATTTAAGGGATTTTGTTGCCAAATTGGAAAATATGGGTGAGCTAAAGCACGTTGCTGTACCGATTTCTCCTTATTTGGAAATGACAGAAATTTGCGACCGCACTTTGCGTGCTGGTGGTCCGGCGCTTATGTTTGATCAAGCGGCGGGGCATACAATGCCAGTCTTGGGCAATTTGTTTGGTACACCAAGACGAGTAGCATTGGGTATGGGGGCTGAGAGTGTCAGTGAGTTACGTCAAATTGGCCAGATATTAGCAACATTAAAAGAGCCTGAACCTCCTAAAGGTTTCAAAGATGTCTTGGGATTGGGGGCATTTGTCAAAGCAGTGTGGGATATGTCGCCTAAAGAATTACGTTCTGCACCTTGTCAAGACATTGTGTGGGAAGGGAATGATGTGGATCTGGCGCGTTTGCCGATTCAGCATTGTTGGCCTGGCGATATCGCACCATTAATTACTTGGGGTTTGGTGATTACTAAGGGGCCGCATAAAAAGCGTCAGAATCTCGGTATTTATCGTCAGCAGGTGATAGGGCCTAATAAGGTCATCATGCGCTGGCTGGCGCAACGTGGTGGTGCGCTGGATTTTCGTGAGCATGCATTGATCAACAAAGGCCAGCCATACCCGATTGCGGTAGCGCTAGGTGCAGATCCTGCCACTATATTAGGTGCTGTGACCCCTGTTCCTGACAGCTTATCAGAGTATCAATTTGCTGGTTTGTTACGTGGATCGCGTACTGAATTGGTGAAAGCGATAGGTAGTGAGTTGCGTGTACCTGCTTTCGCCGAAATTGTGTTGGAGGGGCATATTTATCCAGATGCATCGCATCCCAGTGGTTATGAGCATGCGTTGGAGGGGCCGTTTGGTGATCACACAGGTTATTACAATGAACAGGAGTGGTTTCCCGTCTTTACGATAGATCGGATCACAATGCGGAAAAATCCTATCTATCACTCGACCTATACCGGCAAGCCACCTGATGAACCGGCGATTTTGGGTGTGGCATTAAACGAAGTATTTATTCCATTGCTGCAAAAGCAATTTAGTGAAATTGTGGATTTTTATTTGCCGCCAGAAGGGTGCAGTTACCGCATGGCTGTTGTCCAAATGAAAAAATCGTATCCGGGTCACGCCAAGCGCGTCATGTTTGGTGTGTGGAGTTTTTTGCGTCAATTCATGTACACCAAATTTATTATCGTGGTGGATGAAGATGTCAATATTCGTGATTGGAAAGAAGTCATCTGGGCTATTACGACGCGGGTTGATCCTACACGTGACACGATGTTGGTGGACAACACGCCGATTGATTATCTGGATTTTGCCTCACCAGTCAGTGGTTTGGGCAGCAAGATGGGGATTGATGCAACCAATAAGTGGCCTGGAGAAACCGGCCGTGAATGGGGGCAGACGATTGCGATGACATCGGAAGTAAAGAAGAAAATCGATGGTATTTGGGACACGTTGGGGTTAGGTATATTGGGATTGTAAATTTATGCTGTTTTTTTACGATTTTCTTCTTATTTTTTGTTTTTGCTGTCGTCATTTATTTGGTTTGTGAATATTTCGCTAATGGCATTTCATGTCTCGTTTCTGACGATTTTTGCCCAATAGGAATGGCGATGCGTAATGTTGTGCCGGTACCATGTTGGCTATCAATCATGCATTCTCCATTGATTGAAAGTAAGCGTTCTTTGATACCGATGATGCCAAACGAATTATTTTTGTTCTCATTTAGATGCTGAATTCCGACACCATTGTCTTTGACTGCCATTGAAAATAGATATTTATTTTGATCAATGACTACTTCGACTTTGGTGGCAAATGCGTGCCGTATGATGTTACTCAGTGCCTCTTGCAAAATGCGAAAAATTGCTAAAGTTTGTTCGTTGTTGAGTGTGTGTGCAAATTTTACGAATGTTGCTTCATGTGCAAGTAATAGACAATGAATCCCGCTGATACGCTCAAACGTTTTTAATAACCATTCAATACCCGCTTGTAGCCCAAAATCCAATTTCAATGGACGCAAATTGTTCACAATCGATTTAACGGATTGTATGGTGGTATCAAGATTATTTAATACGATATTCACTCTTTCATGCAGGTGTGCATGGGTATGTGCCGTGTGTCGCTGCAACATCAAAATATCCATCCGCATCGCCAGTAAATTTTGACCCAAATCATCATGAATTTCACGCGCAATCCGTTTGCGCTCTTTTTCTTTGATTTTTTCTTGGTGTTCCGTGAATTGGGAGGCTGTTTTGGGGTTGGGATGATCAGTGTGCGTATGTGTGAAGTTTTTAAAAATAAGTACGTTATTTATTTTTTGAACTTGTTTAATTGGCATTCTCGCCAAATTCTTTTCAGGTTTAGATGATTGTGGAGATTGTGGCCTAAGTTGAGTTTGTTTGGACTGAAAAATCCAATCATTAGATGGGGGTTGTGAGCAATCAAATTGAACATGATCAGTAAAAAGTAGAGGAGATTTTTTTATTAATTTTTGTTTCCATTGTTCAATTTGATGGGGATATACGCCGTATTTTTGTGCAATTTGTTCAATGGGTTGAATTGCACATGCCGCTTCTAAAGCTGCGTTTGCTTTTTCCTGCGCACTGAGTATTTTTTGATTTTTTTGACTCATATACACATCTCCGCTTTATGGGACCAAAGATATGGTCGTAACGAATGTGAAAACTGTCCTTAAAAATACACATGATAAACATGTTGATTTTTAATCATGATATCAAAAATACATTGTTGTATTGACTATTTTTTGCGATAAATTTTGCTTGGGGGTGGTGCCACAGGCTTTGTGCGGGCAACTGCCAGTAATTTGCTACATTCGCCGCTTTTTTCTTGTCCAGTGTTGACTAATGGAAGCAGCGCAGCTGCTGGTGTCAAAGCTGCCAATGCAATTGCGCTACCGGATTTGAGGGCTAACACCCCGCGGTCTATGTTAATTTGTGGTTGCTTGAAACTTCCTTTTACGTAAAGCGGTGCTCTAAGTGAGAGTATGCGCAAGCCTTTACTATTCGGATTGATGGTCAGGTTCAATTGTTCTTGTGCTAAATTGATATTGCCATTGACATAAATAATTGCATCGTCTGTATCTACGATAAAGTTGCGTGCCTGCATTAAACCGTTCTCCACAGCAAAATTCGTTGCCATGCAATTAATTCTGATTTGTTTGTCGCCCGCCAAACGAGTCAAAATAATACTGCCAATGTTGAGGCCCATTTCTTCAAGTAGTAGTTTGCTGACACTACCTTGATTAATTAGGGTTTTCATTTCTCCATTTGACGTACCAAGCAAACTTGCAATCGAATGCCCCGTCGCTGATAACGATATATCACCATTGATTTCACCTATGCTGGCTTGCGTAGTGGGTAAAGAAGGGAGTAGTTGTTTGAGTTTTAAATGACGTGCACTGACATTGAGCGTTGCTTTGATTGTATTTTTGCCCGTTTTGCCGCTACCATCCAGCATGATGTTGGAACTCAAATTTCCACCAGCGACATCAAAATTGAGAGGTGACAAGGATAAAATGCCATCTTTCAAGCGCAAATTGGTGCTCAATTTGTTGATGGGGAGTGCTCTGTCGCGAATAATATTGTCTGCCTTGAAAGCAATGTCAGCATTAAGAGTGTTCCAACGATCCGTTTTGAAGGACTCAATAGGTAAGATTTTGTTGCTTGGTTGGATGAGGGCTGCACCGCGTTTGGTTTTGCTGGCATTGGAATCAGCGCCGATCAAAGGTGCTAGGTCAGAAAAGTGTAGGGTATGTGATAAAACTGTCCCTGATAACTGTGGACGGGTTTGTTGTTTGGAGGCCGATTGATAGTCGAGCTTACCCGAAATATCGCTGGCACCTACTTTACCGCTAAATTCTTCATAAACCCAGCGATCGCCATTTGGACTTAAGCTCCCGATCAAGTGTCCTTCGGTGCTAAATGGGGGTGTTTCTGGTAAATAAAGACCACCTAAGGCATATAACTTTCCCATACTGACACCCGATACTTTTAATCGCATATCTAGGGCAGCTAAATTGCTGGGTTTTGTAAGCGTACCTTCTACTGCAATTTCAGTTTGTCCCACACGTAACTGTGCCATGATGGGATAAGGTTGCGTTTGACGTTGTAATGATAATACCGCGCCTATTTTGCCATTCCCATTGAGTGCTTCACCATTAAATTTGCCTTGCATGTGCCATGCGATTTCGTAGACATTCGTCCTATTATTCGTATCAATCGTATCGATTTCAGCTACCACATCCGCTTGTTTTATCTCATCAACCAGATGAATACGTCCTTTTGTAAACATGATTTCTTGCAATTTCACCCCCCAGGATGAGGATGTTTGATCAGTTTTAAACGTCCAGTTGTTGCTTCCATCCAGATTGCGTAGCAGGTTGATGTTGAGTTCATCGAAATGCACGCTGGAAATCGCAATTTCCTTTTGTAGTAGTGCTAAAGGATTAAGTACAAAACTGACTTGCTTGATGTGGGCCATATCATTTGACGACGCCTTCATGTTTGTTGGATTGCCCAGATGCACGTTTTGCGCCAGAAAATGTGGCCATGGAATCATGTTGTGCCATGAGACATTGGGATTGCTTGATCCGGATGCGTGTTTTTTCCAGACCAGTTTCAATTCTCCATTGATTGTAAAGGGCCGCTCCAGCGCTTCGCTAGTTCGTGCATTCAGCCACGGTTTAGCACGATTCCAATCAAAATAATGCAGCGTGACGAGTAGAGTGAAGAGAATGGTTGTGATGGCAATTAAACTCGCAATCAATAGCGAGATAGGATGACGATATTTTTTAAGTGGAGGCATGATGAGTTTTTAACTGTCTTTGGGGGATGAAAAGGCGGTAACACTCAGAAGTATTAAACATAAAACAAGCAAATTATGCGAAAAATATTCATCTATGGTAAGTGTTTGGTAAGAACATCATCAATAACGAGGGCAATAAATTTTCACTTTGTAAATCATGCTGTTGAGGTACAATACTGGCCGGCGGGCCCCTGCGCATTGTGGCATGGTGAACCTGGTCAGGTCGGGAACGAAGCAGCCAAAGCCATTTCCCACAAGTGCCGCAGACAAGGCTCGCCTCTTCTTTATCGAATTTAAACCGCTGTTATCTGATTAAATTTATATCTATAAAACGACGTTATATTTTTTTGTTGTTCTATTTATTATTAAATTGGTAATGTGGCGAGTTTGAAATTCTGTCTATTTAGCTTGTTTTTTGCCTTTTTCTACGTTATCTAATTTTTCTGTGAAAGAATGAATCGTGCTTGAAAATGATACTTCGTCTTTGTACCAAGCTAAGGATTATCAATTTCCTGACAACAAAGGACACTTTGGCATTTATGGCGGTAGTTTTGTATCAGAAACGTTGACACATGCGTTGGCAGAATTAAAGGCAGCTTACCTTCACTATAGTCAGGATCCAGAGTTTTTAGCCGAATTTCATTACGAATTAAAACATTTTGTAGGTCGTCCATCACCGATTTATCACGCAAAACGTTGGTCTGAGAAAGCAGCTGGTGCTCAGATTTATTTCAAGCGCGAAGATTTAAATCACACTGGTGCACATAAGATTAACAATGTAATCGGTCAGGCTTTATTGGCAAAACGCATGGGCAAACCACGTGTGATTGCCGAAACAGGAGCAGGGCAGCACGGTGTTGCCACCGCCACGATTTGCGCACGTTTTGGTCTTGAGTGCGTCGTGTATATGGGTAGCGAGGATGTCAAGCGACAAGCACAAAATGTGTACCGGATGAAATTGCTGGGCGCAACGGTTGTGCCAGTCGAGTCAGGTTCTAAAACACTCAAAGACGCATTAAATGAGGCCATGCGTGATTGGGTAACGAATGTGGAAAATACCTTTTACATCATCGGTACCGTTGCTGGTCCACATCCTTATCCTAAGATGGTGCGTGATTTTCAATCTGTAATTGGTTGTGAATGTCTGTCGCAAATGCCGGAAATGACCGGACGCCAGCCCGATGTAGTCGTTGCCTGCGTAGGTGGTGGATCAAATGCAATGGGTATTTTTTATCCTTACATTGATCATAAAGCAGTGCAATTGATCGGTGTAGAAGCTGCTGGCAATGGTTTGGCAACCGGTGAGCATGCGGCTGCTTTATCTGGCGGTACGCCCGGTGTACTGCATGGTAATCGTACTTATTTATTGCAGGATGAAAATGGACAAGTTATTGAAACGCACTCGGTTTCGGCAGGTCTTGATTATCCTGGTGTTGGACCTGAACATGCCTTTCTGAAAGACATTGGTCGGGCGCAGTATGTTGCCGTTACGGATGAGGAAGCCTTGCAGGCATTTCATGATTGCTGCCATATTGAAGGAATTATTCCTGCTTTGGAATCCAGCCACGCATTGGCCTATGCTGCCAAGCTAGCAGCGACTTTACCTCAGGATAAAATTATTTTAGTTAATTTGTCTGGTCGTGGTGATAAGGATATGCATACAGTTGCCGAACGTATGGGGATGCGTTATGTCTAGAATCGCCTCCACATTTTCCGCCTTGGCGGCCCGTAACAAAAAAGGCTTGATCCCATTTATTACTGCTGGTGATCCAGCGCCAGCATTGACGGTACCGCTGATGCATGCGTTGGTGGCAGGCGGGGCAGACATTATTGAGTTAGGAGTACCGTTTTCTGATCCGATGGCGGAAGGTCCTGTTATTCAACGTGCTTGTGAGCGAGCATTGAAATTTGGTATAGGTATAAGAGATGTGCTGGGTTTTGTGCGCGAATTTCGTGAAAAAAACACAACAACGCCTGTGATTTTGATGGGTTATGCCAATCCAATTGAGCGCATGGGGCAGGCGGCTTTTATTCAAGCTGGCAAAGAGGCAGGTATTGATGGCGTGATTGTGGTGGATTATCCCCCCGAAGAATGCGAAGAATTTGCTTCGATGATGCGATCCCATGAGTTAGACGTCGTTTTCTTGCTTGCCCCTACTTCTACCGAGGAGCGAATTGCACAAGTAGCAGCTATTGGTGGTGGTTTTAGTTACTATGTTTCTCTAAAAGGAGTAACGGGCGCTGACAATATTGATATTCAGGAAGTCAAACAGCGTATTGCCGCTATTCGTCAGTATGTCAAATTACCGATCGGTGTGGGGTTTGGTATTCGCGACGGAGCAACAGCCAAAGCCGTTGCATCAGTATCAGATGCCGTTGTAGTAGGTAGTCGTCTTATTCAAGAAATAGAAAATATGGCCGCAGATCAGGTCGAGCAGGCAGTGCAAAAAGCACAAAGTTTTGTGCGCAGTATACGCACAGCCTTAGATGAATAATATTGAACATATTGGGATAAACAGGAGAAGTTTATGAGCTGGTTAGAAAAATTACTACCACCGCGCATACAGCGTTCCGATTCTGCTACGCGTAAATCTGTGCCAGAAGGTCTATGGGTGAAATGTCCTTCCTGTGAAGCGGTGTTGTATCGCACCGATCTGGAATCTAATCTCCATGTTTGTCCCAAATGCGATCACCACATGCGTATTCGTGCGCGTGAACGTCTCGATGCTTTGTTAGATGCTGGTGGTCGTTATGAAATTGGGCAGGATATTGTGCCTTTTGATGTGCTCAAATTTAAAGATTCGAAGAAATATCCAGAACGCTTAAAAGACGCGATAGAAGCAACAGGAGAAACGGATGCTTTGATTGTCATGGGTGGCGCGATCATGACATTGCCCGTAGTGGTGGCTTGTTTTGAGTTTGGCTTCATGGGTGGTTCCATGGGATCGGTTGTGGGTGAACGTTTTGTTCGAGGTGCGCAGGCAGCGTTAGAGCAAAAAGTACCTTTTATCTGTGTTACAGCAACAGGCGGTGCACGTATGCAAGAAGGGTTGTTGTCGCTCATGCAAATGGCCAAAACAACCGCAATGTTGACGCAATTGTCCGCACAAAAACTGCCATTCATCACGTTGTTAACCGACCCCACGATGGGTGGTGTTTCTGCCTCGTTTGCTTTTATGGGCGATGTGGTGATTGCTGAGCCTAAAGCTTTAATTGGTTTTGCCGGTCCTCGTGTGATTGAAAATACGGTGCGGGAAAAGTTGCCGGAAGGTTTCCAGCGTGCTGAATTTTTATTGCAAAAAGGTGCGGTAGATATGATTGTCGATCGCCGTAAAATGCGCGAAGAAATCGCACGTTTATTGGCTTTATTGCAAAATCAAGCTGCAGAAGTTTTAAGTTAGAAATAAAAAACTATTCATAATTTATAAAAATTTATCGCATCATTTATGCATCTTATGACACTCCCTGAATGGTTGGCTCTACTTGAAAACAGACATTCCAAGGTCATTAATATGGGCTTGGAACGTGTTAGCCAGGTCAAAGAAAGAGTGGGGATCGCATTTTCATGTCCAGTCATCATGGTTGCCGGTACTAATGGCAAAGGATCGACCTGCGCTATGCTGGAATCGATTTTGTTGCAAGCTGGTTATCGTGTGGGGTTGTATATTAAGCCACATTTTCTGAATTTCAATGAGCGCGCCAGAATTGGCGGGGAATCTGCTGGTGATGCGGATTTAGTCGAAAATTTTGAAGTTATCGAGGCTCATCGTGGCGATGTGCCATTAACTTATTTTGAGCACACCACGTTGGCGATTTTGCGCTTATTTTCCCAGGCTAATTTGGATGTGGTGATTTTAGAAGTTGGTTTGGGCGGACGCCTGGATGCCGTTAATGTGATTGATGCTGATGTGTCCATCGTCACCAGCGTTGATATGGATCATATGGATTATCTGGGTGATACGCGTGAAAAAATTGGGCTTGAAAAGGCTGGTATTTTTCGTCCAGGTAAAGCCGCAATTTGTAGTGATCCCGTTCCACCACAATCTCTGATATACCACGCGCAAACCATTGGTGCTGATTTATGGTTGTTGGGCCGTGATTTTAATTATTCAGGCGATAAGCAACAATGGAATTATGGTGGGCGTCATCAGCGCCGCCACGCGTTAGCTTATCCGAGTTTGCGTGGTGCTAATCAGTTGTTGAATGCCACGGCAGTATTGGCCGCATTAGAGGTATTACGTGATCGGTTGCCAGTCGGTGCACAGGAAGTGCGTAGTGGTTTTGTTTTAGTTGATTTGCCTGGGCGTTTTCAGGTATTGCCAGGGCGACCAACTGTTGTGTTGGATGTTGCGCATAATCCGCATGCCGCTGCAACGTTGGCGCAGAATCTTTCGAATATGGGGTTTCATCCCACGACTTTTGCCGTGTTTGGCGCAATGCAAGATAAAGATATTGACGGTATCTTGGCGAAATTAAAACCGTATGTGGATGAGTGGTATTTCACTGATTTGCCATTACCTCGTGCTGCTTCTGCTGAGTTCTTGAGGCAAAAATTATTAGCAACTGAAATAGCTGTTGAGTCTCAAATTAAGGTACAAACCTTCCCATCCCCGATGGATGCTTATGCGAATGCTCAGAGCAGAGCGGCTGAGAATGATAGAATCGTGGTCTTTGGTTCTTTTTTAACGGTTGCCGGTGTGATGCACGCTAGAAAGAACGGCAATTTTTAAAAATTGATATTAACGATTAATTATTATTCACCGCATGAGCTTGTTCTCGTTTTTTCGTAAAGATAAAAATCAAGGTAAACAAAACACCACGTTTGATGATGGTGGTTTTCGTGCGCGCGTTGGTGATACATCAAATTTGAGGAAAGGGAGTAACAAATCTCTTACAGCCAATATGCCCGTTGATCCTGTCTTGCCAGAAAAGAAACGTGCTCGTAGACGTTTAATTGGGGCGGTTGCGCTTGCTTTAGCTGCGATTATTGGTTTACCCATGATTTTGGATTCTGAACCCAAGCCATTGGAAAGCGATATCCTGATTCAAATTCCTTCCAAGGATAAATCGTTTTCATCACCTAACATTAACCTGCAGTCGTCTACACTTGCATCAGCATCAGCATCAGCATCAGCATCAGCATCAGCATCAGCAGAAATATCGCCTGTTGAACCTCAGATGACAGCGTCAGATACTTTGGATTCCAAAGAGGAGGTGGTCGTGCCAGCATCACCAATATCTCCGCCTGCTCCTACTTTACGTTCGCCCGTTAATGCTGTTGCAGTAACCGACACCAAAGAAACTAAAGAAAACAAAAGAACCCAGGAAACTCCATCTCATTCTCCTGTTAAAACCCCCCACAATTTGGCACAAAATTCAAGTAAGCATTCAGTACAAATCCCTAGTCACGCAGTCACATCAATTTCCACATCCAAGAAAACATCTGAAACTTTAAGTGAAGCAGCAAGAGCGAATGCCATTCTTGAAGGTAAAACGAATGGAAAATCGGGTGATGTGAATGAGCACCCTGCACAAAAGAGCATGCGTTTTGTGGTGCAAGTAGCGGCGTTGGCAGATCAAGAAAAAATAAATACTTTGCAAGCAAAATTAAAGAGTGCAGGGATTGTGTCGCATACGCAAAAAGTGGCGACGCAAACTGGTGAGTGGACCAGAATCCGTGTTGGGCCTTATACCAATAAAGAAGAGGCGGAAAAGGTTCGTAGTAAGTTACAAAAGTTGGGCTTGAGCGGCACTGTATTGCCCTTATGATGAAATTAGCATGATGATTAATGATTTGCCAATGATTAACTAATCATGACTATTTTTGATTATCTGGTTTTATTTGTTTTTGCTTGTTCAGTCGTCATTAGTACCTTGCGTGGTTTGGTCAAGGAAATTTTATCTTTGTTGGCTTGGATAGCTGCTTTTGTCATCGCTAACGCTTATGGTGAAACGTTAGCGCGATGGTTACCAAGTATGATACCGGGCGATGTGGTGCGTTTAATTGTCGCATTTGCCGTTTTATTTATTGGAACAAGAATTTTGATGTCCTTGTTAATTGCGGCGATGAATGCGGTTATCAAAGCAAGCGGATTGACGTTGGTGGATCGTGGTTTGGGTAGTTTGTTTGGACTGGCAAGAGCTGGCATCATTATTATGACCATGGTTTTGTTGTGTGGTATGACCTCGATTCCCAAGCAAGATTTTTGGACGCACGCGTTATTTAGCCCTATGGCCGAAACGGCGGCACGTACCATTAAGCCTTTTTTACCACTTAGTTTTTCGCAACATATACAGTTTTAATTTTACATTTAGCTTAGGAGCACACCATGTGTGGCATTGTTGGCGTTGTTTCTCACCATCCTGTGAATCAATTAATGTATGACGCTTTGTTGTTGTTGCAACATCGTGGTCAGGATGCGGCAGGGATTGCAAGTAGTCATAACGGCATGTTTTCCATGCATAAAGCGAATGGCCTAGTGCGTGATGTGTTTCGTACACGAAATATGCGTACTCTACAAGGTAATTCAGGAATTGGTCATGTGCGTTATCCGACCGCAGGTTCTTCCAGCGAAGAAGAGGCGCAACCGTTTTATGTGAATTCGCCATTTGGCATTACTTTGGCGCATAACGGTAATTTGACGAATATGGAACAACTCAAGATTGAGATGTTCAAGAATGATCGTCGCCATATTAATACCAATTCTGATTCGGAACTGTTATTAAACGTATTGGCACATGAGATTCAAGAAGCAACAGTTGGCTATTCGTTAGATCCAGACTCTTTGTTTAAAGCGGTTGCAGTATTGCATAAGCGTGTGCGTGGCGCGTATGCGGCAGTGGCCCAAATTGCTGGGGTAGGTTTGCTCGCATTTCGTGATCCGTTTGGGATTCGCCCTTTATGTATCGGTGTGAATGAAACGGACAAAGGTCTCGAATATTTGATCGCTAGTGAATCTGTCGCATTGGAAGGCTTGGGCTTCCGTTTCTTGCGTGATGTGATGCCAGGTGAAGCCATCTTTATTGACAATGATGCGAATTTTTATCACAAACAATGTGCGGAAAATTCGGTATTGAATCCATGTGCGTTTGAGTTCGTTTATTTGGCGCGCCCTGATTCGATTATTGACGGTGCTTCTGTGTATGCAACCCGTTTAAAAATGGGTGAATATTTGGCAGACAAAGTCAAACGCGAATTTTCTCAGGGTAATATTGATGTGGTGATGCCCATTCCAGACTCTTCCCGTCCAGCTGCGATGGAGCTGGCTAGTAAGTTGAATTTGGATTATCGGGAAGGGTTTGTGAAAAATCGCTATATCGGTCGTACTTTCTTAATGCCTGGTCAGGAAATACGTAAAAAATCCGTGCGTCAAAAATTAAATGCGATTTCTTCTGAATTTAAGGATAAAACGGTGTTGTTAGTGGATGACTCCATTGTACGTGGTACGACGAGTCGTGAAATTGTGCAAATGGCACGCGAAGCAGGTGCAAAGCGCGTTATTTTTGCCTCAGCTGCGCCACCAGTCATCTATCCAAATGTGTATGGAATTGACATGCCAACACGCAATGAACTGATTGCTTATGGCCGTAGTAACGAGCAAATTTGCAGTGAAATCACAGCGGATGCATTGGTTTATCAAGATGTGGATGCGCTTAAGCGTTCTA
The DNA here is from genome assembly GCA_021151485.1 of Oxalobacteraceae bacterium. Taxonomy (GTDB): domain Bacteria; phylum Pseudomonadota; class Gammaproteobacteria; order Burkholderiales; family Burkholderiaceae_D; genus JAGKXB01. The sequence goes on along the minus strand of JAGKXB010000009.1, from coordinate 8,341 downwards.
TATCTGATGTCAATTCAAATTTGAAAGATTTTGAGGCCTCTTGTTTTGACGGTGTTTATATTACTGGTGATGTTTCGCGTGATTATTTAGATCGTGTTGAGTTTGTTCGCAATCATTCGAAAGCAGAAAATGACAGCATGGTTCGATCTCAATTACCTTTAAATTTAGGGGCGAATGGCTAAGTTTGCATTAAAGTGATCAGAGCAATTTAACCAATTCAAGCAATTTGAGTAATTTAAGTAATAAAAAAAATATGAAAACTTACGGTTTTACTACTTCTATTTTGCATAGTGATAGGCAAAAACCAATTGAACATGGCTCATTGCATAAACCTATTCATAATTCTGTTACTTTTGCTTATGAGGATGCGCGTGAATTGGCTACTGTTTTTCAAGGTAAGCAAGCGGGTTATCGTTATGGGCGGCAAGGTAATCCAACGGTTTCCGCCTTGGAAGACAAGGTAACTCGAATGGAAGCAGGGCATGCGAGCATCTGTTTTGCAACTGGCATGGCTGCGATTGGTGCGCTGTGTCAGGCCTTGTTGCGTCAGGGTGATCATGTTGTTTCTTCTTCTTTTTTATTTGGCAACACCAATAGTTTGTGGCAAACGGTAAGTGGTTTAGGTATCGATGTTTCTTTTGTAGATGCTACGGATGTGAATCAAGTTGCCGCCGCGTTGACACCCGCAACTCGTATGGTATTTGTAGAAACAATCGCCAACCCACGTACTCAAATTGCCGATTTGGAGCGTATTGGCCAATTGTGCCAAGAGCGAGGTATTTTGTACGTTGTCGATAACACGATGACGTCGCCTTATCTGTTTCAGCCCAAATCCGTGGGTGCTAGTTTGATTGTTAATGCGTTAACCAAATCAATTGGTGGTCACGGCAATGCCTTGGGTGGCAGTTTGACTGATACGGGTTTGTATGACTGGAGCCAATTCCCTGGCATTATCGATACCTACAAACGCAATTCACCAGCACAATGGGGTATGACGCAGGTTCGTGCCAAAGCCTTGCGTGATTTTGGTGCCAGCTTGAGTGCAGAAGCAGCGCATCATCTTGCGATTGGTAGTGAAACATTGGCTTTGCGGATGGAGCGCACATGCGCAAATGCATTGGCAGTGGCGCAAATGTTGCAAGCGGATGAACGCGTTGCTGCAGTACACTATCCTGGCTTGTCATCTCATCCACAACATGAAAGAGCGACTAGCTTATTTCGTGCTTATGGCTCTTTATTCAGCTTCGAATTAAAAGAAGGAATCGATTGCTTCGATTATCTAAATCGCTTAAAACTGGGGATTTCAGCTAGTAATCTTGGCGATAACCGCACCTTGGTGATCCCCGTTGCTCACACCATTTTTTACGAAATGGGTGCACAGCGCCGCGCTAGCATGGGGATTGCAGAATCTTTAATTAGGGTATCGATCGGTATAGAGGATACTGTTGATCTAGTGGAAGATTTCAGGCGAGCGTTAGATTGTTAGCTAGATTTATTTGCAATACGAACTAATCTAGTACCGATTAAGCTGTCGTGCAGAAATTGGTGATCTTTGCTAAATATTGCAGTTAGAGCCCAAAGAACTATACCTAACAAAAAAATACCAAAGGTCGCCCAGCCCTTCAAACCCAATGCACTATTAACCACCATTGCTGGTAAAAACCACATCCAAGCAAGTAAATAACGCGCAATGGCTTTTCCTAAGGGCAAGCGTACTAATCCTGGTGCAATAAGTTGAATGCGCCATGTTTTCATAGCCAACGTTTGCCCTCCCTTGCGCCAGAAGAAAACAAAATATCCGCCCAATACCAGAAACAGCCATATTTGCATGGCATAACGTGACTTTAGGGTTTCATTGGGAATCAATGTCATAAATAAATAATTGATTGCAACGGCAAAGAAAAGCACGCCAAACACCAAAAAGATTTCATAAACAAAGCAGATGAGGCGATGTTTTAAGCCTGCGGTTGGCACAATTTCAATGCTATTTAGTGGAAGAGCCATTTATTTCTCTGTTGAGTGTAAGTCAGGCAGCACAGTAGTTGTTGGCTGCGTTGTTTGCTGAATAGTTTGTGGTGTTGTTTGATTTATTTCTACTTGCTTCAATATCGCAGGACTTGTTTTGGATTTAATTGGCGTTACCGTTTTTTGCTTGCTTTGAGTGGTGGAAGGAAGATTCGCGAGTTGTTTTTTTCGCACAGCACGTGCCGCCAGTTGTTTTTTTTGTTCTTCTGATAGTTGTTGATATTGTTGCCATTGAACAGACTTTTTCGCACGATCAATTTTATTTGCGCGTGAAAAATTCTCACGCGCCAGACGCCGTTGCTCAGGGGTTAATTTTGCCCACTCACGCATGCGATCGTGCATACGTTGCTGTTCCTCTGGTTTCATGGCTTGGAATTTTTCCGCTATTTCCAACCATTTTGCTTTACGTAATTTTTCGAGTTTGTTCCATTCTGGTGCTAATGGAGACAGTACTAATTTTTGCGCCGGGGTGAGCTCATTCCAAAGAGGTTTTTCTGCTGGTTTGGATACTATTTTTTTTGTGGCGCTGACGGAGGAGGGCACGACAATCTTTGGGCTTATGCTTGGACTAATAAGGGAGGGGGATGTTTGGAGTGGGTTAGAAGGGGCAACATCATCCGTTGCACAAGCTAAATTGCCGAAAATAAATGAAAAACCAATAGCACTTATGTTTAACAAAGTAAGAATTTGTGCACCGCCCGTTTTCACGCTTATTCCCCTCGACTGGCAAGGTAGGCATTAAAACCATGATCAAGGTATGCAGAGACTGGCAATTCATCTGACAACACAGCAGTGTCTAAATCAGCAGTTTCTTTAATGCGTTGTTGTTGTTCAAATTGATAAATGCTGATCAAACCCACAACCAAAATTAACAATGGAATAGTTGCGCCAATGCTGCGAGCGACATAAGAAAATGGTTGGCCAAAGAAATGGCCGGTATTTGTTGCGAATACTTGTTGCGATATAAATAATTTCAATGATGAGTCTTTTTTCTTGCGAGACAAGGCAATACTACGAGCTTTATTCAGACGAGCAATATTGGAAGGCGGCAAATTATCGATATTTTCATTGAGCGCATGCCGCACTTTGTAAGCGAAATTGAGTTCTGTAGTATTCATAAATAGATTCCTTTGGCTTTTAAGGACTGTGCCAAAGCATTTGTTGCTCTTGAGCAATGAGTTTTTACGCTGCCTTCTGAACATCCCATTGCTGCAGCTGTTTCGGCGACATCCATGTCTTCCCAGTAACGCATGAGGAATGCTTCTCGTTGACGAGTGGGGAGTTTTTGTACCTCCTCGTCAATTATATTCAGTACTTGCATACGTTCAAGTTTGTCTGCACTGGATTCTGTGTTTGTACTCTGATTTTCCTCTTCGGCATCATAAGATTCTAGTAGATCGAAATTTTCGTGTTCTTCATCGGTATTGCCTATGCCGGAAAATAGGCTGATCCAAGTATTGCGAGTTTTTTCGCGTCGAAAATAGTCGCGTATGGTGTTTTGTAAGATGCGTTGAAATAAAAGAGGGAGTTCGGCTGCCGACTTGTCGCCGTATTTTTCGGCTAGCTTAATCATTGCGTCTTGCACGACATCAAGCGCAGCCTCGTCTTTCCGAACTGCGTACACAGCTTGTTTAAATGCGCGACGTTCTACATTGTTGAGAAAGTCGGAAAGTTCTTTGTCGGTGGCCATGCTATGTGGTGCAATATTTCATGGCGTTAAAGGGGTAAAAGGATATACGTAACAATTTCTGTGCTTAATAAATATTACAAGTATTACTTATGCGAAAGCTTATGCAAAGCTCTCAATTCTAATTGTATTTTTTAGTCTTTGGTTAAATTTGAATCGAATTTGACTTGACCAAAATGCTGCAACGCAGTAACGTGTGGCACACTTCACAATCCAGAAGTGCTATGGTCTTTTCGCGCGCAGCGCAAGATGCAGCCTGCCGACGAGACGCGCTTTAACATTTAAGAAGCAGTTTGCTCTAACCCGCGCCACAAGCGCGAGATGTTTTTAGGGGAGAGCATCCGATCAATCTCCAATGGACCTTGAAAGGAATGATATATATGAGCTTGGAAGAAAATTTAGAATTAACTGGCGCAGAAATACTCGTGCGCTGTCTAGCAGAAGAAGGCGTAGAACATATTTTCGGTTATCCAGGTGGTGCCGTTTTGTGCATCTACGATGCAATCTTCAATCAAAACAAATTTCAACATATTCTGGTACGTCATGAGCAAGCTGCGATCCATGCGGCGGATGCTTATTCTCGTAGTTCACAGAAAGTAGGCGTTGCTTTAGTCACTTCTGGTCCCGGTGTGACGAACGCGGTGACAGGCTTGGCGACTGCTTATATGGATTCTATTCCAATGGTGGTCATTTCTGGTCAGGTGCCAAGTCATGCCATTGGTCAAGATGCTTTTCAAGAGTGCGATACGGTTGGCATTACTCGCCCATGTGTCAAACACAATTTCCTGGTAAAAGACATCAAGGATTTGGCGACAACCATTAAGAAAGCATTTTTTATTGCGACGACTGGTCGGCCAGGTCCTGTTTTGGTTGATATTCCAAAAGATATCACCATGCATAAGCATGTTTATGCTTATCCAAAAGAAGTCGAAATGCGTTCCTACAAACCCGTAGATAAAGGGCATTCTGGACAAATTCGTAAGGCCGTACAGTTACTGCTGCAAGCTGAACGTCCAATGATTTACACAGGTGGTGGTGTGATACTCGCCGATGCTGCGCCTGAATTGAATCAACTGGTTGATAAACTTGGTTTTCCCTGTACCAATACTTTGATGGGTTTGGGAGCTTACAGGGCTACAAGTGAAAAATTTGTTGGCATGCCCGGAATGCATGGTACGTACGAAGCCAATATGGCAATGCAGCACTGCGATGTGTTGATTGCGATTGGTGCACGTTTCGATGATCGCGTGATTGGTAATCCTAAACATTTTGCCTTGCATCCACGCAAAATCATTCACATTGATATTGATCCTTCCTCCATTTCCAAGCGAGTGAAAGTGGACGTTCCCATTGTTGGCAACGTCAAAGATGTATTGCAGGAATTTATTACTCAACTTAATTTGCCTGAGATCAAAATTAACGCTTCCAAGACATCGGATTGGTGGAAGCAAATCAATGAATGGCGTGGTCGTGATTGCTTGAAGTACACCCATTCAAGTCAAGTCATCAAGCCACAGTCAGTGATTGAAAAAGTGTGGGAAGTCACCAAAGGTGAGGCTTTCGTTACATCAGACGTTGGGCAGCATCAAATGTGGGCTGCGCAATACTATCGCTTTGATAAACCGCGGCGTTGGATTAATTCAGGTGGTTTGGGGACGATGGGTGTTGGTTTGCCATACGCAATGGGCGTACAAATGGCTAATCCTGATGCCACAGTGGCTTGTATTACAGGTGAAGGCTCGATTCAGATGTGTATTCAGGAGTTGGGAACTTGTAAGCAATATCACCTGACGCCAAAAATTATTATGTTGAATAATCGCGCGTTGGGTATGGTGCGTCAGTGGCAGCAAATCGATTATGGCTCACGTTATTCTGAATCCTACCTAAATTCATTGCCAGATTTTAAAAAATTGGCGGAATCTTACGGTCATGTTGGTATGAATATTGAACATGCTGGTGACGTGGATACTGCTTTGAAAGAAGCATTTGCGATGAAAGATAAGCTGGTGTTTATGAATTTCATTACGGATCAAACTGAAAATGTCTGGCCCATGGTCAAGGCTGGTAAGGGATTGACTGAAATGTTGTTGGGTTCGGAGGATTTGTAATCATGCGACATATCATTTCTCTATTGTTGGAAAATGAATCGGGTGCGTTATCACGCGTGGTTGGCCTGTTTTCGGCACGCGGCTATAATATTGAAACTCTGACCGTTGCACCGACGGAAGATGCAACTTTGTCACGCATGACGATAGTCACGAGCGGATCCGATGACATCATCGAACAAATCACTAAGCATTTGAATCGTTTGATCGAAGTGGTCAAGGTTGTTGATTTGACCGAAGGGGCATACATAGAGCGAGAACTAATGCTGATCAAAGTACGCGCGGTTGGCAAAGAGCGTGAGGAAATGAAGCGTACTGTGGATATTTTCCGCGGTCGTGTGATTGATGTGACTGATAAAGCTTACACAATCGAATTGACTGGTAATAAAGCCAAGCTTGATGCATTTATTGATGCTATCGATCGTTCGGCGATTTTGGAAACTGTACGTACTGGTGGTTCTGGGATTGGGCGCGGTGAACGTGTGCTCAAGGCTTGATGCTTAAGGGAATTTGAAATTCGGTAATTTTGAAATTTGGTAATACATCATTTAAATAAATAGGAAAAATAATGAACGTTTTTTACGATAAAGATTGCAACCTTTCTTTAATCAAGGGCAAAAATGTTGCCATCATCGGTTATGGCTCACAAGGCCACGCTCACGCACAGAATTTGAACGACTCTGGCTGTAACGTGACTGTTGGTTTACGTAAAGATGGCGCATCCTGGAATAAGGCTAAAGGCGCTGGTTTGAATGTGGCGGAAGTCAATGAGGCTGTTCAAGCAGCTGATGTCATCATGGTGTTGTTGCCAGATGAAAATATCGCTCAGGTTTACAATGAAAATATTGCACCATATGCAAAAAAAGGCGCAGTGCTCGCTTTTGCTCATGGTTTCAACGTGCATTATGGTCAAGTGGTACCACGCGCGGATTTAGACGTCATCATGATCGCACCAAAAGCACCAGGCCATACGGTACGTGGTACTTACACACAAGGTGGTGGCGTGCCACATTTGATCGCGGTATACCAAGATAAATCTGGCGTTGCTCGTGATATCGCTTTGTCTTACGCAATGGCAAATGGCGGTGGTCGTGCTGGCATTATCGAAACTAATTTCCGTGAAGAAACGGAAACTGATTTGTTTGGTGAGCAAGCTGTGTTGTGCGGTGGCGCGGTTGAGTTGATCAAAGCAGGTTTTGAAACATTGGTTGAAGCTGGTTATGCGCCTGAAATGGCTTATTTCGAATGCTTGCATGAATTGAAATTGATCGTTGATTTGATTTACGAAGGCGGTATTGCCAACATGAATTATTCAATTTCTAATAATGCTGAGTACGGCGAGTATGTAACAGGCCCACGTGTTGTGACTGAAGATACTAAAAATGCAATGCGTCAATGTTTGAAAGACATCCAAACAGGTGAGTACGCGAAGAGCTTTATCTTGGAAAACAAAGCGGGTGCGCCAACTTTGATTTCTCGTCGTCGTTTGACCGCAGAACATCAAATTGAAGAAGTCGGTAGCAAATTGCGTGCCATGATGCCTTGGATCGCAAAGAACAAATTAGTTGATCAATCAAAAAATTAATTTTTATTTGCAATTGTTAATTTTATAGCATCAATCTCATCCCCCATCCAAGTTTTTTCTTGGGCGGGGGATGTTTATTTAGGGAAATAAAGAACATGAATGTTGCTGCTTTGTGGTCAAAACGATTCTTGTTGTCATCAATCCTGCTGGGCGTTTTTTCTGCAGAGGTACAAGCACAGGCGCAGTCAACGTCTATTAAAACGACGGGGACTATGCTCGTGGTGCCTGCTTTTGGCGAGGTAAAACATTCCAACGACGAAGCGCATGCCACATTGATGATTGAAGAACAAGATAAGGACAAAGCACTGGCCGCTTCACGTGTTAATCAAAAAATGAAGCAGGGCATGGCGCTGCTTAAGCGAGAAGACGATCAGGCGATTCTGAAGACGCGTGGTTACTATACTTATCCTGTGTATTCGGAAGATCAGCCAAAACAAAACAATACAGCGAGGCGCGTTGTGAGCTGGCGTGTTGGTCAATATTTGGATGTGACCACAAGTAATTTGAGTCGTTTACCTAAAGCTATTGCCGCCGCGCAGAGTGTGTTGGGATTGAGTGGTTTGAATTTTTCTTTGTCGGAAACAACAGTTAAAAAATTGGATGAGCAAAGAATTGCTGCCGCTTATCAAAATTTAACCGAACGTATTGGTGCAATTGCCAAAGCAATGGGGCGTGATCCGTCTGATGCAATATTGGATACGGTGGATTTCGAAGCTTCCGGAGCGTACGCGCAAATGTCGGATAACGCTAGCCCAAAAATGATGATGCGTTCTGCCGCAGCGATGGAATCTGTATCGGTAGAAGAACCGAATTTTGAGCCAGGTGAAACGACTTTGCAGATGCGTGTTGTTGCTAAAGTGAAATTTAAATAAAGTTTAAAAAATTAAATAAGATTATTTAATTAATATTTTTGTTATTGTATGGAGAGAAGTTGAATAA
>JAGKXB010000035.1 GCA_021151485.1 Oxalobacteraceae bacterium | reverse complement strand
GATTTTTTCCTTTGAAATCCGGTAGAATGCCGCCGTAATAATAAATTTTGCCGAGTTGGGATCAAAGTAACTAAGCGTAAAAGCCCTCCTGATAATACACAGAGTCATAATTTGTGATTGCTCGGATTAGTTGGCCCATCGTTTGTTTCCATATTCTAAGTTCAGTCGCTAATCGAGAATGCGTTCTCAATTAGCGTAATTTGGCGTGTTTTGAGAATCGCATTTTTAATGAAAAACATACGCAATTTTTCCATCATTGCTCATATTGATCATGGCAAATCAACGTTAGCCGATCGTATTATTCAACTGTGTGGCGGCTTATCTGAGCGTGAGATGGAGTCGCAGGTTTTAGACTCCATGGATTTGGAGCGTGAACGCGGCATTACTATCAAGGCGCAAACAGCTGCGCTCTCATACAAGGCTCGCGATGGTCAGGTTTACAACTTGAACTTGATCGATACGCCAGGCCATGTCGATTTCAGTTATGAAGTGAGTCGTTCATTGTCAGCTTGCGAAGGTGCATTGCTGGTCGTGGATGCATCGCAAGGTGTTGAAGCGCAAACCGTTGCCAATTGCTACACCGCGCTCGATTTGGGTGTTGAAGTCGTGCCGGTGCTGAATAAAATTGATTTGCCGAATGCCGATCCGCCAACTGCGATTGCCGAAATTGAGGATGTGATTGGTATTGATGCTGCGGATGCTGTACATTGTTCCGCCAAAACGGGTCTCGGTGTGCTGGATGTGTTGGAGTCATTGATCAGTAAGGTGCCGCCTCCAGAGGGTGATGTAGATGCGCCTTTGCAAGCATTGGTAGTAGATTCCTGGTTCGATAATTATGTTGGTGTGGTGATGTTGGTGCGTGTCATCAACGGTACGTTGTCACCGAAAGATAAGATCTTGTTAATGGCCAGCGGCTCTCAGCATTTGATCGAAAGTGTTGGTGTCTTTACGCCTAAATCCGTACCACGTCCTGCATTAACAGCTGGTCAAGTTGGTTTTGTCATTGCTGGTATTAAAGAATTAAAAGCGGCCAAAGTTGGCGATACCGTCACTTTGGTAAATAAACCTGCTGCTGCTCCTTTGCCGGGTTTCAAAGAAGTGCAGCCACAGGTGTTTGCCGGGTTGTTTCCAGTCGAAGCCAATCAATACGATGCTTTGCGCGACTCGTTAGAAAAATTGAAGTTGAACGACGCTGCGCTGCAGTACGAACCAGAAGTATCGCAAGCTTTGGGTTTTGGCTTTCGCTGTGGTTTCCTGGGTTTGTTGCACATGGAAATCGTGCAGGAGCGCCTTGAGCGCGAATTTGACATGGATTTGATTACCACGGCGCCAACGGTCATCTACGAAGTTTTGCAGCGTGATGGCACGCTGATTAAAGTCGATAATCCTTCCAAAATGCCAGATCCTTCCAAGATCGAAGAGGTTCGGGAGCCGATTGTCTTGGTCAGCTTATATATGCCTCAGGAATACGTGGGTTCAGTCATTACTTTATGTGTTCAAAAGCGAGGTATTCAACTCGACATGAGCTATCACGGCAAGCAAGTCAAGCTGACTTATGAAATGCCGATGGCAGAAATCGTGCTGGATTTTTTTGATAAGTTGAAATCCACGTCTCGTGGCTATGCCTCCATGGAGTATGAATTTAAACAATATCAGCCAGCAGACGTAGTTAAAGTCGATATGCTGATCAATAGCGAACGTGTCGATGCGTTGGCCATGATCGTGCATCGCTCTAATAGCCAATATCGCGGTCGTATGATTGCTAGCAAGATGCGTGAATTGATCCCGCGTCAAATGTTTGATGTGGCAATTCAGGCAACAATTGGTTCGAATATTATTTCGCGTGAAAACGTGAAAGCATTACGTAAAAATGTGTTGGCAAAATGTTATGGTGGTGATATTAGCCGTAAACGGAAATTGCTCGAAAAACAAAAAGCAGGTAAGAAGCGCATGAAACAAGTGGGTTCTGTTGAGATTCCACAAGAAGCATTTTTGGCGATTTTACAAGTGGATGATCAATAAACATGCAAGACATATTAAGCAATTTTGCCCTGATCTTATTTGTCCTCACTATTGTTACTGGCATAGTTTGGTTTTTAGATGTGTTTTACTTGGCTAAACAACGTCGCTTGATAGCCGATGCTGCTTTGCGTGAGTTTGACGCTCGTAATGCAAAATTGCAGGCCGAGGGGGTGCGTGCTCAAGAAAGCAATCGTGCTGAGATAGAAGCTAATCTGCTTAAAAGACCAATGTGGGTAGAGTATTCTGGTAGCTTTTTCCCTGTGATTGCGTTGGTGTTTTTTTTGCGTTCATTTTTGTTTGAACCATTCAAAATACCGTCAAGTTCCATGGTGCCTACTTTGGTGATTGGTGATTTAATTTTGGTTAATAAGTTTACTTACGGCATTAGATTGCCAATTATCAATAAAAAAATTATTGAATTGAACAATCCACAACGTGGTGATGTGATGGTTTTTAAATATCCCAAAGATATGTCATTGGACTACATTAAACGCGTAGTTGGTGTTCCTGGCGATAGGGTTGTATACGAAAACAAGCGTTTGACGGTGAATGGAAAAGTGCTGTCTTATCAGGCATTACCGGACTATTTGAATGAAGAAAATTTAACTTACTCGAAGCAATTTGTGGAAAATTTTGGCGTGGTGCAGCATAAAATTTTGAATGACGAACTTGCACCAAGCTTCGTACGCAATCCTGATGATTTTCCTCAGCGTGAGTTGTGCAACTACAATGCCGAAGGTTTTGCTTGTACTGTTCCAGCTGGTCATTATTTCATGATGGGTGATAATCGTGACAACAGTGCGGATAGTCGTTATTGGGGTTTTGTTCCGGATAAAAATATTGTGGGTAAGGCATTTTTTGTTTGGATGAATTGGAATAATGTAAAACGTATTGGTAGTTTTAAATAGTTGCGATAGCCTTAAAAGTCTTAATCATTTTTTAGTAAAACTAGGATCGTTTTAATGAAGTACCGGGCAAAAATTTGGCAACAAGGTTTGGCGTTATCTAGTCTTATTTTTGCGTTGGCTATTATGTTTGTGGCTGTCGTTGTGGCGGTTAAAGTAGTGCCAGCGGCAATTGAATACAATGCTGTCCAGCGGGCAATTGTGGCAGCTAAAACATCAAGTAATAGCGCGAGAGAAATTCAGGATTCTTTTGATAAGCAAGTTAGTGTTTATCAAATTACGTCGATTTCTAGTCGAGACCTAGAAATTATTCAGCGTGGTGGTGAGTTTGATGTGAGTTTCGCTTACCAAAAAAAATATCCTCTATTTGGTCCGGTTAGCTTAGTGTTTGATTATGTCGGTTCCACTGCTAAATCTACGACTAAAAGTACCAATTAATTAACAAAGTAATACACTTTAGAGCGATCAATGCACATGGATCCTATGCTATTGCAAAACAGGCTGGGCCATACTTTTCACAATATTAAATTATTGCAACAGGCTTTGACGCATCGTAGTCATAGCGTTTCTCATAATGAGCGGCTTGAATTTTTGGGTGATTCAGTTTTGAATTGCGTGATTGCAACTTTTCTTTATGAGCGGTATGGCAATATTGATGAAGGGGATTTATCCCGCTTGCGTGCTAATTTAGTTAAGCAGCAGACCTTGTATGAAATTGCACAAAATCTTGGTTTGTCGCAATTTTTACGTTTGGGTGAAGGTGAGTTGAAATCAGGTGGCTTTCGCCGCCCATCTATTTTGGCAGATACACTAGAGGCCGTATTAGGCGCTGTGTTTTTAGATGCAGGATTTCCTGTGGTGCAGAACGTTATTCGTGCCTTGTATTTGCCTATGTTGGATACTGTCGATCCACATGCTTTAGGAAAAGATGCAAAAACTTTGTTGCAAGAGTGTTTGCAAAGCAAAAGAATTTCCTTGCCTCAATATAGCGTGGTTGCGACGCGTGGTGCGGCACATAGTCAGGAATTCGAAATTGAATGCGTGATTCCCAAACTGGCTATTCGTGTTTACGGCCGTGGCATTAGTCGGCGGGCTGGGGAGCAGGCGGCGGCTCAGTTGGCTTTAGATGCCGTACCGGCTGCTTTGATGAAAGGGCCCTCCTCTGGACGCAAAAAACAAGCGCATCCTACACAACTTAAGCTGATTGGAGTTGCAACGATTCAATCAGATGAATCCAATGAAGTTAAGTAACTTGATTAAGTTTATTGCAATTTTATTCTTTACCTAATGCGCAAAATCGTATGACAGAATTCATTCCAGCGTCTGCCGCAACAGTTGCAACGCCAGGTTCAGATACCACTTTTCGCTGCGGTTATGTTGCGATTGTTGGCCGTCCTAATGTGGGTAAATCGACTTTGATGAATACCTTAATTGGTGCCAAAGTTAGTATCACTTCGCGTAAAGCGCAAACTACACGTCATCGTATTACTGGTATTAACACAGTCGCTGATGCACAATTTATTTATGTGGATACCCCAGGTTTTCAGACCCGTCATGCGCATGCTTTGAATAAAACTTTGAATAAGACAGTCAATAACACGTTGACTTCATCTGATGTTGTCTTATTTGTCATCGAAGCGGGTATTTTTGGTACGGCTGATCAGCAAGTGTTGGATTTGATCCCAAACAATGTGCCATGCATTTTGGTCATTAATAAAGCTGATCATGTGAAAGATAAAGCCGTGCTATTGCCATTTGTGCAGAAGATAGCGGCTAAACGTGATTTTTTTGCGATTGTGCCGGTCTCGGCCAAGTTGCGTTTTCAACTGGATAATTTACAGACTGAAATCAAACGCGTTTTGCCTGAAAATCCTCCTATTTTTGGCGAAGACGATATTACTGATCGCAGCGAAAAATTTTTGGCTGCAGAAATTGTGCGGGAAAAATTGTTTCGTCTAGTTGGTGACGAATTGCCTTATACCAGTACAGTAGTGATTGAAAAATTCGAGCAAGAAGGCAATTTGCGGCGTATTTTTGCTGCCATTTTGGTTGAGCGTGACACGCAAAAATCGATGGTGATTGGGCAAAAAGGGAGTCGGTTGAAAGAAATTTCCACGCAATCGCGGCTCGATATGGAAAAGTTATTCGACGCGCCGGTGTATCTTGAGATTTGGGTGAAGGTGAAATCAGGCTGGGCAGATAACGAAGCCGGTTTGCGTGCTTACGGTTACGAGTAATTCAAAGAATCTCATGTTGCAGTGTTGACCAGTGCTTAACAAAGACAGCCAAAAAGACTACAAAAAAGAACATCGCATCGTCCATCAACCTGGCTTTGTGCTCCACAGTTATCCTTACAAAGAAACCAGTCTAATTGTTGACATATTTGCACGTGATTATGGTCGTGTTGCTTTGATTGCCAAGGGCGCCAAACGGCCACATTCCGCTTTGCGTGGTGTGTTGCAAACTTTTCAACCGCTTTCTGTCACTTGGAGTGGCAAATCTGAATTACGTAATTTGCATGCGGCGGAATGGGTGGGTGGTCTTTTGCCGCTGGAAAAATCCGCCTTGTTGTGCGGTTTTTACATCAATGAATTGCTGGTCAAAATGCTGGCGCGTGATGATCCACATCCAGCCTTATTTAATCATTACGTGAGTACACTCAACCAGTTGGCGCACGATGAGTCAGTCTCTATCGTATTGCGAAAATTTGAAAGGGCGCTGCTGAAGGAAATCGGTGTCCTGAGTGATTTCACCATCTGCACCGCCAGTAAGCAGGAAATTGATCCTTTGCAATTGTATGTGGTGGATCCTGAGCGCGGCCCGCGTCCGGCGCAATCTGTCGATAGTTGGCCGCCGATTTCCGGTAAAACTCTGCTTGATATTGAGCGTGAGGATTATGAAGACGTGACCACGCAGCTGCAAAGTAAATTCCTGATGCGCGCTTTGCTAACCCATCATTTGGGCAATGCGTCACTCAATACCCGACAAATTTTGTTAGATTTAATGCAGTTATAGGAGCCAATTGCTATGAATTTCTTGCAAGCGAATCAACCAAGTATCGCTCTGGGCATCAATATTGACCACGTTGCGACGTTGCGTAATGCACGGGCAGCGACGTACCCGGATCCCGTACGTGCGGCTTTGTTGGCAGAAGAGGCTGGCGCAGATGCGATTACTTTGCACTTGCGGGAAGATCGTCGTCATATCAAAGATGCAGACGTGATTGCAATCCGTCCATTGTTAAAGACGCGTATGAATCTGGAATCTGCGATCACGGCAGAAATGCTGGATTTTGCTTGTCGCATCAAACCACAGGATGCCTGTCTGGTGCCAGAACGGCGTGCTGAAATCACCACAGAAGGTGGATTGGATGTAGTACGTCTTTTCTCGCAAGTGCAGGCAGCGGTTAAACAATTGCAGGCTGAAAATATTCGTGTCAGCCTATTCATCGATCCCGATCCCTTACAAGTACAAGCCGCAGCAGAAGCCGGTGCGCCTGTGATTGAATTGCATACCGGTACTTATGCCGATGCTGACGATGCAGAAAAGCAGCAAGCAGCGTTAGCGCGGGTGCAGCAAAGCGCGATAGAAGGCGTGAAGCGTGGCTTGATCGTTAATGCCGGTCATGGTTTGCATTACACCAATGTGCAGGCGATTGCGGCGATTGCTGATATCACCGAGCTCAATATCGGTCATGCCATCGTGGCGCACGCGGTATTTGTCGGTTGGCAAGCGGCGGTGCAGGAGATGAAAGCCCTGATGTGGTCCGCGCGTTTAGCTGCGCTCAATCTTGCTTGATGACGCGATGATTGTCGGCATCGGTACGGACATTATTCAAATTTCACGCATACAGGCAGCCTGTGCGAGGCATGGTGATCGTCTAGCAGAAAAAATCCTTGGCCCTTTGGAATTACCTATCTACAAGCAACGCCAGGAAAAAGTAGCCGCTCGTGCGATTCGTTTCTTGGCTACTCGGTTTGCTGCGAAAGAAGCTTTCCTCAAAGCGATGAATTTGCAAATACCCATGAACTGGCATGCGATGCAAATATCGAGCGAACCTAGCGGTCGGCCAACATGGGTGACCAGTGGTGCTTTGGCAGAATGGATGACGCAACATGGATTGACGGCGCAGGTTTCGATTAGTGACGAAGCTGACTATGCGGTGGCGTTTGTGGTTGTGGAAAAGAGTTGAAGTACTAGAAATGTTTACCTGACCTTGTAGGTCGTCAATAAGCGCAGCGCATTGCGCCGTATGTTGTCTTTGATGAAGGTGTAATGCGCTACGCTTATTGCACCCTACTTAGCTGGTACAGCGAAATTTTGTAATTCTGACATCAAAATGAGTGAGATAAAGAATATGAGCAATACACAATCCAACCTAGGCCCAGTCATGCTGGACGTTGTTTCCACCACCCTGACCACCGACGATATTCGCCGCATTCAACACCCTTTGACTGGTGGCGTCATTTTATTTGCTCGTAATTATGAAAATCGTGCTCAATTAACTGCCTTGACAACTGCAATCCACGCCGCCCGGCCTGGTGTATTGATTGCTGTCGATCATGAAGGAGGGCGGGTTCAGCGTTTCAAAACTGATGGTTTTACTAAGTTACCGGCTATGCGTGTGTTGGGTGGATTGTGGGATCAAAACCCTGCACAAGCTAGCAAGGCTGCGACGGCGGTGGCATATATTTTGGCAGCTGAATTACGTGCTTGTGGCGTCGATTTATCCTTCACACCTGTGCTCGATTTGGATTACGGCGCATCCAGCGTGATAGGCGACCGGGCGTTTCATCGTGATCCAGCGGTGGTGAGCGCGTTAGCAAAAAGCGTCAATCACGGCTTGTTGTTAGGCGGCATGAAAAACTGCGGCAAGCATTTCCCCGGCCACGGCTTTGTCGCAGCCGATTCTCACCTCGCTGTGCCAGTTGATACGCGCAGTTTGCAAGAGATTCTGGCGCAAGATGCGGTTCCTTATGAGTCACTAGGCATGAGTTTGTCCGCCGTCATGCCCGCGCATGTAATTTATCCCGAAGTCGATGCACATCCGGCTGGATTCTCCAAAAAATGGTTGAACATATTGCGCCATGACATAGGCTTTCAAGGCGTCATTTTCAGCGATGACTTAAGCATGGAAGGCGCTAGTGTTGCTGGTGACGTCACTGCCGGCGCGCACGCGGCATTGGCAGCAGGATGCGACATGGTCTTGATTTGTAATTCACCAGATAAAGCCGACCAACTCCTGAATACCTTGCAATTTGATTGCAATACAAAAACTGCGCGTTCCTCTTTAACCCGGTTGCAAGCTTTATTCCCCAAAAACACAGCATTAAATTGGGATGATTTACAGCAGGAGGATGGTTATCAATCCGCAAAACAATTGCTGCAAAATTTATTGATGGAATTTTGAATAAATAATTGTTTACTTTGCAATTTTGTTGGTGTTATATTGCATTTTTGATCATATTTAATTGTTTTTATAAGGATTAAATAATGTTTCCTGTACTACAAAATGTTGGGGGAGTAGCCATAACAGGATTGGCGAATTGGTGGACATCCGGAACTAAAGAAAAACTGATGAGCCAGCTTTGGTGTAGTTCTCATGAGGACGTATCTCATTTTTTCCAAGAGTTACGGAAGTATGGTGGAACATTAAGTTTGGATGAAAAATTACGCCTGCTTACCGCATGTGACTTTACTCGTAATGATGAGTGGGTGGCCGCGATGGCGCAAGGGTTGTATGACCAAGGCGTATCCATTTTTGATCCGATAGTTAATGGGGTTTCATTGTTTTCTCAGGCAGAAAGGAATTATGCGCAAAACCAAAATGATCAATTGTTACGTGCATTATTGGATGTTGCGATAAAAGAGGGCTCTGTTATTAAATATCCGGATGGTAGTGTCTTCTTGGGGCACTTGAATGAACAAGGCTTGCGCCATGGGATTGGCATAGTAAAGTTGAGCGCGGGTGATTTATTTATCGGTAAATTCGATAATCATGAATTGAATGGGCATGGAATATGGCGTAATAAGGACAATACCTGTTTTTACATTGGTGAGTTTAGAAATGCCATATTTTGTGGCCAGGGAAAACAGGTTTCTGCAGGTTCGGAATACGTGGGACTTTTTGAAGATAATGTGCGTCATGGCAAAGGGGTGTGGACATCTTTGGTGCTTGGATCTCAAGAGAAATACGATGGCGAGTGGGTGGCTGATAGACAAGAAGGGCAGGGAGTCTGGACAAGTCCTGATGGGCAGATTGTTTACATGGGAACATTTGTAAAGGGTAGCTTTGATGGCGAGGGTGTGATGGCTAATTCAACTTCTCGATACGAAGGCGCATTTAAAAATGGTCAAAAGCATGGGCAGGGAAAATTGATGTCGTTCATATCGCAACAATATTCTGGCCAATTGATGTTGGGCGAGAAAAAGGTTGACATGCCAATACGAAAGATTACAGTGGAAAGTGTTTCCCAAGGTATATTTGAAAATGGCACATTGCATGGAGAAGCCATCCAAACCGTGCATACAGAAGCAGGAGTTGAGGAATATGCGGGCAGATTTAAAAATGGTCTGCGTGACGGCCCATTTTTGTTGACAAAAGGTAACGATAAATTTAGTGTCACTTATATTCATGGTGAGCGGCAGGGTGAGCCCCAGCCTATTGTTGCGACAGCCGGATGTGTTCCTGGGTGTGTGGTGAGTTGATCCAAATTGTCTTAGCTTAGACCTGCTCTGACAGTTATCTGGTTTGCATAATATAGTTATTAATTTGTTCAATCATGTTTCATGCCTAAAACTTCACCATCTACCCCGCGTGAAATCGTATTAGCCACTGTAGCGCAATTGCCGCATTTGCCAGGTGTGTATCGTTATTTTGATGCTGACAACACGGTGTTGTACGTGGGAAAAGCGCGTGATTTGAAGAGGCGTGTTTCCAGTTATTTTCAGAAAAACCACACCAGTCCTCGTATCGCCATGATGGTTGAGCGCATTGCTCGTTTGGAAACGACAGTGACGCAGAGTGAGGCGGAAGCGCTTATTTTGGAAAACAATTTGATTAAAGCGCTGCAACCGCGTTTTAACATTTTGTTTCGCGATGACAAATCCTATCCCTATCTCAAAATCACTGGCCAGGAAGTACCACGGATGTTGTATTACCGTGGTGCGGTGGATAAAAAAAACCAGTATTTTGGCCCGTTTCCCAGCGTTTGGGCGATCAAGGAATCGCTACAAATTTTGCAAAAAGTATTTCAATTGCGCACCTGTGAAGACAGCGTGTTTGCTAATCGTACTCGTCCTTGTTTGTTGCACCAAATCCATCGTTGCAGCGCGCCTTGTGTGCAGGCGATTAGTAAAGAAGAGTATGCGAAGGATGTAGAAAATGCTGCTAAGTTTTTGCGTGGTCGCCAGACGGAAGTATTGGCGGCGATGGAAAAAGATATGCATGCCTACGCGCAAGAACTCAAGTTCGAACAAGCAGCGTTAGTGCGCAATCAAATCGCGGCTTTATCGAAAGTATTGCATCAACAAAGTATGGAAACTGGTGATGAGACCGATGTCGATATCATTGCCGTTGTCGCTCAAGGTGGCCAGGCTTGCGTCAATGTGGCTATGGTCAGGGGCGGACGGCATTTGGGCGATCGGGCCTATTTTCCCAGTCATTGGAGTGATGCGCAAAAATGGATGGAAAGCATGAATACGGACGTAGAAACGATGGAAAACGTCGTTTTAAAAGCTTTCCTGGCGCAGCATTACATAGACAAATTTGTTCCCAATACCATTATTGTGAATATCGGATTGGACGAACCCGCGCTCATCCTGGCCTTGGTTGAGCAGTGCGGGCATCGCATCCATATTGTGCAGCAGCCGCACGGGCAACGTCGTCAGTGGTTGGACATGGCGTCTAAAGGCGCGGAAATGGCATTAGTACGCTTTTTGTCCGAGCAAGGTTCGCAGCAATTGCGCACGCGTGCTTTGATGGAGGTGTTGGAAGTCGATCTGGCTGATAGCGATCAGTTGCGTGTTGAATGCTTTGATATTAGTCACACACAAGGAGAGGCGACACAGGCATCGTGTGTTGTTTTCCATCATCATGCGATGCAGTCTGGTGAGTATAGACGTTACAACATTAACAATATTGCACCTGGTGATGATTATGCTGCCATGCGCCAGGTATTGATGCGTCGGTATGAAAAAGTTGCGCAAGGTGATGGTGTCATGGCAGATATTACCTTGATCGACGGTGGCAAAGGGCAGGTGGAAGTCGCCCGTCAGGTGTTTGAAGAGTTGGGCTTGGATATCAGTACCATCGTCGGTGTAGCCAAAGGTGAAAACCGCAAAGTAGGACTGGAAACCTTGCTATTTGTTGATGGCCGTGCAGCCAAAGAATTAGGCAAGGAATCCGCTGCATTGATGTTGATTGCGCAAATTCGTGATGAAGCCCATCGTTTTGCCATCACCGGCATGCGTGCAAAACGCGCCAAGGCACGTCAGACATCGCAATTGGAAGAAATTGAAGGGATTGGTGCCAAACGGCGGCAAAGATTATTAACCCGTTTTGGTGGTTTGCGCGGTGTAATCGACGCCAGTGTGGCAGATTTGGTGACGGTTGATGGGATTTCACACCAGTTGGCTGAAGAAATTTATAAACAATTGCATTAAAGTAGCGCAAAAGTACGTAAAAGTACGTTAGATTGCGTTACTGCAATTTTTATAAAAATCCAATGAGCCTGTAAATAATTATGTTATTCAATATTCCCATTCTGCTGACATGGCTGCGCGTTGCATTGATTCCTTTGGTTGTCGGCGTATTTTATTTACCTGATACATGGCTATCCCTGCACGAAAAAGGCATTGCTTCGACCGCTGTGTTTATTGTTGCCGCTGTGACGGATTGGTTTGATGGATTTTTAGCGCGGCGTTGGAATGAAACTTCAGCATTTGGCGCTTTTCTTGATCCAGTCGCAGATAAGTTGATGGTGGCTGGCGCATTATTAGTCTTGGTGCAGTTTGATCGCGTGAATGCTGCGATTGCTTTTATTATTATCGGCCGTGAAATTACTATTTCTGCACTGCGTGAATGGATGGCGCAGATTGGTGCTTCCAAGTCGGTTGCTGTCAGTTCTCTCGGAAAAATCAAAACTATGGCACAAATGGCCGCGATTCCAATGCTGCTTTATTCCGGCCCTTTATTTGGTACCATGCATACTGGCGTTGTTGGAACCTGGTTAATCGGCGTAGCTGCTATATTGACTGTTTGGTCGATGTTTTATTATTTACGCCGCGCTTGGCCTTCGATTAAAGAAAATACAATTTAAGCCAGAAGCTTCATTGAATCATGGTTCTCATTCCGATCGCTTTTCATTCTGATCTTGCTGAAATTAGGCGCTTCCTTTACAATCGCCTACCATTTTATTTCACGTGACTGGCGAAAAATCAGTATCAAAACTGATTGAGGTGGATATCCACCGGGGAGCGTGAAATGTTTCCGCCGTTCGCCTGGGCAGCCCATATGTAAGTTATAAGACCGAGGCTGCCTGTCATGTCTATTTTCTTGACCTTCATTGCTCGCCAATCTTTGTGCTTCATATGGACACAGTTTTGCAAAGTCTGTGCATTGCATTTTTATACATAATTTATAAACAGGAGTTTTTATGTTTCAAAAAGATCACACGCTAGCCAATGTCGACGCTGAATTATGGTCTGCCATTTTGCAAGAAAACACCCGTCAACAAGATCACATCGAATTGATTGCTTCGGAAAACTACACTTCGCCTGCCGTGATGCAAGCGCAAGGTTCGCAATTGACCAATAAATACGCTGAAGGTTATCCAGGCAAGCGCTATTACGGTGGTTGTGAAAATGTGGACATCGTCGAGCAATTGGCGATAGATCGATTGAAGCAGTTGTTTGGCGCGGAAGCCGCTAACGTGCAGCCAAATTCTGGCTCACAAGCCAATCAAGGCGTGTTTTTCTCGGTCTTAAAACCAGGCGACACCATCATGGGGATGTCCTTGGCAGAAGGTGGCCATTTGACCCATGGTATGGCGCTGAATATGTCAGGTAAATGGTTCAATGTTGTGTCTTATGGCTTAAACGAAAAAGAAGAAATCGATTATGAAAAGATGGAAAGCTTGGCGCGTGAGCACAAGCCTAAGTTGATTATCGCTGGTGCATCAGCGTATTCCTTGCGTATCGATTTTGAACGTTTTGCCAAAATCGCCAAAGAAGTGGGTGCGTATTTTATGGTGGATATGGCGCATTATGCTGGTTTGATCGCCGCTGGCGTGTATCCTAATCCTGTACCGTACGCTGACTTTGTCACATCAACCACGCATAAATCCCTGCGTGGCCCACGCGGCGGCATTATTTTGATGAAAGCTGAACACGAAAAAATCATCAATTCAGCGATTTTCCCAGGGTTGCAAGGTGGGCCTCTCATGCACGTGATCGCTGGTAAAGCCGTTGCTTTCAAAGAAGCCTTGGCACCAGAATTCAAAATCTATCAGCAACAAGTGGTTAAAAATGCCGATGCTCTGGCCAAAGCCTTGATTGCCCGTGGCCTGCGCATTATTTCTGGTCGTACTGAATCACACGTGATGTTGGTTGATTTGCGTGCCAAAAATATTACCGGTAAGGCAGCAGAAGCCATCTTGGGTTCTGCGCACATGACTTGTAATAAAAACGCGATTCCAAACGATCCAGAAAAACCATTCGTCACTTCCGGCATCCGCTTGGGTAGTTGCGCTATGACCACGCGTGGTTTTAAAGAGGCCGATGCCACTTTGGTCGGAAATTTAATCGCCGACGTGCTGGATCATCCAAATGACGCCAGTGTGATTG
The DNA here is from genome assembly GCA_021151485.1 of Oxalobacteraceae bacterium. GTDB lineage: Bacteria > Pseudomonadota > Gammaproteobacteria > Burkholderiales > Burkholderiaceae_D > JAGKXB01. The sequence continues at coordinate 7,426 of JAGKXB010000035.1, read as the reverse complement.
AACGCGTTAAAGCGCAAGTCAAGCAATTAACCGATGCTTACCCGGTTTATGGCTGATTAAATTTCGTCATCATTCGTCATTATTGAATTACGATGAAATGTCCTTTTTGTCATCACATTGACACGCAAGTCTCCGACACGCGTGTCTCTGAAGAGGGCGACACGATCCGTCGCCGTCGCCGTTGCGCCAAATGCGATAAGCGTTTTACTACTTACGAGCGCGTCGAATTGATCATGCCTTCTGTGATCAAGAAAAATGGCAACCGTACCGAGTTTAGTTCAGCCAAACTGCAAGCCAGCCTCATGCTAGCCCTGCGCAAACGCCCAGTTCCCGCCAAAGCAATCGACGAAGCCGTTCAACACATCGAAGAAAAAGTCCTCTCCAGCGGCCAACGAGAAATTGAATCCGGCTTCATCGGCGAACTCGTCATGACCGAACTAAAACGCCTCGACAAAATCGCCTACATCCGTTTTTCATCCGTCTATCGACGTTTTGAAGATGTAGCCGAATTTCAGGCGGTGATTGCGGAGTTTGTGAATGCTTCTGAGAGGAAGAAGTAATTGATATGGGCACGTTGGTGGTGCCCAATTTTTGGGTTAGGGCCGATATTTAGTCAGTCACAGTAAAGAACCATCGATAAAGGTAGTGACGAATCTGCAAGTTTTAGATGATTTTATGTGTATTTAAATCGATGTGTCAGATTTTGTCTGAGCTAATACACTTTAGATAATCTCTCTGCTCCCCCCTTATCCCACATCAATTTGATCCTAACCAAACATCCTTCGGTTAGCGATTGCCTAAACAAAATCCCAAATTTATCCTGTTCCCTTCTTTTTTAGCTTGATTGATCACATCAAAATCGAGGCTGCGGATGAAGGGTTATACGTTGGTTGAAACGCTGGTTGTCGCAACTTTGTTGGCGGTGATGCTAGGTATGGCAATGCCGTCTATGCGGCATATGGTGTTAGAAAATCGTTTGTCTGCTCATGTGAATGAGCTGATCGCGGCTAATTTATTAGCGCGTTCGGAGGCGATTGCTTGTGGGTGTTTGGTGACGATTTGTCGTAGCGTGAATGCGGAATTTGGTAGTAATGCTTGTAGTAGCCAAGCTAGCGGTGATAGGGACGCCAGTGATTGGGCAGTGGGTTGGCTGGTGTTTATGGAGAATGGCACGGCATCGGCAGGCTTGGGTGTGGTGGATGCCGGGGAGAAGATTTTGCTGCGTCAGGCGGCTTTGTCCAGCAAAACGCATAGCGTGGCTTCGGCGAAAAAGATTAGCTACAACAGCACGGGTGAGCCGATCGGGTCGGTGACTGGGGCGCATTTTATTTTTAATGTGGATGGGGCGATGAATCGCATTGTTTGCATTACGCGTACTGGGCGTATTCGGGTGATTTTGGATGCTGTTAAGTGCAGCTAATACGAATTAAAACGCAGTCTGGCGCGGGGATGCTGGAGGTGCTGATTTCTATTTTATTGGTTTCCTTTACCTTGTTTGGCTTGGCGGGTTTGCAGGCGTCGACTTTGCGGTATCAAAAAATCGCGCATTTTCGTTCTTTAGCCAGTTTGTATAGTGGCGAAATGGCAGATAGGGTGCGTGCGAATGTGGCGGGAGCGATTGCTGGGCATTACAACGTTGCATTGACGTCGTATGCGGATGGTGCAGGTGCTATGCCTGTTTGTAGTGTGGTGAATTTGTGCACGCCGGCGGAAGTGGCGTCGCTGGATGTCTATCAATGGCGCGTCAATCTTGCGCGTGGCATGGCGGGTGGTTGGGGTGAAATTTCCGGCAATGTGTCGGATGGTTTCATGATCCGGGTGTATTTCAAGGAAGTGGGAAAAAAAGGCCAGGGCTCAGGTTTAGATCCGCAATGCAGGACAACTGCGTTAAATGCAGCAAGCGATCAGGATGTGCGTTGTTTTGTTACTGTTTTTCTTCCTTGAGTACAGTTTTCCCGTCGTTCCCGCGGGTTTAGGCGGGAATCCAGCGTCTTTTAATAGGTCGTGCTTTGCACGAATAGTTGGTACTGGATCCCCGACTAAAACATTCGGGGATGACGGTTTTGAGGCTGCTTGGTGACGACGAATTTATATGTCAACATCAATTAACCACGTGAGCATAATGCGCAAACAAGGCTACACATTGATCGAAATGATGATCTCGATTGCGTTGGGATTAATCATCATTTTGTTCGTCAGCAATCTGTATTTAAGCAGCAAGGAAAGTTATCGTATCAATCAGGATTACGCCCAGTTGGTGCAGGATGGGCGGTCTGTGATGGCGTTGCTGGGGCGTAATTTGACACAGGCTGGATTTGGTAATCCGGTCGGTTTGGGTGATCAGACTACATTCGATGCGGCGTTGAGTACGGATTTTAATTACCCCGTGACGACGCCTGCGAGGCGAGCGTTTAGCGCTTGTGATAATGGCTTTGCACGTCTTTCTGATTTGACGGATTTTTCCTGCTCTACGAGTTCCGTCAACGTCGGCAGGACGGCGTTTCACGTCAGTTATCGTGGCGATAAATTGAATACGAATAGCGGAGCAGGGACGGATTGCAATGGGCAAAAACCATCTGTGACGGGCGATGTGATCGTGAATCGTTTTTACCTGACTATCTCATCTGGCTCTACGACAAAAACGCTCAATTGCCTGGGAAATGGCAACACAGCTTTTGCGCAACCTTTGCTGAACAATGTGGAAGATATGCGTTTGACGTATGGTGTGGATACGAACGGGGATCAGGTTGCGGATTATTTCGTCAATACCGCGACTGGTATCGATTTCAAAAATGTCGTCAGCGTGGCGATATGTCTGCAAATTAGCAGCACCAATTCGATCGCGCCGGTTACCTCTCAAGCATCCAAACCGCAGGTTTTTACCGATTGCAATGGCGCCAGACAAACCGCATCCGTTACAGATCGCAAATTGCACGCTGTGTTGAGTAGCGTGTTCACCTTGCGCAATCGAGCGGCCAGCAGTCTTTATAGCTATGAGTAGGGCGTCAATAAGCGAAGCGCATTGCGCCGCATGGTGCCTTCGATAAAGGTGCAATGCGCTCCGCTTATTGCACCCTACAAATTTCACTCTACTCAACAGGAAAATGATATGCAAACCACACAAAAAGGCGTGGTACTGGCCATGGTGCTGATTTTTCTCGTCATCTTGATGGCCCTCGGTATTGCTGCTGTACGAAACGCGACGTTGGAAGAAAGAATGGCGGGGAATTTTCGTAGCCAGCAACTTGCTTTCCAAGCCGCCGAGCAGGCTTTGCATTTTTGTGAAAATTACATTCAAGCCGGTTCAGCCAGTGCATTAGCGGCGGGTGTGAAGTTTCATGACCCAGGGCCGATATCGGGTGGAGCTAATGATGGCAAAAATTATTGGGAGATTGAATCTTTTTGGAAGGATGATGCTTTCTCTACCCAATTACCTATCTTAGCTGTACAAAATTTAAACGGAGTTAGCGACCCGCTTGATGCACGACCGCGCTGTATGGTGGAGCAAATGGATGCGTTATTTAGCCCGTTATCGCCTGATGAAAAAGATGCGAAATCGCAATTTCGTATCACCGCGCGTGGTGTGGGTAGTCATTCAAACAGCGTCGTATTGTTGCAAAGTTATTTGGTGCTTTGATGTACCAAGATTACCTATTAACCTCAATTTCCCCGTCGTTCCAGCTGGTTTAGGTGGGAATCCAGCGTCTTTCGTTGTTTGTAGCTAAAAGACACTGGATCCTCGACTAAAGCACTCGGGGACGACGGTGTTAATGGAAAATTTTGGATAAATGATGATGTGCAAAAAAATTATCTTGAATCAAATTGTTAAGCGCATTGTTTTTTTGATATTGATGCTTTTGCTTGGCGTACTTAGTTTTCTATCCAATTTCTCTCGCGCTGAGTTATCGCAAACTCCAATCACATGTAATAGTGTGACAGCGACTGGCATGGTGCTTCATTTCAATCAGTCAGCGCAGGCGCAATCTTTCAGCTATGTCTCAAGTTTTGAATCCAATAATTGGTCAGGACATCTCAAAGCGTATTCCGTGAGCGCCTCTGGTGTGGTGAGTACGACGCCATCATGGGACGCAGCCACCGTTTTACCAGCGTGGGATAAACGCAATATCGTGACCTGGAATGGCAGTAATGCGGCGGTCAATTTTGATTGGGCAAACTTAAGCGAAGCGCAAAAAACAGCTTTGGGATCGGAAGATGTGTTGCGTTATTTGAAGGGATACTCTGGGCAGGAAGTTGGGCAAACCAGCGGGATTTATCGTACTCGCACCAATAAGCTGGGCGACATAGTGCATTCATCACCTGTTTATGTGCAGAAAAGTAATTTTGCTTACCAGGCCATTCCCGCCACGCAAGGAGGTGGAGCGCTGTATCGCGCTTTTATGAAAACCAAGGAATCGCGCAGTCCCATGGTGTACGTGGGCGCTAATGATGGCATGTTGCATGGTTTTGATGCCGCAACTGGCGTGGAGCAATTCGCTTTTATCCCGAATGCGGTGTATCTCAATTTGAAAAAACTCAGCGATCCCGACTATGCGCATCAATATTTTGTTGATGGGCAATTGAGTGAGGGTGATGCTTATTTTTCTAACGGTAATAGCAATGGCTGGAAAACCGTGTTGCTTGGTTCGACCGGAGCTGGCGCCAAAAGTGTATTTGCGTTGGACGTGACGACGCCAACGGGCATCAATGTGATATGGGAAAAAAGCGCCACTAGCGATGATGACCAGGGATATGTGCTGGGCAAGGGCGTGGTGGTGCGCTTGCGCAATGGTGAATGGGCTGCCATTTATGGCAACGGTGTGGATAGTGTGAATAACAAATCGGTACTTTATTTGGTGAGTGTCTTCACCGGCAATCTCATCGCAAAAATCGATACCGGCAGTGGTAGTGCTAGCGAACCCAATGGATTATCAACGCCAGCTTTGTTATTTAACAACGAACGTGAATTAATCGCCGCGTATGCCGGTGATATGCAAGGACGGTTGTGGAAGTTTGATTTGAGCGATACCGACAAGACAAAATGGAAAGTGGCGTACAGCGGCAGTCCCTTATTCATTGCAAAAGATAGCAATGCGCAAGCCCAGTCCATTCTGCAAAAACCAGCGATTGCTTACCATCCCAAGGGTGGTTATTTGATTTTGTTTGGTACGGGCGTGTCCGAAGAGTATGCACCTAGTATTACCTCAACCAATAGCATTTACGGCATTTGGGACAAGCCGGGTGCTAATGCCATTACCACTTCCCGCACGACGGCATTGCAGGAACAAACGCTGACTCCCGCACAAGGCGGTGCCAGCTTGAGCAACGCTGTTGTCGATTGGATCACTAAGCGCGGCTGGTTTATCGATTTGAAACTGAGTCCGGGCGAGCGTGCAGTAGGTGAACCTGCGGTGACGGACGATATTTTATGGCTATCAACTTCCGATGCGACAAACACAAATTGTGGTGATGCCAGCCAATCGCGTTTGATGGGTGTGGATTATCTAACCGGTGGTGCGATGAAAACGCCCGTGTTTGAATTGTCGTCATACAGCGTCATGAATATGCAGGGTGCGATTGCTGGCATCAGCAATATGTTGACGATTGCATCAGCTACATCTTCTACATCTTTACAATCTGGCATGCCAATCCCAAACAAAACCAAAAAAGTCATCGCCCTTCATGCTGATGGCAGCACAGAAACGCAAACCCTCAAAATAAAACCCAAACCGCCATTACGGGTTTGGCATCAGTTGTTCATGAGTTAAAGGCAGCTTATGTATGAAAAAAAGACGCTAGTGCTCGGCTACACACTAGTTGAACTGCTCATCACACTAGCCATGGTGGCGATTCTCAGCTCGACTGCGATGTTTCATTACCGCGAATACGTCCAGCGCACCGCCCGTATGGAAGCCAAATCCGTCCTCCTACAAGCACAAAACTGGATGGAGCAGCAATTTACCTTGAACAACAGTTATTTGAACGCAGGACAAGAACCCGTGCTGCCGACCTCTCTGTCCAAATCCCCCATTTCCGGCACAGAAAAATATCGCCACAGCGTCCTACCAGGCACAACCGCGACCAGCTACACCTTGCAAGCGATACCAGTGCAAACCGATCAATGCGGCACGTTGACCTTGGATCAAACCGGATTGCGTGGTGTAAGCGGTACGCATACAGCAACTGTTGAATCATGTTGGGCCAATTAATAAAGTTGAAGGCCGGATTACAATACGGTTATGAACTCTATCCACGAATACGAATACATGCAGCAAGCCCTAAAGCTTGCCGAATGCTGCACCCCCGATACCGCACCCAATCCCAGAGTCGGCTGCGTCATCGTCAAAAACCACACCGTCATCGGTGTCGGCTACACCCAAAAAGTTGGCAGTGACCATGCCGAAGTGCAAGCGCTAAAAGACGCTCGTGTCAAAGGACATGATGTGCAAGGAGCAACGGTGTACGTCACGCTGGAACCCTGCAACCACTTTGGTCGCACGCCGCCTTGTACCGAAGCATTGATTCAAGCCGGTATCGCAAAAGTGGTGGCCGCCATCGAAGACCCGAATCCTCTAGTAGCCGGAGCAGGCTTGGCAAGGCTGAAAGCTGCTGGTATAGACATTGAGGTCGGCATGTTGGGCGAAGCCGCACGGGAAATAAATCTCGGATTTCTCTCCCGTATGCAGCGTGGCAAGCCCTGGGTCAGGATGAAAATCGCCGCCAGTTTGGATGGCAAAACGGCTTTGCTAAATGGCCAAAGTCAATGGATTACATCGCAACAAGCGCGTGAAGATGGGCACGTTTGGCGTGCGCGTGCTGGTGCTATTTTGACGGGGATAGGGACGGTCAAAAAAGATGATCCGCAATTGACCGTGCGACTTGATGTGAGTGCACAAAATACTTTGTCTACCCCACAACCACAGCGCATCGTAATCGATAGCCAGTTGGAAATATCGCCCAATGCGCGTGTATTGCTTGGTGGTAATACCTTGATCGTCACAGCAATCAACGACGCAGAAAAACAAGCCTCTTTAGAAGAGCAGGGTGCTGAAGTCATCGTGCTACCCAATACGCATGGCAAAGTGGATTTGCCGCAATTGATGTTGGAATTAGGCAAGCGTGCGATTAACGAATTACACATTGAGGCAGGTGCCAAATTAAATGGCGCCTTGCTACGTGATGGATGCGTGGATGAGTTGTTGATTTACCTTGCGCCCAGTGTGTTAGGGCCAGGGCTTGGCATGTTTGATCTGCCGGAGATTGCTAGCTTAGAAGATAAGTTGTCGCTCAATTTTCACGAGGTCAAGAAAATCGGGGAAGATATCCGTATACTTGCGCGGCTTCATCCGGGGTTTTAAATTGTTATTTTTATAAATTTCTTTGTTTTTAAATAATCTTATGTTTACAGGTATCGTCGCTGCCATTGGTC
>JAGKXB010000052.1 GCA_021151485.1 Oxalobacteraceae bacterium | reverse complement strand
ATTTTTTACTTATGTCCTACTCAGACCTAACCTTCAAAGACAAAAACCCCATCAAACGTTGGCTTCAGTTGCGGCGTTTAGTCGTCGCTACCCGCATCACAAAAAACATGCCGCAGCCACAATGCATATTGGATTTTGGGGCGGGGAATGGTGAGTTGTGCAAATTGTTGGCTGTGCAGTTTCCGCAGGCGAAAATCATTTGTTACGAGCCAACGCCTTATTTGATGGCGGAGGCGAAAGAGAATTTGGCGGGTTTGGAGCAGGTTGTTTTTTGTACGGATGTGAATGAAGTGGCGCAACATTCAGTGGATATTGTGTTTTGCCTGGAGGTTTTTGAGCACCTTCCAGTCGCAGAAACAAAAGCTGCGATGGCGCAAATTACGCGCTTGTTGCGTGATTCTGGCAATGCGGTGATTGGTGTGCCGATAGAAATTGGCTTGCCTGCGTTGTACAAAGGGATTTTCCGTATGTCGCGCCGTTTTGGTGCGTTTGATGCCTCTATCAAAAATGTGTTGCTGGCAACTTTGTGCTCGCCGCCCAAAGAACGTCCCGTGAAAGAAATCGCGCCTGGACTGCCTTTTCATCATGACCATTTGGGCTTTGATTATCGCCAGTTGCGGGGAAGCTTAAATACGTGTTTCAAGATGCAGCGCGTGACGTCGAGTCCGTTTTCTTGTTGTATTGCTGCATAAACAACATAAATTTTTACTCAGAATAGGCAAAAATACCAATGAAATACCTACAAAAACATATTCATTTTTTCATATGCATCATTTCTGTATTGCTTGTGGGTTGTTCTACAGCGCCGAAATTGCCGAATATTGAATCTAAATTAGGTGACCGTGTCGGCTATTTGGTTGATATTGGTGACAGTCCTGCTCATACGCATGTTGGTACGACCGTTTTTAATAATTTTGCAAAGAATGCTCCTTACAAGTGGGATTTGAATGCCGGTGTTAAACAGATTGTGCAACAGAACGTAAAAAAAGCAGGGTTTACGGCTGTTGATCTTCAAGCAGAAGGCATTCGTTATTCTGATGTATCTGATCTGATTCAGGCTAAAGATGATGTTTGGCAAGTTGTGCCGGGCAAAGAAGAGGCGTTTCGTCGTTTGCGTGATCGATTGCGCTTAAAGGCATTAATTGTCCTCAAAGAGGCGCGTGTCATGGCTTCTCTTGAATGTGGGGGTGGGCCTTGTTCTGAAAGGTATGCAGATACATCTGGCTTGTTTACACGCAGCTTTTTTGGAATAACGCGTTATAGCGCCGTTGCAGCTTTTCAGTGGAACGTATTTACTCTTGATCCGCTAGCAGATATCGCACGAGCGGATCCTTTGCGTCAATTGCTTCGTATGCCAGCTACTCATTTGCCTAATTTTAAAACGCCGGTTCGTTTTGAGGATTTGACAGAGGAGGAGTTTGCGCCAGTGAAAGATGCGATTTTGAAATTTACCGATACGACTGCGGAAAGTGCGCTCAAAGCATTGAATGCTAAGTGAGGGGATAGACTCCGGTTAATGACCGTTCGCCGCACTGGATCATGCTCCGCCATCCAGCAGTATGTTGAGCGTGAAGAAGCTCGCGAGAGTTTTAAGCAAGAAGCCTTGACATCTTGGGTGGCCTACAAGGAAACCGACCGGCATCTGACTTGGCAGGAGGTTCGTACCTGGCTGAATACTTGGGGCATTGAAGATGAAAAGGCGGTACCTGAGTGCCACAAGTAATTGTTATTGATGGCGCGGCTGAGCGTTTGGAGCATATACTCACCCAGCCTCCACCCAATCTTCAATCGTAAGAACTCTCCCAGGCACAAGGCCAAATGCTTTGTCATGTGTGACAAGGATGGCTTTTTCTGCGGTGGCATGTGCTGCAATCAACATATCGAGCGCGCCTAATGTGATGCCAGATGCCGCGCAAGACGCTCGCAAATCACCATACACCGTAGCGGCGTTGCTGTCCCAAGGCAGCACTTGCACGCGAAGTAAAAATTCCTTGATTAAATTACTAAAGGCGGTTGGATGCCCTTTGCGGGCTAATTCGTATAGCAGTTCGGCTTGTGTAACAGCAGAGATTGCAATGCTGTTGATCGGTAAAGTTGCCAGGCGTTTGCGAACTTCAGGTGGATTGCCTTTGATGACATAGCTTGCTATGTTGGTATCAAGCATGAAGAAACTCAAAACAAGTTCCTTTCTTGTGCTGGTAAGTCTTCACGATCTGCCATGAAATCTGACGGAATTTTGGTACGATCGGCAAGGTCAAAAAACTCCTGCCACGAGGCGGGTTTGGTCGACAATATAACTTCGCCAGTGGTGGGGTCGCGGCGGATAAAAACTTCTTTACCAGAGAAACGAAACTCCATCGGAAGCCGTACTGCTTGGCTTCGTCCTGTAGTAAATAATTTGGCGGTAGTTGACATTTTGCCTCCCTTTGATATGTATCGTTAGTATATATCAAAAACATATTGCTTTGTATGCAATAATCATGCAAATTAATTGATTGCAGCACTTCTCTAACCAATTAAAAATTTAATTTAATGAACCCCATGCGCCTTTCATTCCCCCGTGGCTTTACCCTACTTGAATTATTAGTCGTCATGCTCATCATTGGTTTGCTGGCCGGTTATGTCGCGCCGCGTTATTTTGCCCAGGTAGGAAAATCCGAAGTGAAAGCAGCGCAGGCGCAAATTGATGCGTTTGAGAAAGCATTGGAGGCGTTGCGTTTGGATACGGGGCATTATCCTTCTACCGAGCAGGGGCTTGAGGCTTTGGTTGCGCAACCGACAGGGGAGGCTAAGTGGCAAGGGCCGTATTTGAAGAAAGCCTTGCCGCTGGATCCTTGGGGGCGGCCTTATGTTTATAAGCAGCCGGGTGAGCATGGTGATTACGATATTTTGTCTTATGGGCGCGATGGCAAGCCGGGTGGTACGGGTGACAATATGGATATTGTTAACTGGTAAAATTCTTCGCTTTCTATTTCGCTTTCGTTTTCCATCTCTCTTTCACCCATGCAATACGAACTTAAAGCTTATCGCTCGCCCGAAGGTGTGACTGTGTTGCAGCTGGTGGCTGCGGATGTCGCGGATGCTAGGCAGCAGGCGGAGAGCATGGGGTATCGAGTGATTTCTATGCGTCGGCGGTTTCATTGGGCGCTGGAATTAGGTGGTTTGAAAGTACGTCAGCATTTTTCAGTTGCGCTTTTTAGCCAGGAATTGCTGGCCGCAACAGGTGTCATGTGGTCGCAAATGCAACAACGTGAGAAAGAGCGCGATTTGTTATTTATTGGAAACGAATTCCGCAAGGCAATTACAACGTATTACGAGCAAACACCTGGTACGGTGAAGCGCTATCCAAACAGCTTGAATGATCTCCTTAAAGATAATAGGCAACTAGCCACAGTCCGGCACCTACGACGCATTTATCGCGATCCCATGACCGCTAGCTTTGAATGGGGAATTGTGCGTGCAACGGATGGTGGCGTGATGGGCATCTATAGTCTTTCAAATAAATCGACCATCAAACGCAGTGGTTTCTTGCAACGAGATGCCGCGTTTGAAAAACAAACTCGCTACGTGGATTGGCAGTTTGTTTATAAACCATGAAAAATAACTTTATTTAATTACTGCTATTAGCATTCATTGGTTTTCCTCTGCATCTCCGTCTCGTTTCTCCGCTCTTGTCCCGTCATTATTTTTAAATTATAATAGAAATCGTTCTCATTTAGATTTGCGTCACATGTCAATCAATTGGGTCACTGCTTGATGATCAATGGTTGAAGGTGGTGTTTTTTATATTTCTATTCTTTCAACGTAACAATATATCTCTATGTTTAAAAAAATAGCTCATCGTCAAGTGGGCATAGAATCAATCAGTTACGGTTTTTCCCTACTAGTTATATCAGCCGTGCTCACTGCATGTGGCGGTGGTGGTAGTGATAGCACTACGCCAGTAGCGACTACGCCTGATGGTGGTTTAAGTCAGGTTGCTACACTCGGTCAGAAGATTTTTTCTGATGTCAGTTTGTCTGCTTCTGGACAGCAGTCTTGTGCTACTTGCCATAATCCAGATAATGCCCACGCACAAACGAATGATTTATCAGTGCAACTCGGTGGAGCAAATATGGATCAGGTCGGTTTTCGTGCCGTGCCTTCATTGCGTTACTTGAATTTGAAACCAGCGTTTTTCTTCGATAATGAGGGGACACCGACCGGAGGGTTTACCTGGGATGGTCGCGTACAAAGCTTAGCTGAGCAAGCACAACGTCCTTTCCTTGCGCCGCATGAAATGGCGAATGCTAGCAAAGCTGACGTGATTGAGCGTTTAAAACGTACTTCCTATGCTGAGGAATTCCGACGGGCTTTCGGTGCGGATATTTTCAATCAAGTTGATGATGCATTTGATCGTGTCACTTTTGCTTTGCAGGAGTATCAAAAAGAAGATACGGATTTCCATCCATACAATTCAAAATATGATTTGTTCCTTGCTGGCAAAGTCTCTTTGTCTACCCAGGAATTGCGTGGATTAGCGTTGTTCAATAATCCTACAAAAGGAAATTGCGCTGCTTGTCACACAAGCACTAAAGGCGCGGATGGATCTGCTCCTTTATTTACCGACTTTACCTATGACAATCTCGGCGTGCCACGTAATTATTTGATTCCTGCTACGGCTGATGCGAGTTATTTTGATTTGGGTTTGTGTGGGCCTGATCGTACTGATTTGACGAGTCGTGTCGATTTGTGTGGAAAATTCAAAGTGCCAACTTTGCGTAATGTGGCAACTAGAAAAACATTTTTTCACAATGGCAAGTTCAATAATTTACGTGATGTGCTTGGATTCTACGTGCGGCGCGATACCAATCCAGAGGAATGGTACCCACGTGCTGCCGATGGAACAATACAGAAATTTAATGACGTTCCATCACAATATAAAGCCAATGTGAATATCACCGAAGGGCCATACAACCGTCAACCTGGCATGGCACCCGCTTTGTCTACTGATGAAATTGAAGACGTTATTCAGTTCTTGGGTACATTAACTGATGGCTATAAAGCACCGTAAAT
>JAGKXB010000034.1 GCA_021151485.1 Oxalobacteraceae bacterium | reverse complement strand
TTCTTATTTCTTAGAATTTTTGAAATTTAAAAACATAAGTCACAGCAAGAAAGCCCGAACCACAGCCTCATCCAGATGATAATGGCACAACAGCACAGGAATACCATTTTCGCGTGATCCAAACAAGACCGGCACCAACTCATCATATTTTGCCAATAATGCATTATCTAGATCCACATCAATGTCGAACACTTGCACCGTAAAAGCGTATTCACGCCTTAACCCCTCCAAAGCCTGCAACAAGTCGTCACAAAGGTGGCAATAAGAACGGGAATAAAGCGTGAAATTTACCACAGGACAACCTCCTAAACTTATGGAAGATTAGGCCGAATAGGAACGAACTGCGAGGAATCGCCACGACGCACTAATAAAGCTGCCATTTTTTTAGCCTCCAATTTAGCAACCATTGCATTAAATTGTTTAACATCCCGCACATCCGTGTTATTTAAACGCAAGATGACATCACCAGCACGCAGTCCTGCTCGTAGTCCACTGCCTTCAACAGCATCAACCGCAACACCTCCATCAACTTTCAACTCTTTCTTCTGCGCGTCAGTCAAGTCACTCACGACCAGACCTAGGACATTAAACACCTGCTCTTGCTTGGATTTCTTATCTTCCTTTTTGACAACTTTATCTGCTTCCATTTCAACAATGGTCAAATTAATTTCACGCGAAACACCTTTACGCAAAAGCGTTAAGGTCGCGTGCGTTCCAGGTTTGACATTACCGACCAAGCGTGGCAAATCAGTAGATTTTTCAATGGTAGTGCCATTAAATTTCAAAATAATGTCGCCGGCTTCCACGCCCCCTTTTTCAGCGGGACTACCAGAATCAACACGATTAACCAACGCGCCTTGAGCTTTAGCCAAACCCAATGACTCAGCCACGTCCTTCGTGACCTCACCAATCTGAACACCAATACGACCACGCGTCACTTTGCCGCTCGCTTTTAGTTGATCCGCGACACGCATCACCTCGTCGATAGGCACAGCAAACGAAATTCCCATATAGCCACCTGAGCGGCTATAAATTTGAGAATTAATGCCTATCACTTCGCCACGCATATTAATCAAAGGTCCGCCTGAATTACCAGGATTAACAGCCACATCCGTTTGAATCAATGGCAAATAATCACCTGTATCACGTGCTTTTGCTGAAATAATGCCAGCGGTCACAGTATTCTCAAGATCAAATGGCGAACCAATTGCAATGACCCACTCACCTACTCTAATTTTATTAGGATCACCCACATTCAAACGAGGTAAATTGCTCCCATCTATCTTCACAAGCGCAACATCAGTACGCTTATCCACACCGATGATTTTGGCCCTGAATTCACGCTTATCCGTCAATTTAACGTATACATCATCCGCGCCGTCCACCACATGTGCGTTAGTCAATACATAACCGTCAGCAGAAATAATAAAACCCGAACCTACGCCACGCTGCACCTCTCCATCTGGTTGTTGCTGTGGAACCGGTTTACGACCGCGTGGAGCAGGATTCGGCTGCGGCGTTTTAGGGCTGGGGACACCAAAAAAACGACGAAAAAATTCTTGTATATCTTCATCATCACCACCCAAACCAAATTGATTAGTCTGAGTAGCTTTCGCTTTTTCAGTGGTACGAATATTCACAACTGCAGAACCAGTTTTATCCACCAAATCGGCGAAATCAGGCAAAGCTGTCGCAGTTATTGAAAGAGGCGCAGCCAATACAGATGTCTCCACACCTAACAAAGAAGGCACGAAAAAAACACCTGCTACGGCCATCATTAAGGTTGAAAATGTTTTTTGTAGATGGCTTGGATTTTTGTTTTGATTTTTACTGGTAGAAACTTTCATTTTCATTGCATTCATAAGATCTTAATTATCCCAACAAAGAAAGTAATGAGTCCGCTATGTTAATCCAAAATTTTCCGTACCGCTTGCCTACAACAATTGCAACATTTTGTTACATTGACTTTTAAATAGAATCATGGCGGTGTGCTGCAATCCAGCGACATGCAACCAATAACATTCGAAACGATTCAGACGAAACAGAGTCAGGCAAAACACGCAATATATGTTCTCGCCCCCTATCAGATTTCAGGCGCAATAACAATAAACCAGACCATAAAATCGACCCATTCATCATGAATACAATTTCGCCATTATTTTCATTATCGTTATGAAAACTCGTATATGCGGTTAAACGAATTTGCCCACTATTAGCAATATCAATACGATATGTTTTGTCATATTGAAAAAAGTAAAAAAAACAGCACCCTATCACCACAATAGAGGCTCCAACAATCACCATTCTGGAAAAAAACGAAAAACAAGCTACGGCCCCCATACCGATCAAAATGGAGAAACATATAGTCAACAAACCCATGGTACCAACCATTAGTCGCAACAATTTAGAGGGCTTAACAAGAGTAGAAACTGAGATAGACATGCAGTGAATCATACGCTGTATGTCGATTATTACATTGTTTTATGTCGTTCCATCGAGATATACACATCAACATACGCAAGATAGCAATATTGACGAGACATAAAAAAACGCTCCAACAAGCACATTACACTTATTGGAGCGTTCATGATGTTTTTTATGTTTTACAAAACTCAAGGTGCCTTACCAAAAACCAGCGTCCCATTTGTTCCACCAAAACCAAACGAATTTTTGATCGCGACGTCAATCGACATCTCGCGCGCTGTATTGGCGCAATAATCAAGATCACAGGCCGGATCCTGACTAAAGATATTGATCGTAGGAGGAGAAATTTGATTATGCAATGCAAGTACAGTAAACAATGACTCCAAACCACCCGCGCCGCCTAATAAATGACCAGTCATGGATTTGGTTGAATTGACCACGACTTTCTTTGCGTGCTCACCCAAAGTACGCTTGATCGCCACGGTTTCAGCCACATCACCCAATGGTGTGGAAGTACCATGCGCATTCACATAATTGACTTGATCAGGATTGATCTGTGCGTTTTTCATAGCAGCGATCATACAACGGCTAGCACCGCTACCATCTTCCAGTGGTGCAGTCATATGGTACGCATCCGCACTCATACCAAAACCCAGCAATTCCGCATAAATCTTGGCACCACGCGCCTTCGCATGCTCATACTCTTCTAGCACCATAACACCAGCACCTTCACCAAGCACAAAACCATCCCGGTCCTTATCCCAAGGACGAGAAGCTGTAGCAGGATCATCATTACGTGAAGAGAGTGCACGCGCTGAAGCAAATCCGCCCAAACCTAATGGCGACACGGTTGATTCAGCACCACCAGCAATCATGACATCGACATCGCCATACTCAATCATGCGTGCGGCTGCACCAATACAGTGCAAACCAGTCGAACAAGCAGTCACAATAGCGATATTTGGGCCTTTCAAGCCATATTGGATCGAAAGGTGACCAGAAATCATATTGATAATTGATGCTGGCACAAAAAACGGGGAAATACGGCGTGGACCACGTTTTTCAAGCTCAGCATGCGTGGCCTCAATTAATGGCAAACCACCAATACCAGAGCCAACATTGACACCAATACGATCAGCATTCGCCTCCGTCACAACCAAACCAGAATCCTGCATCGCCTGCATACCAGCAGCGATACCGTAATGGATAAAAACATCCATATGACGTGCTTCTTTGGCTGGAATGTAATCTTCGATGTTAAATCCCTTCACTTCGCCGGCAAAATGGGTCGTGTAGGGAGTCGCATCAAATTTCGTGATAGTCGCAATACCAGATTTGCCCGCCAAGATTGCATCCCAAGCAGTAGCAACAGTATTACCGACGGGGGATACGCACCCCAAACCGGTAATGACAACACGACGTTCGCGTGAGCGGCTCAAACGATTCTCCTAAAATCAATCAGAAATTACGATTTAACGTGCGCTGTCGCGTAAGCGATTGCTTGCTGCACAGTAGTAATTTTTTCAGCTTCTTCGTCAGGAATTTCCATTTCGAATTCATCTTCTAGTGCCATTACCAGCTCAACTGTATCAAGCGAATCAGCGCCTAGGTCCTCGACAAAAGAAGATTCAATTTTAATATCAGCTTCAGCAACACCTAGTTGTTCAGCAACAATTTTCTTAACGCGTTGTTCGATATCAGACATGTTTTTACCTTAATAAGAGTGTAAAAGTGTATAAGAGTGTTACAGAAAGTGCGCGCATTCTATCAGGTTTGCGCAAAAAAATATAAAAACGTTTAATGCTACTAACTACTAGTTAATACTAGTTACTACTAACTACTTCGTACTTAATTCATATACATCCCACCGTTCACATGCAAAGTGGAACCCGTAATATAAGCCGCTTGTGGCGATGCCAAAAATGCGACAGCTGCCGCAATATCAGCTGGCAAACCTAAGCGCCCCAAAGGAATTTGTTGCAGCAAAGTCGCGATTTGCGTTTCATTCAGCGATTTAGTCATGTCGGTATCGATAAAGCCTGGCGCAATGCAATTGACCGTGATGTTACGACTACCTATTTCACGCGCCAAAGCACGGCTCATCCCCGCAACACCCGCTTTTGCAGCGGCATAATTCATTTGCCCGGGATTGCCCATAGAACCAACCACTGAAGTGATATTAATAATGCGGCCATGCTTGGCTTTCATCATACCGCGCAATACGGCACGCGACAGACGCCCAACTGCAGTTAAATTGGTAGAAATGACGCTATCCCACTCTTCATCCTTCATACGCATGGCCAGCTGATCCTGGGTGATCCCGGCATTATTGACCAGAATGGAAACGCTACCGTATTCCTTTTGCACTACGTCCAGCACATTGTTGCAGTCCACAGCATCGTTCACATTCAGCACTAGTCCTTTGCCACAATCTGGGCGAATAGAATTCAAATATTCCGAAATAGCCGCAGCGCCCGCTTCTGATGTGGCTGTACCCAACACGATTGCACCTTGCGCAGCCAACTCCAGAGCAATTGCTTTTCCGATGCCACGCGAAGCGCCTGTTACCAATGCTATTTGATTGTTTAAACTCATGCCAAATCCTCGTTTAAAAGTGACAATACCTTGTCTAAAGATGCTTGATCGGTCACAGCATCCGGAATCAATTCGCCATTAATGCGCTTGGTCAACCCCATCAATACTTTGCCTGGGCCACATTCAATGACATGTGTCATGCCTTGCGCAGCCAATTTCTGTACTGTTTCCACCCAACGCACTGGGCTGGCCGCCTGACGCACCAACGCATCTTTGATACCCACAGGATCATTCAAGATCGCAACGTCGACGTTGTTAATGAGAGGAATTTGCGGCGCGGAGAAATGCAAATCTGCCATATAAGTACGCAAACGGTCAGAAGCTGGTTTTAACAAAGAAGAATGGAATGGCGCGGACACCGGCAAAATTAAAGCGCGCTTGGCACCTTTTGCTTTAGCAATTTCACACGCGCGCTCAACTGCACTTTTATGGCCAGCAATAACAACTTGAGCTGGCGCATTAAAATTAACGGCCTCCACAACTTCCACTACGTTATTTGCATTAAGCGCGGCTTCTGTACACACCGCTTGCACGTTTTCATCAGACAAACCAAGAATAGCTGCCATCGAACCCTGCCCCACTGGCACCGCCTCTTGCATGACTTGCGCCCGAAAACGCACTAGCGGCAAGGCATCGCGAAACGCAATCACGCCTGCTGCCACCAATGCAGAGTACTCACCCAAACTATGGCCAGCAACCATGCTAGGCTCTTTACCGCCAGCAGCTATCCACGCGCGATACAAGGCCACGCCCGCTGTCAACATCACCGGTTGGGTATTGGTAGTCAAATCGAGATCTTCTTTTGGGCCTTCATGTATCAATTTGTGCAAATCAAATTTCAATACATCCGAAGCTTCAGCAAGGGTTTGTTGCACGGCGGCGTTATCACTCAAACCATCCAACATGCCAATAGCTTGTGAACCTTGGCCAGGGAAAACAAATGCGAATTTAGTCATTTAATGCTCTTTACGAATATTAAAAATTTATTACATACGTACCAACACGGCGCCCCAGGTGAAACCGCCCCCCACGCCTTCCATCAACACATTTTGTCCTGGCTGAATTCGACCATCACGCACCGCAACATCAAGTGCCAGCGGAATAGATGCCGCAGAAGTATTACCATGCTGATCAACAGTGACGACCATTTTCTCCAAAGGCAAATTCAACTTTTTAGCCGTACCTTGCATAATCCGAATATTGGCTTGGTGTGGAACGAGCCAATCAAGCTGATCAGCCGTCATCCTGGCGCTTTCCAAGACCTCGTTCGCCACTTTTTCAAGCACCGATACAGCAAGTTTGAATACACCAGGTCCGTCCATTCTCAAAAAAGCACTGCCTTGAACATCACCACCATTCAAATTCCCTGGCAAACAAAGAATATCGGTATGACGACCATCGGCATGTAATTTAGTGGCTAATATGCCGGGTTGATCAGAAGCGCTTAACACTACTGCACCCGCACCATCGCCAAACAAAACACAAGTGGTTCTGTCATTAAAATCTAATATTTTGGAAAAAACTTCCGCACCGATGACCAATACATTTTTGTGCGCACCGGATTTGATAAAACTATCTGCGATCGATAAAGCATAAATAAAACCGCTACACACAGCTTGCACGTCCATCGCTGGGCAACCATTTTCAATACCGAGTTTTCGCTGCACAACACAAGCAGTACT
This sequence comes from Oxalobacteraceae bacterium, assembly GCA_021151485.1. Taxonomy (GTDB): domain Bacteria; phylum Pseudomonadota; class Gammaproteobacteria; order Burkholderiales; family Burkholderiaceae_D; genus JAGKXB01. Next base: position 14,864 of record JAGKXB010000034.1, on the reverse strand, counting down.
GGGGAAGCCACCTAAAAAATCAGGCGTAGACGTGGCCAATATGATTAAGTCGATATCGTTAGCCGCCAAACCTGCCATTTCAATCGCGCGCTGGCTGGCCTCTACAGCCAGATCGCTGGATTGCGTATCAGATTCAGCATAATGACGTGCTGAAATGCCGCTGCGTGAAACAATCCACTCATCCGATGTTTCAATGCCGTTGGTAGCTAATTGATCTGCAAGAATTTGATTTGTGATCCGCTTAGGAGGAAGAGCACTGCCAGTGCCGATAATTTTGCTGAAAATAGTCATGTTGTTTTAATCGCCGAGTTTGGTTTAACTGCTATTTGCTATTAAGACTGACCGTCATGAGGCATTAGCCCTTGCATTTTATTGGCAATGCGCGACATCACATCGTACTTCACCGCATCAAATGCCCGCTTAATCGCCCATTCATACGAATAAATATCGGCGCCACCATGGCTTTTAAAGACCAATCCCCGTAAGCCCAACAAGCTGGCGCCGTTGTAACGAGAAGGATTTAAGCGACGTGAAATTCTCTTCAAAGCAGCACGTGCCAATAATGCGCCTAACAAACTGAACACGCTGCTTTTGAGCTCGGCTGTCAGCACACTTTTAAAGAAACGCGCCAAACCTTCCGATGCTTTTAAAGTAATATTTCCAACAAAACCATCACACACCACGATATCGGTGGTGCCTTTAAAAATGTCACTGCCTTCGACATTGCCATAAAAATTGAGCAAGCCACTCGCATGATCGGCACGCAACAACTCGGCTGTTTGCTTGACGACTTCCGTGCCTTTGATATCTTCTGCGCCGACATTCAACAAACCAATGGTTGGTTTGGCGACGTCTTCCATGGCTGCCACCAAAGCTGACCCCATGATGGCGAATTGGTGTAAATGATGCGGCTCGCAATCCACATTGGCCCCCAAATCCAGCATATAAGTTGGGCCGCCTTTTTGATTGGGAAGAATGCTGCAAATCGCAGGACGTTCAACACCCGACATTGTTTTCAAGACATAACGAGAAATCGCCATCAACGCACCCGTATTACCAGCAGAAACACAGGCTCGCGCCTTTTCGTCTTTGACCAATTGGATAGCAACACGCATGGAAGAATCTTTTTTGCGGCGCAAGGCCACTTCCAATGCATCGTCCATCGTGACGACTTCAGAAGCGTGCAATATGCTTAAACGCGGATGATTGAGTGCCTTGTGCTTTTGCAATTCGGCACGAATCCGATCCTCCAAACCGACCAAAATCAGTTCAGCATCAGGTTCACGATTAACAAAAGAAATAGCGGCAGGAATAGTAACGGGCAAGCCATGGTCGCCACCCATACAATCGATAGAAATTTTAATGGTCATTTTTTAATTTAAAAGCTTACGCCAACCGCATTACGGCTTAAATTCGGCATGCTTCAAAATGACGTAAAGAGAAAAATTGCAGCAATACAAAAACCACCAACTCTAAAAGCTGCATGGGTGCAATGTATTTGCACCCATGCAGATTGGTATCGGTGATATCAGTGATTAATCGTTTTTAGTCTTGAGAACTTTGCGACCACGATAGTAGCCATTGGGGCTAATGTGGTGACGCAAATGTGTTTCACCCGTAGTTGGCTCTGTACTCAATTGAGGCGCAACCAAGAAATCATGCGCGCGATGCATACCACGCTTGGATGGGGATTTTTTATTTTGTTGAACTGCCATGACAACTCCTAAAATACAATTAATACACCGAATACAATTTCAGATGCCTAAAAACAAGCCCGCTATTCTAACACGTTAATTAAAACTTTAACGCTTTAAGGTTTTAAGAATAGCGAATTGTGATTCTTTTTGATTTTTGTGCTCTTCTAACAACACAGAATCAGGACACGCCAAGTGCTTAGGAGCCAAAGGTAGCGCCAATAAGGCCTCATCCTCTATCAACTCCAGCACATCCAATGTTTTGCTGGCAATAATGACATCTACAGCATCATCATCCAACGTCATTTCCATGTCGTCCGCACGCCCCTCATCGGGTGCCAGCACTAAGACGGATTCAGAGGCAATCTTAAATTCCAATGGGGTTAAACAGCGTTGGCACACTAATTGCACAACACCAGAAACGATGAGCGTCAGCTGCGAATAAGAGAATTTCCCAACACCACCTTGCAGTGACCAGCGTATCAAGCCATCGGTATTGACACACTCTTTGCTCAAGCGGCTTAAATCGGCTAATGCAATTTCGCCTTCGCGACGTTCATTGAGGCGGCTAAATTCAATTGCGTCTATCGTAAAAACATTCATACAACTCACTTACCCTGCAGACAAACCTGCGATAATAGCAGTCTTTTTCCTTATACGTCAAAGACTTAAGACATGTCCGCCGCCTCTGATCTTCTACCTCGTTTAATCCTTGCTTCCAGCTCACCTTATCGCAAAGAATTACTCTCCCGCCTGCGTTTTCCATTTGAAACCATGGTGCCCAATATCGATGAAACCGCACATGCGGATGAAACACCTCCTGCCACAGCATTACGCCTGGCAAAAAATAAGGCGAGTGTCATCGCCACTCATGCTTCCGGTGCATTGGTGATTGGATCAGACCAAGTCGCAACGATGGATGGCGAACAAATCGGCAAGCCGGGCAATCACGATAACGCACTACGACAATTACAAAAAATGCGTGGTCGCAGCGTGATTTTTCATAGTGCCTTGTGCTTATTGGATAGTAGAAAACATCACGAAGAAGATGGAGCCATACAAGTTGAAAACATCACCACACTCGTGACGTTTCGCAATCTTCCTGATCACGAATTAGATGCTTATTTACGCATTGAGCAACCCTACGATTGCGCAGGTAGTGCGAAAAATGAAGGCCTAGGTATTGCTTTGATTGAAAAAATCGAAAGCACCGATCCCACCGCTCTCACAGGCTTACCATTAATTGCGCTCACCACCATGTTGCGTCGCGCTGGCATGCCGTTTTTTACTGCTTAAATATTCAATAAATATCAATAACCAAATATGCCAGGTATTCTTTATCTCATTCCCAACACCCTAGGTAACACCGACCTTCCAGCCGACGATCAGCTGACACACATCATTCCTGAACAAGTGCAAAAGATGACGGCGCAGCTTGATTACTTTATTGCTGAAAATGCCAAAACAACACGGGCATTTTTGAAATTGATCGCCAGTCGCCACCCGCTTATCAAACCATTACAAGAAATCAATATCGCAGAATTAAATGTCAACACCAACATTGCCACACTACCCGATTTTCTGATACCTCTTTTAAACAACCAAAATGCGGGTTTAATTTCAGAAGCCGGCGTCCCCGCCGTGGCGGATCCAGGTGCTAATCTGGTACAGCTGGCGCATCAACGTGGCATCAAAGTCCAACCGCTAGTTGGTCCTTCGTCTTTATTGCTGGCCATCATGGCGAGCGGTTTAAATGGCCAGAGTTTTGCTTTTAACGGCTATTTGCCGAACGATGCAACGCAACGAGGCAAACGCATCAAAGAGCTAGAACAACGTTCCAAGCATGACAAACAAACGCAAATTTTTATTGAAACGCCCTACCGCAATCAGGTTTTGCTGGAAGCGTTGATTGCGCATTGCCAGCCCAGCACTTTGATTTGCGTTGCAACGAATTTAAGTCTGGCAACGGAGTCTATTCAAACTTATCCGGCGGCGACGTGGCAAAACAAGTTATCAACAGGCAAAGCCCCTGATTTCCATAAAAAGCCGACGGTGTTTTTATTTTTAGCAGCTCATTGATTTTGTTAAAACATCAGTATTGACTTAATCTGAACTAATACAACTTATGCCACGATTTTGATACCTTTACAATTCCAATTGTTGCCAAAACAATAATTGCAATAACGATGAGTAGACACTACCATGCTTCCGTAAGCACTATTTTATTTAAAGAAAAGGAGAGGATATGAAATCGAAGATATTTGTGATGCTATTGACCATGGTTGCATCAAGCGTCTACGCTGGATTTACCCCCCAAACGGTACCCAAAAAAAATGAAGGTGTACGATTTGGCGACATCAAAATTAATGGTCAACCTATGAGTACTGACCAAATAAATAAAATTAGCAATGTATTAAAACTACCATCATCTAGAAATTTAGCCGATTGCTTGGTTAGCTTGCCTGATCCAAGTGGAAAAACTGCCAGAGTAGCACGTGTCGCCTCTCGCATGAGTGCTTGGATCGGGGAACAAACCCCAGATAAAAAACTTCCCAGAGTTTATCTCCATAGAGAGGGAGACGATAACGTATACATTCGTGGCAAAACCGTTTTTACCGTAGATGACAGTATGGGAAAAATAACGGGGCCAATGGATAATGCCCCTGAATTACTCATACGAGCCAGAGAAACAGCAAGCGGAGACCCTAAAGAAGAAGGCACCATAAACTTTGCAGCAAAAGGCGACGAAGTACACTATCTTCCCCTGGTAAATATTGAGTCCGTTGGTTCTGGCCTAAAAAGCTATGAAGATGGTCCATTAGATGGCGATAGAATTAAGGCGATGTCTTTTAAAGTAGGCACTGCTAGACCTACGTATTCAGGTGGAAATTTAGACAGTTACACAGTCTCAGTCCTACTAATGAGATTGGGTGGTGTTGTTCGAGCTTTTGGATTGTGCATGTAAAGAACAATTAACAAGACAACAAAAACTTAATACTCTACTAAATAAACAATACACAACAATCTTTCTCAAAATAGGGCACCAGTATTTTTAAAACGGTGCCCCTTCATACTCATTTAAGAAATCCTGTCTTTCTCTTCGCATCATGCGCTAGGGATCCGGCCTCAAGCCTAAAATTAGCCCCCTCATCTTGCCCCAAGGCAGAGACCAGATACGGCATCATTTCTTGCAAAATTGGCGCCAAAGTCCAAGGCGGATTGAGAATAAACATCCCGCTACTGTGCAAACCAAAACCATCGGGAGATGGTGTACTTACCGACAAAGTCACATTCAACCAATCCTGTGCAGGTAAGTTTTTCAGTTGCTCAGGCAATTGGCGCGATTCCGATCTCTGCAAAATGGGATACCACACCACATACGTTCCCGTCGCAAAACGCACCAATGCATCTGTCAAACATTCTTTAACGCGCCGATAATCAGTTTTGTCTTCATAAGGAGGATCGATCAGCACCACACCGCGACGCGATGGCGGTGGCAACATGGCTTTCAATCCTTGAAAACCATCCCCTTTCTGAATCATGATGCGCGTGCCTCGTCCGCTCGGTCGTATACCCTGAGCCGCAGCATGCGCCGCCAATTTGCGAAAATTTTCCTGCAAAATTTTACTGTCACTAGGATGCAATTCAAACAAACGCAAGCGATCTTCCTGACGCATGACTTTGTCAGCGCAATAAGGCGATCCTGGGTAATAGCGCAACTTGCCGCTAGGGTTCAATTCCTTAATCAATTGCACATATTCCTGCAAGGAAGCGGGAAGATCCTTGCGATTCCACAGGTGACTAATCCCCGTTTCGAACTCAGCATTTTTGCTCGCATAGCCGCCATCCAATGCATACATACCAGCACCAGAATGCGTATCAACGTAGGTATATGGTGTGTCTTTCTGGATGAAATATTTCAAAATTTGGATCAGGACAGCATGCTTCAATACATCCGCATGATTGCCTGCATGAAAGGCATGGCGATAACTCAACATAAAAAGGGAATTTCCTAAAAATCAATAAAAATCAAATTAGCGATGCTAGGCGCTACTAGGCAATGTTAGACGGCCGCTTGTACTGCAATGGATTTTTGGGCACTTTTACTACCGGCCTTGACCGCTGTCGCTATCGCCAATATCTGAAACACACCGATTCCAACAAACACCCAAGATGGATGATGACGGTCCATTAAGGTACCAAAGAATACAGGTGCGCCAACCAAACCAAGATCCAGACCAGAATACACTACACCATACACACGTCCTGTTGCGTTTTTAGGAGCGGCAACCCGGACCAACAAATCACGTGATGGCCCAGCAACACCAGCGCCAAAACCGATACCCGCCATGAAGATGATTGCCATCATCGGCGACAACACGCCAGTGGCAACAATCAAAGCCAGGATGCCGGAACTGATAAATGCACGCGCAATCGTGCGATCAGGGCGAGTCGATTTTGCTGCCAAAAATCCGCCCCACAACATGCCACATGCCGACGTCAACATATAAGCGGTATACCCCGCCGTCGCCCAGGCCAATGACATGCCGTACATACTTTGTAAACTGGCAGTGGCAAAACTTTGCACACCACCAACCGACATTGCCGTAATACAGAAAAACGCAAAACACATCCACACTGCTGGCAGGCGCATGAAATTGACCGCACTACCGTCACTAACATTGCCAACAGCATCACCATTTTTTCCATTGGATGACGAAGATGAAGCAAGAGACTTTTCCGTTGCATCCTCCCTACCATCCAATGTTTCACTCGAAAAAGCGAATAGAATCAAGACGGTCAATGGCAACAAGGCAGCTGCCAACAAAGCAGTACGCCAACCAAAACCACCCGCAATAGCCGTCAAAAACACCGGTGCTGCCGCCCAACCCAGATTGCCTGAAATCCCATGGACAGAAAATGCATGCCCCAATCTGGCAACCGACACCCGTTTATTGAGCAAAGTGTAATCAGATGGGTGAAATACACAGTTACCCAAACCCGCCAACATCGAACTAGCCAATAAAACAGAGTAGCTCTGTGCACTTGACAACAATAATGCCGCCACAGCCAAACACGCCATGCCTGCGCACAACACAGTACGTGGACCGATTTTATCCACCACAAACCCAGCAAATGCCTGACCAAAGCCAGAGACGAAGAAAAACCCCGTCATCAGCAAACCCAGCTCAGCGTAAGACAAAGAAAACGCCACTTTCAGCCAGGGGAATAAAGGCGCCAAAATCAATTGGAAGAAATGCGACACGCCATGTGCCAAACCGACCAAGCCGATGACTTTGGCATCTTGCCGGAAACTGGCTGTTGTTGCTGTGTTTACTGCGCTCATATTTCTTCCTAATTTTTATTTATGTATTACTCACTTTGTTTCTCAAACACTAACTCACCATTTTTAATGTGAATGGCAATCGTATCTTTCGCACCAAAACACCCTTCTAAAATCAATTTAGAAATAGGATTTTCTATCATTTGCTGTATGGCGCGTTTTAAAGGCCGGGCGCCGTACACAGGATCAAAGCCGGCTTCAGCGATTCTTTGCAAAGCGCCTTCGGAGATTTCTAATCCCATCTCCATTCTTGCCAAACGTTGTTCCAAAATATGCAATTGGACTTTGGCAATCGCACCAATATTCTTTTCATCCAAAGCGTGGAACACCACAATTTCATCAATACGGTTGATGAATTCCGGGCGGAAATGTTCTTTTACTTCCGCCATCACTGCTGCTTTCACTGCTGCCGCATCATGCTCTTGTGGAATTTGCGCTACATCCACATTATGTGACACATGGGCTGCCTGCATCGCCTGGATTTTGTGTGCGCCCAAATTGGAGGTCATCACAATCACGGTATTTTTGAAATCCACCGTGCGCCCTTGCCCATCTGTCATGCGGCCATCATCCAATACTTGCAACAAAACGTTGAAGACATCGTGATGTGCTTTTTCCACTTCATCCAGCAAAATCACGCTATACGGTTTGCGCCGCACGGCTTCCGTCAAATAACCGCCCTCATCATATCCTACATAGCCAGGAGGCGCTCCGATCAAACGCGCGACGGAATGCTTTTCCATGAACTCGCTCATATCGATACGTATTAAGGATTCTTCGGTATCAAATAAGAATCCGGCCAACGCCTTGCACAATTCAGTCTTACCCACACCAGTTGGGCCTAAAAACATGAACGAACCATAAGGGCGATTTTCATCGCCTAAACCAGCGCGGGAACGACGAATTGCATCCGATACAGCGACGATAGCTTCATGTTGTCCCACCACACGTTGATGCAAAACATCTTCCATTTGCAATAACTTTTCACGTTCGCCTTGCATCATGCGAGAAACAGGAATACCTGTTGCGCGCGACACAACTTCCGCGATTTCTTCTGCACCAACCTGAGTACGCAACAATTTAGCGTGTTCAGGTTTTTCTTCTGCAACGTTAGTATCAGCTTGCTTCAATTGCGCTTCCAACTCAGGCAATTTACCGTATTGCAACTCCGACACCTTTTGCCAATCGCTCTTGCGCGTCGCTTCTTCCATTTGCTGCTTGATTTTTTCTATTTCTTGTTTGATGTGCGTGCTACCTTGGACGATAGCTTTTTCAGCTTTTAAGATTTCTTCAAAATCGTTGTATTCACGCTGCAACTTGAGGATTTCTTCTTCAATCAAGTTCAAACGCCGTTGTGACGCCTCATCTTTTTCTTTTTTCACCGCTTCACGCTCAATTTTTAATTGAATCAAGCGGCGCTCCAATTTATCCATGACTTCTGGTTTAGAGTCGATTTCAATCTTGATTTTAGAAGCCGCTTCATCGATCAAATCAATCGCCTTATCAGGCAAAAAGCGATCGGTGATATAGCGATGCGACAATTCTGCTGCGGCAATGATGGCTGCATCGGTGATTTCTACCTTGTGATGCAATTCATACTTATCCTGCAAGCCACGCAAAATTGCCACCGTCGCTTCTACACTGGGCTCGTCAACCATAATGCGTTGAAAACGCCGCTCCAGCGCTGCGTCTTTTTCGATGTATTTGCGATATTCGTCCAGGGTCGTCGCGCCAACGCAATGCAATTCGCCACGCGCCAGCGCGGGCTTCAACATATTCCCCGCATCCATCGCACCATCTGCCTTACCAGCACCGACCAAGGTATGCATTTCGTCAATAAAAACGATGGTTTGCCCTTTATCCTGCGCTAATTCTTTTAAGACAGATTTCAAGCGTTCTTCAAATTCACCACGAAATTTAGCACCAGCTACCAAGGCTGCCATGTCTAGCGATAAGACACGCTTGGATTTCAAACTTTCTGGCACTTCACCATTGACAATACGCTGTGCCAAACCTTCCACAATCGCGGTTTTGCCAACGCCGGGTTCGCCAATTAAAACGGGATTATTTTTGCTACGACGTTGCAAGACTTGAATCGCACGGCGGATTTCATCGTCACGTCCAATCACTGGATCTAATTTGCCCATGCGAGCACGTTCTGTTAAATCCAAAGTGTATTTTTTGAGGGCTTCACGCTGCCCTTCTGCTTCCTGCGAATTAACGTTACCACCACCACGTACAGCCAAAATAGCGGCTTCCAGTGATTTACGGCTCAAGCCATTTTCACGCGCCAACTTGCCTGCGTCCGATTTGTCATCGCACATGCCCAGCAATACCATTTCGCTAGCAATAAATTGATCGTTGCGTTTTTGTGCTTCTTTGTCAGCCAAATTCAACAGGGACAATAAGTCACGCCCAACTTGCACCTGACCACCATTTCCCGTCACCTTAGGTAAGCGCTCAAGCGCTGGTGTTAATGCAGCCGATAAGCCATTCACATTGACACCGGCTTTTTGCAAAATCGAACGACTGCTGCCGTCTTCCTGCTTCAGCAAAGCCAGCAGCAAATGCACAGGCTCAATATATTGGTGGTCGTTTCCAACCGCCAGACTTTGTGCATCTGCCAATGCTTCTTGTAATTTGGTTGTCAGTTTGTCTTGACGCATGATGTACTCCAAAGTTGTTTAGTGATGACGAAATAAATTGGGACACACCAAGCCTTTTCAAGGCACACATGCTGTGATTTCAATCTCCACCCGCGCCAAATCCTCTATCAACGACACCACCTGCACCACTGTCATCGCTGGAAAATGCATGCCCATGATCTCCCGATAGACTTTACCAATCTCTGTACGCGCCACTAGATATTCCTGTTTATCCACCACATACCAAGTCATCCGCACAATATGCTCAGGATGCGCTTGAGCTTCAGCCAAGACCGTCACCACATTTTGCAAAGCCTGCCGTACCTGCCCCGTAAAGTCGTTGGTTTGAAAACGCTCCTGAGCATCCCATCCAACCATACCGCTGACAAACACCATACGCCCTGAGTAAGTAGTAACAACACCATTGGAATAACCCTTAGGCTGCGGCCAGTTTTCTGGTTGCAAAATGTCCATGCATTATTCCTTTTCTTTTTGGAGCAATCTTTCTCTTAATAATTCACGTGCAATGATTAATTGCTGCACTTCCGTCGCCCCCTCATAAATTCGTAGAGCGCGAATTTCACGATACAAGCATTCAACTGGCTGTCCACTCACCAATCCCAGACCACCCATCATTTGCAATGCTGCATCAATCACTTGCTGCGCTATTTCCGTCGCTGCCATCTTGGCCATAGCCGCTTCTTTGGTAATCGATTTTCCCTGATCCAACAACCAGGCGGCACGATACGTCAGCAAAGCAGCACTATCAATGCCCGTTGCCATGTCGGCTAATTTGGCTTGTGTTAATTGAAAATCCGCCAAGGTGCGACCAAACATTTGCCGCGTTGCAACACGCGCCAAAGCTTCATCTAACGCACGCCGCGCAAATCCCAAAGCGGCAGCAGCGACGGAAATCCGAAACACATCCAGCGTCGCCATCGCGATCTTGAATCCCTGCCCCGCTTCGCCCAAACGCTGCGTTGACGACAAATGGCAATTGCGCAAAGTGAGTCGCGCCAGCGGATGTGGCGCCATGACATTGATGCGTTCAGCGATACTCAAGCCCGGCGTATCCGCATCGACGATAAATGCAGAAATACCCTTTGCACCCGGTGCTTCTCCAGTACGAGCAAATAAGACATAAAAATCCGCTATCCCACCATTAGACACCCAAGTTTTTTCGCCATTTAAGATGTAATTACCCACCTCATCCTGCTGCGCCAAACATTGCAAAGCCGCCGCATCTGAACCAGCATCCACTTCCGACAAGGCAAATGCCGCAATCGACTCACCTTTTGCCACAGCAGGCAGATAACGCTGTTTTTGCGTATCCGTACCAAACAAAGCAATTGCCCCCGATCCCAAACCTTGCATGGCAAAAGCAAACTCCGCCAACGCACAATGACGTGCTAACGTTTCGCGGATCAAACAAAATGCCCGCATGTCCATGGCATTCGTATTGCCACCGTAAGTAGCGCCGGCAACGGCGTAGTGCAACCAACCGGCCTGAGCTAGTTGTTGCACCCAATGGCGACAAGTTGTATCGACGTTTTCTTCTACTGCGGTGAACTGTTGAACGCTATGCACCCAAGTGTGGATTTTTTGCTCTAAGGCCTGGTGTTGTGGGTTGAAAAATGGCCATTCCGAATGACTGTTATCTGACATGATGTTTTACTTAATCGTTTCGTTTTGTATGCGGTTTTCTACTTTTATAGAAAATTGAGGTTGATGCATTTGCTCATCCTGCCAGTCAAGTCGCTCAACGAAACAATCGTTAATAATTTCTTGGTTTTTTATTGGATTCATTTTGAGAGAAATCAAGCGATCTTTTGGAAAGGAATAAGAATCCGATTGTCTTCGTAATATGGTCCTTGAGATTATTAGAGATTGCTGCGTTGCGCATATTAATCAGCATGTCCCGCATAGCATCATTGGCAAACAAGGTTTTTCCTTCTGGATTATTGGAAGTAATGCTATCGATTGCCCTGACAATCCATTTTCTTACCTTATCAGAAATGACTGCAGCAGAAGTGGTTAGATTCCCCATGTTGATCAGCATGTCACGTATAGCCGCATTTGTGAATAAAGCTCTCCCTTCCGGACTATAGGAGGTAATACTGTCAATTGCCCTAGCAACCAATCCTTTTGCCACCTCAGAAACGGCTGCGTTCCCCGCGTTGATCAAAATGTCACGCATAGCCTCACTCGCAAATGAGGTTAGCATTTCCGGATTATCAATGTTAATCCGGATAGCTACGCGGGCAATCCATTTTTTCACCCAACTATCAACCGCTACCTTGCTCATCTTAAGCAGCATGCTTCGTGTAGCAACATTCGTAAATAAGATTCGCCCTTCTTGAGTCATAGCAATACTAGCGATTGCCCTAGCAATCCATCCCCTTGGTCCATCATCAGTTACTTCGTTGCCCATCATAATCAGCATGTCGCGTGTAGCATCATTAGCGAATACAGTTTGTCCTAATGAATTGTTGGAGGTAATGCTAGCGATTGCCCTGGGAATCCATTCCCTTAGCCCATCACGATTAGCTTCGTTGCCCATCATGATCAGCATGTCGCGTGTAGTAGCGTTGGCAAATAAGATTCGCCCTTCTTTAGTCATCGTAATGCTGGCGATTGCCCTAGCAATCCATTCTCTTGCATCATCAAATAATGCTGAATTACCCATCTGGATCAGCATGTCACGTGTAGCAACATTGGTAAATAAGGTTTGCCCTTCCGGACTATTCACAAGCATCCCATCGATTACCACGGCAATGCATTCTCTCGCATAATCACAAGTGACTACCTGCCCCACGTTAACGAGCATGTTTCGTATAGCAGGGGTAGCGAATAACGCTATTCCTGACGGATTATCTTCAATAAGCATCCGGATCAATTGCACGACTCTTTTTCTTTCGGAATGAGGTGTCATGCCATTTCCAATAGACAGCAGGCTTTCGTAAATGTACAGATCATTGAACAAATTGCTTGCGCCAGGATGATTTTTGATCACAGCAATCATGTCTAAAACCGATTGAAAATCCTCATCTGATTTGGCATATAACGCTATATGGGTGTAAATCTCTCTACAAGCCTTCAGGTTGTTCCATTTTTGCGCTATTTCTTCACTCAGGGTACTGCGTGATTGTTGGGATGCTTGTTGAATTGCCTGTATTTCATCGGGCGTCAAAGAGTTTTCATTCAGGTAACTCTCAAGATTATCTGCTGTGACAAGCAACTGGATGACAGGGCTCGTGTCTTTTATCTCGAGATAGTTCACAGCATCAAGAAGCAAAGGTAGGTCCTTTGGCAATATACAAGTATCGACTGATCGGCCCATTGCCGCATACATGACGTTTCGGAAAAGAACGAAATTCGTATTGTTGCGTGGCGTCAAGAAAAAGTCCTTATGATGCTCATGCCCCCTTTTCCATTGATGTTGAAATAACACGCTCGTCTGCGCCAACTTTCTTGCTTCTAGCAAAGACAAATGCAGTGTTTCATTTTGTATGCCGTTTTGTATTTCCACATAAAATTGCGGTTGGTGCGACAGGGGTGTTGCCTCGTAAATTTGCTTAATCAAAGCACCCATTTCTTTCACACTCTGCTCATTTGGCGATAATTCGTAAACCGCCTTACAAAGACTCAAGTCAGCACTGCAATCACCAACTAAATACACTGCGAACGACCCATCATTGTTTTTTTGTGCGATCTCTACTGCGATATCAATCAACCGATTGCCGTCGCTATCCATCACAGCATTGATATCACCATTAGATAAGTCACACAGCTCTGTCACTAGGGCTTTTTGTTCATCCAAAGAGGTTGAGGACTCCTTCAACTTGGCAAGCAGTGGCGCTTTTGAACTAACCGTTTGACTTGCTATAGATCGCGGGTAACTGGATTGGTTCGCCGAAATTGCAGTTGGGTAAATGTTGTACATAAGTGAGACCAATGATGTTTAAAAATAGCAATAGTGCCAAGGGGCATAAGATACTCACAGAAATTCCACTCTGTGGAACTGCCGATTATTTTAACAATTTATTGACTTTTTAATAATTTATCTAATATCAGTTAGATGGGGTATCCACTACCGATAAAGCACATTTAACTATGAGGACAAACCAGAAAACAAAACTTAGCTGTATTAGTTCCCCTCAAAAACAGGTTGAGTCTTCGCCACAAACGCCTGATAAGCACGCTTAAAATCCTGTGTCGTCATACACATTGCCTGTGCTTGCGCTTCTGCTTGCAATGCTTCTTGCAGACTCATATTCCATTCTTGCTGCAACATTTTTTTCGTCATGGCATGCGCCACCGTCGGCCCGTTTGCCAACTCCAACGCAAACGCCTGCGCCTCACCCAACAAAACATCTGGTGAGCATAAACGATTAAAAAAACCCCATCGTTCGGCTTCTTCCCCATCCATAGCACGCCCGCTGTATAACAACTCACTGGCGCGCCCTAGTCCAATCACACGCGGCAGAAAAGTACTCACACCCATATCACACCCTGCCAAACCAACGCGAGAAAACAAAAACGCCGTCTTGCTACGCGCGGTGCCAAAACGTATATCACATGCCAATGCCAACGCCGCACCTGCACCGGCGCATACGCCATCGACGGCAGCAATCATCGGTTGCGGACAAGCTCGCATTGCCTGCACTACCGCACTGGTCATACGGGTAAATTCCAATAATTCCGGCATCTCAAACTGCGTCAGCGGACCAATGATGTCGTGCACATCGCCGCCTGAACAAAAATTGTCCTCGGCCCCAGTCATTACTACCGCTTTGATATCACTGGTATTTGCTAGTTGACGAAACCAATCCCCCAACACCGCATAAGTCTCAAAACGCAATGCATTTTTACGCTCTGGACGATCGAAGGTGAGCGTCGCCAGCTTTTGTTGGACGGAAATATTAATAAAGGACTGCATGAAAATAACCTTTTAAATGTTGGCTGGCAAAAACAAGATGAAGAAATCACGTAAACCTATATTCAACTAATGCAGACTAATGCAGACTAATGCAGACTAATGCAGACTAATGCAGACTAATGCAGACTAATGCAGACATTAGATATATAGGTATATCGGGTGGAGTGTTGAAGAATTTACTTATTAATGCATGGACGACTGGAAGAATTGAAATATTTCAAAAAATATCAAAACATTAAAAC
>JAGKXB010000033.1 GCA_021151485.1 Oxalobacteraceae bacterium | reverse complement strand
ATACAAAAATTTATACAAACATTTAATTAATGGTAGTTCAAGGATAGCAATGAAACGTGTCGACGATTTCCGCCTACGGTTTGGCAAACAAGAATTGGTTCCCATAGTGATAGGTGGTATGGGAGTAGATATCTCAACAGCCGAACTGGCACTAGAGGTTTCTAGGTTAGGTGGAATTGGACATATTTCAGATGCGATGGTTCAGGATGTCTCCGATCGTCGTTTTGATACTAGTTTCGTCAAGGAAAAAACACGTCAATATAAATACAACATTGATAACTCCGACAAATCCAGCGTGAAATTCGATTTGGGGCAATTAGCCGAAGCCACTCAATTACACGTAGGAAAAACCATGCAAGCCAAACGTGGCGATGGTTTGATTTTCATCAATTGCATGGAAAAACTCACCATGAATGCCCCGCGTGAAACACTCCGAGTACGCCTGCATTCTGCTCTTGATGCTGGTATTGATGGCATTACCTTAAGCGCCGGTTTACATTTGGGCTCATTTGCCTTAATGGAGGATCATCCGCGTTTTCGCGATGCCAAACTGGGCATCATCGTATCCTCCGTCCGTGCCCTGCAACTCTTTTTGCGTAAAAATGCCAAACTCAATCGCTTGCCAGATTATGTTGTCGTAGAAGGACCACTGGCGGGTGGTCATCTTGGTTTTGGCATGGATTGGGCAGAATATGATTTACACACTATCGTCGCAGACATTTCAAAGTACCTAGAAGCAGAAAAGCTAACAATTCCTTTGATTGCAGCAGGTGGAGTGTTTACTGGTAGCGATGCTGTTTCCTTCCTCGAAAATGGCGCAGCAGCAGTGCAAGTTGCCACACGTTTTACCATCACAAAAGAATGCGGCTTGCCAGACAAGGTCAAACAAGAATACTTCAAAGCCAATGAAGGAGATATTGAAGTCAATACCATCTCACCAACTGGCTATCCAATGCGGATGTTGAAAAGCACACCCGCTATAGGTTCGGGTATACGCCCTAACTGTGAATCATATGGTTACTTATTAGATGGTAATGGCAGTTGTGCTTACATCACTGCTTATAACCAAGAGTTGGAACGTAATCCTGGCTCAAAAAATATTGCTGTCATGGGAAAAACCTGTTTGTGTACTCACATGCGCAATTTTAATTGCTGGACTTGCGGCCATACCACTTACCGCCTCAAAGACACGACCAGACGTTTGGATGATGGTAATTATCAAATTTTAAGTGCAGAACACGTATTTAAAGATTATCAATTTAGTGTGGATCAACAGATTGCTTTGCCAGCTGAGTAAAAGCATACACTATTGCATTACATAACTATCTTTATTGTTAACACCAAAGAATAAGCATGCTGGTAAAGTTTTGTTCATGTTTCACAACAAATCTTTACCATACAGCCACCAACAATTCCGCAAAAAATGTTATTCATGACGCATTTAATAACGATACACATGTAACGGAACATGTAGACGATGCTGAGATAGAAAGCAACAGTACACTTATTGACAAAAGTGATATTGCATTCGAAACAATAGCTCAGTGTTTAGCTGGTACAGCACAAAATATCATGGATATCTGGGATGTTCTTGATGCGTTTTGCAACCAAGATAACCCTATCAGTAATGCAGAATTAGCCACAGCTATCGCACAAAATAATTACTGGCGAGCAGAAAAAATCAAATTAGAAGAGATTCTTGCCTCTGATGAACAACGGATGGCATTCATTAATGATCCAAGTGTTCAACTAATAGTCCTAAAAGGATGGATTGAACACACCGATATTGATCCGCGCATTTTGAAGGCGTTAAAAGAATGCACTCCTAGCTTGTCTATTGATGATCAAAATAAAATCTTGCAATTACCCGATTACTCGCGCATTGCATCTTACCAAAAAGAAACACTGACACCCTTCTTAATTGATCACCCAGCTATTCAGCTACATGCCCTACAAGGATGGATTCGAAGTGATCGCATCACTCCGCGCATTTTCAATGCATTAGAACAATGCGCGCCTAGTTTGTCTCCTGATGATCAAAATAAAATAGCGAGTTTATTGGTCGACTGGACATTAGCGACGGATAAAAAAGTGATGCTTCTGCGTTTTATTACTGATATCTCGCCTGGTTGGCAACAATGGATTGCGAGGGACATTAATGCAGGTTTTGCAGGAACAGATCCAATAATGTTACAAGCATTGGTTAAGAAACTACCGATATTCACTGACCCAATAGCGCAAAATGTCATTAATGATGCAATTAAAAGGAAAAAGCTTGGCACAGACGTCAAACTAATTGAAAAAACACCTAAAGCGTCAATAGCCAAGATACTTAGTGGGAAATTTGATTAAATTTACTAACGCAGACTCAATTTAAAGGGTCTGGGCGTTCCTGATCCTTCACCTCTTCCTTCACCAGATGTTTTTCTTCTTTGGGAAATGATTTGCCCTCCCACCAATGTGCCCTCCCCATTCTTTGGGCAACGCTCAAACGGAATGAGAGCCATACAATTACCCCTATACTAATTAATAACAAAGCACCTAAAACCAAAATCCAAACATAAGAAAACAACTTTTGTTGCATATCAAACATCAAATCTTCACTCAGTTGATGTGCCATGGTCAGTCGTGTCACCTCTGTCTGCAATGCCTCCATTTTGACTTGTGCCTGTTTAACTTGAATTTCTGCATTTTTCACAGGATCTTCGCCACGCAATATCGCAGCAAACTGTATTTGGGCTGCACGTATTTCTGCTACACCGGCAAGCAAAGGCGAGCGAGATAATTTATCGGCCAATTTCAAACGGTAATCGCCATGTATTTCGATATTATCCGTTCCGCTAGTCAAACCACCACTGGACAGTTTCAATACATCTTGTGTTTTATTGTTAGCTAGATTGGTTGAATTCGTTGAGTTCGTTGAATTTTTTGGATTCGATTGATGGGATTGAGATGACCTTGATGAACGCCGCATCTTTTTTTCAAAAAGTGCTAACTCATCTTGATTAGCATTAGGGTTAGATGGGCGCATGCTCAACATCGGCATATTGTGCAGTTTAAGATTTTGTGACGAATCAAAATCAAACGTTTTTTCTTGCTCTTTTTGTTGTTCTTTACGCTGCTCACTCTCTTTCGAGGTGAAAGGGGACGAAGATGAAACCGGATCCAACAACACTTTATATTCACGTCGAATCGGGTTATTACACCCAACATCAACGGTTAATTTGAGAGCAGGCTCATGAATAGCTTGACGCAAGGACAACATAATAGTTGTTGCTTGCATATTACGCATAAGACTAATTTGCGGAGCATCAATAAATATCCCATCCAAGGACTCAAGCATTGCTTTGATGCAACTTGCACTAACGTCCAAGTTATCCACCCCAATTAAAGGAATACTGGCACGCAATGGTTGATTCAATCCAGATTGCATACGAATTGATCCCAGACCAATTGCATTTCCAGCTACTCCCCATACGATGCAGGTTAAAAACACCATCCAACGCATCAATTTTTTATTCATCCTACACACACCTAATAACAACAATTAATAAACAACCATTCAGGGACAAGTCCAAACGAACGCACATTTCAAACCGCGCCATTTTAAAGACTTTCAAACAAATGAGATAAGTGCAATTAAAAATTCACTGCAGGTAACGTAATTTGAACCGCCAATCCACTACGTTTCGCTCTATTACGATTATGCAAAGAAAGCTGCCCACCATGACGTTGCACGATTCTTTTCACAATTGCCAAGCCAAGACCCGCACCATTTGCTTGACCACGAGCAACATCTAATCTGACAAATGGCTGCATTAAACGCTCTTTTTCCGTTTCAGGAACACCACACCCATCATCAGTAATTTCGATGATGATGTATTTTGTGCCATGTAAATTTTTCAGATGGCAAACAAAATGGATGTCGCTTACGTCACTATCATGCGTTTTTCCATAGCGCCGAGCATTTTCTAGCAAATTATTCACAGCCCGTTTTAGGTCTGTAGCATGGCCCATGACAGTCAGATGCGGCTGAATATCTATTGTGATGCGTACGTCAGGTAAACGAGAAACAACATTTGCCACATCCGTCAGTAAAGCACTGATGTCAATTTCTATCAAATTCAGCGCATCCAACGGTTTGGCATAATCAAGAAACTGTCCAATAATCGCATCCATTTGCATCAGATCAGATTGCATGCCAAAACGCACATGATCGGATAAATCAGCCATTTCCAATTCTAATTGCATGCGTGCCAAAGGCGTGCGCAAATCATGTGAAATGCCTGCCAAAACCACATTGCGATCTGACTCAACACGTTGCAAATCTTGCACCATTTGATTAAAACTACGATTGACCTGCAAAATTTCAGGGGAGCCACTCTCAGGTAAAGGCGTGTATTGCAACCCTTTCGCTACAGCTCTGGTAGCTGCAGCAAGGCGTGCTAAAGGTAAATTAATCAAACGAGAAATAAACACTGCGCCCAGCAACGACAACAGCAACACAACGCCAGTCCACCACAACCATTGCAAACCAGTAATCCGTTTGATGCGCCCACGATCTAACATCAACCAGTATGCATCGTCATCAATTTTAAAACTGATCCAAAATCCTGCTACATCGTTCACTTTTCCAGCAAACTTTGTATCTTGTCCTAATCTTTCCTGCACCCTGAGTTTCAACTCACGCATTTGTTCTGGCGTAGGCTCAACACGATCTGTTTTTTCAAGCGGATAAATACGAATTCCCTCATTGCTCGCTAAATCGAACAATAATTCACGACGCAATTCCGGTGCTGAATGCGTCAAGGCCGCACGGGTAATCGTCACAACAGAAATAATCTGCGCAGCCATTTGTTGTTCTTGCGGCGTACGTTCGACCATACGAAAGCTGGCTACCCATGCAGCCATGCTAAGAGTGATTAATGCTGCGAGTAAGAAAAAAGTACGCCAAATCAGACCACTTTTCAACCAACTCAATCTGGTCATAATGGTGGTCATGACGGATCTCAACGCGCTTGACCTTCAGGAATGAACACATAGCCCAAGCCCCACACAGTTTGAATATAAAGTGGTGCCGAGGGATCAGGTTCAATTAATTTACGCAAACGTGAAATTTGCACATCCAAACTGCGGTCAAATACTTCGTATTCACGACCACGCGCCAGTCCCATCAATTTTTCACGTGATAAAGGTTGACGTGCATGCAAGGCAAATACTTTCAGAACAGAAAATTCTCCTGTGGTAAGCGCTGTCGTGACACCATTTTTTTTCAAAGTGCGTGTAGCCAAATCCAGTACGCAATCACCAAATTCAAAGACATGCGGTTTTTCTGAGGGGGCACCAGGAATTTCATCCGGGCTTTTGCGCCGCAATACAGCGCGGATACGTGCCACTAATTCACGTGGATTAAACGGTTTTGGCAAATAATCATCCGCCCCCATTTCTAATCCAATAATGCGATCCACATCTTCACCTTTAGCAGTCAGCATAATGATAGGCGTTTGGTCACCAGCGCCGCGCAGACGACGGCAAATCGACAAACCATCTTCATCGGGCAACATCAAATCTAGTATTAAGACATCCACCCGCTCACGCAAACACCACTTATTCATCGCCTGTGCATTTTCAACCGCGACAACATTAAAACCCTGTTCAGTCAAATAACGGCGCAGCAATTCACGCAAACGTACGTCGTCGTCTACCACCAAAATTTTGATTCGGTGAGCCGGCAAAAGAGAAGGATCGGTATCTGAGTTCATTTGTGAATGATATAGCAATGCCCATTTACTCGCTGTAACATTCCTAACCTAGAATTGTAATTTACAGGGTGTATTTGTAACGGTTTATTACACGCAGCCTAATAAACACAACGATAAAAAACAACTATGATTATCAATAGCATTGCCTATCAAAAAGGCCAACGCCTACAAGAAGTACCAATCGAAGATATCAGTGAAATTATCAAACAAGAAAATACTTTTATTTGGTTAGGTTTGTGTGAACCAGATGAGGCAATGCTATCCAAAATCCAAGAAGAATTTCGTTTGCATGAACTTGCGATTGAAGATGCACATAACGCCCATCAACGGCCAAAAATCGAAACCTACGGCGATTCTCTTTTTATTGTTCTAAAAACAGCACAATTAGCAAAATTAGCCGGATCAAAAACCGAGCGCGTCGTCTATGGCGAAACACATCTTTTTTTGGGTTCTAATTTTTTAATATCTATCCGTCATGGTACGTCTACCAAATACACCCAAGTTCGTGAGCGCTGCGAGCAAATGCCCAAAATGCTAAGCAAAGGACCAGGATTTGCTCTGTATGCATTGCTGGATTTCATCGTGGATCACTACCAACCTATCGTCCAACAATTTGAAAAAGAGTTTGATGCGTTGGAAGCCGATATTTTCAAAGCACAATTCGACAAGCTCGCCATTGCCAGAGTGTATGAATTGAAGCGTGAATTATTAAAATTACAAAATGCTGCCTTACCCGTCAGCGACATTTGCAACGAATTAATGCGTTTTCATGAAGAAATTATCCCCAAAGAATTGCGTGCTTATTTGCGTGACATTCAAGATCACGTAGCGAGATTGATAAGCGCACTCAACAATATGCGAGAAATGCTTACCAACGCGATGCAAGTCAATTTGGCCATGGTAGGCGTAGCACAAAATGAAATCGTCAAACAATTGGCTGGCTGGGGTGCGATTTTGGCGATTCCTACTGTGCTTTTCAGTTTATATGGGATGAATTTTAAATTTATGCCAGAGTTACAATCAGATTGGGGCTACCCCATGGTGCTGGGAATCACCGGATTCAGCTGTTTTTTGTTATATCGAAAATTAAAACGAACTGGTTGGATATAGGGCACATATCCGCGTGCTAGTTTTTCATTGTATAATCCGCGGTTGCAGTTCATTCATCCAGGCAAGTGGTTGACAATCGGGTCGAGAAGCAAGTGGACCGACGAAGTGACAATGACAACTGGCTACCCAAACGCTATATAAGAGGTTCACATGAAAGAAAATACACACCCAAATTATCGCGAAGTCGTATTCCACGACTTATCCTGCGATTTCAAATTCGTAACGCGTTCCACAGTTCAAACTAAGGAAACCATAGAATTTGAAGGCAAGGAATATCCTTTGGTGAAGATTGAAGTCTCGTCTGAATCGCATCCTTTCTACACAGGCAAGCACAAAATCGTCGATACTGCTGGTCGAGTCGAAAAATTCCGCCAAAAATTTGGCAAAGTTGGTTCAAAAACACAAGTGGCAGCTTAATTTTTTAAATTTAAATTATTCTGTGCAACAAAAAAGCAGCTACGGCTGCTTTTTTTATCACACGATATATACAACCCACTCCCATGAAGCCTGTCCGCCTTCCCGCTTCCGCCACGCTAGCATTGCCACGCTGGGGATTGTTCTTGCTAGGTTTGTTGTATATCTTGCCCGGCTTAATTGGCCGCGATCCTTGGAAAAACGACGATGCAGCCAGCTTTGGCATTATGTGGACCATGGCGCATGGCAGCTTGCAAGACTGGCTATGGCCACACGTTGTGGGTTATCCGATGCCAGAAGAAGGCCCACTGGCATTTTGGATAGGTGCACTTTGCATTCAATGTTTAGGCTGGTTAATGGGAGACGCGCAAGCTGCACGGATTGCCAGCATTCTGTTTTTCTTAATTGGCGCTTTTTCAGTCTGGCACGCTGCTTATTTATTGGGGCGCCGTACGGAAGCGCAGCCACACAAACTCGCTTTTGGTGGACAACCCGAACCGCGCGACTTTGGCCGCACGTTAGCTGACGGTGCATTACTCATTTATCTCGGCTGCCTCGGATTACTCGTACACAGCCACGAAACCAGCGCAGAAGCATTACACGTTTCGCTGGTAGGAGTGTTGTTATATCGATTAGTCAAATACATCGAAACCCCCACGGCAAGCAAAGCCAGTATGGTCGGCTTAGTACTTGGATGCTTGGCGTTGACGCGCGGTTGGGTGCTGCCACTCGCCTTGTTTATCGCTTTATTCCCACTTTTTTTATGGTTGAAATTAAGTGTACGCCGCACAATTTGGCATTGTATTTTGATCATGATCATTGGGACTGCTACCCTACAAATATGGTTAGCGAGTGCTCATTTTTTACAACCATTGGGCAGCACACCTTTCGATGCTTGGATGCAATGGAATAAGGAACAAATCAACATTCCCAGCATTGGCTCCATCCAATATTTTTTACGCTACGGCATCTGGTTCTTCTGGCCCGCCTGGCCATTTGCAATATGGGCTGTCTATGCCTGGCGTAGACAACACACGGCCTTACATATTGCTTTACCGTTAACGATTATTGTGATGCTCAGCCTACTAGCGATCATTAATCCGAATCAGGAAGAAAGCTTTCTATTACCGCTATTACCTCCGCTAGCAATCCTGGCGGCATTTGGCCTCCCCACCATGAAACGCGGTGCCATCAATGCAGTGGACTGGTTCTCAGTCATGACACTGACCACATGTGCCGCTTTCATCTGGATAGGCTGGTTTGCCAAACAAACCGGTTGGCCAGGAAAATTGGCTAAAAACGCCTTGAAACTAGTACCAGGCTTCAAACCAGAATTCAATTTAATCGCAGTCTTAGTCGCCGCCTGTGCCAGCATCGCCTGGATTTTTCTGGTGCATTGGCGCATTTCCCGCCGCCCATCCGTTTTATGGCGCGCAGTCGTCCTATCCAGCGGCGGCGTGATTTTATGTTGGTTGTTACTTACAACATTGTGGTTACCATGGATCAATTACGGCAAAAGCTATGCCGGCGTAGCACAACAAATCGCAGCCAAACTGCCTGCCAACCACCCCTGCATTGACACCAATATTGGCCCAGCGCAAAGAGCTTCATTCGCCTATTTCGGCGCCCTGCACTTTGCTGAATTCCATAAAAAAACCTCCTGCAACTTCCTGCTATTGCAAGACAGCGTCAAATACAAACACGACGATGCGATTGCACCAGAATTTCAAGATCGTCAATGGCAATTGCTATGGTCAGGCCGACGGCCATCAGATCGTGATGAGCGGTTTAGGCTTTATGTGCGGAAAGCTCCTGCGCTAGCACATCAATAGTTAACAATTATACAAATTAAATCGCAAAATCCCGTTTTACAATTTTGGATATTTAGCGGAAAATTTCTGCCCTGCTTATCCCAAAATAAAGGAGCGATGATGGATTGTCCTGTATGTACAAACACGAAATTGGTCATGTCGGAACGACAAGGCATTGAGATTGACTATTGCCCCAATTGCCGCGGCGTTTGGCTGGATCGTGGCGAGTTAGATAAAATTATCGAACGATCAATTGGAACCGGAGCACAAGTTGCCCCTCAAGCAAGTCGAAACGATACTTATCAGAACCAAGCGCCAAGATCTAACTACCCACATCCTCAGCAATCGCATTCACACTATAAGAAGAAACGCGAAGGATTTTTATCTGACTTATTCGACTTCGATTGAATATCAATAGGTGGTTATGCTTTATTGTAACCACCTTCTACCACAAAGATCCTGCAAAAATTGATTTTTGCAGAGCAACTCACCCCCGCTTATCACACTCAATCAACGCATAAGCCGAATGGTTATGAATCGATTCAAAATTCTCCGCTTCTAATACATACGCAGCGATTCTTGAATCAGCATTCAACATCCCTGCCACGTCACGTACCAAATCTTCAACAAATTTAGGATTGTCGTAAGCACGTTCGGTGACGTATTTTTCATCTGGGCGTTTAAGCAAGCCGTATAGTTCGCAGGATGCCTGGGACTCGATTTTGGCAATGAGCTCGTCTATCAGTAAATCATCCTCTGCCAATAACATATTCACGGTGATATGAGAACGTTGATTGTGGGCGCCGTAGGCGGAAATCTTTTTGGAACATGGACACAGGCTGGTGACTGGCACTAGAACTTTTAGGTGGATTTCGAGCTTACCTTGTTTGATTTCACCGATGAGGCCGATTTCATAATCCATCAAACTTTGCACGCCAGAAATGGGCGCGGTTTTGTTGATGAAATACGGCATGGAAAGTTCGATCCGGCCAGATTCGGCTTCCAGCAAAGTTAGCATTTTGCGCATTAATGCGCTGAAAACGGGGATGTCCAGCGGCGCGCTGCCTTTGGCGCTGAGTTCTTCCAATAAGGCGATGAAGCGCGACATGTGGGTACCTTTTTGCTGTTCTGGCAAATGCACGTACATATTCCAAAGGCCGATAGACGGATGCACGCCGGTCGATGTTTTGAGCATAATTGGATAACGCACGCCCTTCACGCCGACGCGCTGGATCGCGATATGACGGGTATCCGGCGTGCTTTGCACGTCAGGAATGGTGGAAACATTAGCATCGGCATTACGTGAATTCATTTCAATATCTCGTATAAATGATTAAAACTTACAACTTAAGCTGCGCACGCAGTAGGGCTCTTTTTAAAGCGCTGTTTGATAGAGGCCGCAATACCGCTGCCATCCAAACCACATTGCGCGAGTAATTGCGTCGCATCGCCGTGATCAATAAATTTATCTGGCAGACCTAACATCAAAATCGGTTTGTTGATTCCTGCAGCAGCCAGCGCTTCTGCGACCGCAGCACCCGCACCACCCATCACACATCCCTCTTCCACCGTTACCAAAGCATCGTGGCTAGACGCCAGCTCTTGCAATAATTCGACGTCCAACGGTTTGATAAAACGCATATTCACCACGGTGGCATTCAACTCATCACCAGCAATCAATGATGGCGCCAGCATAGTGCCAAAACTCAGAATCGCAACTTCCTGGCCTTGACGTTTGATTTCACCCTTGCCTAAAACCAACGCTGTCAAATCCTTGCTGACAACTGCGCCGCAACCCGCTCCTCGTGGATAACGCACTGCTGCTGGGCCGGGATATTGATAAGCCGTAGTCAACATTTGACGACATTCGTTTTCATCCGATGGCGCCATCAACACCATATTGGGGATGCAACGCAAATAAGCAATATCATAATTTCCCGCATGGGTCGCACCATCCGCGCCCACCAAACCAGCGCGATCAAGGGCGAATGTCACATCCAGATTTTGCAGCGCCACATCGTGGATCAACTGATCATAAGCACGTTGCAAGAATGTGGAATAAATCGCCACCACTGGCTTCAACCCTTCGCACGCCATGCCAGCAGCAAAAGTCACCGCATGCTGTTCAGCAATGCCAACATCGTAATAACGTTCAGGAAATAATTGCTCAAAGCGCACCAAACCAGACCCCTCACGCATCGCTGGCGTAATACCGACCAAACGCTGATCTTGTGCTGCCATATCACATAACCAATCGCCAAATACTTGGGTGTAGGTGATTTTGCTGTTGGTTGTGGCTTGTATGCCGACGGCTGGATTGAATTTACCCGGGCCGTGATACAGCACGGGATCCGCTTCTGCCAGTTTGTAACCTTGGCCTTTTTTAGTGACCACGTGTAAAAACTGCGGGCCTTTTAATTGCTTCAAATTTTGCAGCGTAGGGATTAAGGAATCCAAATCATGGCCATCAATCGGGCCGATGTAATTGAAGCCAAAGGCCTCAAACATCGTAGCGGGCACCACCATACCTTTGGCGTGCTCTTCAAAACGCCGCGCCAATTCCAACACGGGTGAAGGCAAGACAGATTTACCGACGCTCTTAGCAGCAGCATAAAACTGTCCTGACATCAAACGCGCCAAATAACGATTTAAAGCACCGACTGGTGGTGAAATCGACATATCGTTGTCGTTCAAAATCACCAGCAAATCAGTGTCTTCATGCACGCCAGCATTATTCATCGCTTCAAACGCCATGCCTGCTGTCATAGAGCCATCGCCGATTACGGCAATTGCATGTCGTTGCTCGCCCTTGGTTTTGGCCGCTTGCGCCATGCCAAAAGCAGCGGAAATCGACGTCGATGAATGGGCGGTGCCAAAATTATCGTATTCACTTTCCGAACGTTTAGGAAAACCAGAAATGCCGTCCATTTGACGCAAGGTCGCCATTTGATCACGCCGACCCGTCAAAATCTTATGCGGATAAGTTTGATGACCAACGTCCCACACAATACGATCTTCTGGCGTATTGAAGACGTAATGCAACGCAATGGTTAATTCAACCGTGCCCAGATTAGAAGACAAATGCCCGCCCGTTTTGGACACAGAATCAATCACATAATCCCGTACCGCATCGGCTAGCAAGGGTAATTGCGCGCGCGTCAATTTGCGCACGTCTTCTGGGCTATCAATGGTATTGAGTAAATTCATTTTTAAGCTTTCCGCTGGACGACAAAGTCAGCGAGTTCACGCAAGCGCTGTGCTTTGTTTCCGAATGGCATCAGTGCTTGATGCGCGTCCTGGCGTAGTTTTTCTGCCAAGACGATCGAAGGCTCCAAACCCAAAATGGAAACATAAGTCGGCTTGTTATTCTGCGCATCTTTGCCCGCTGTTTTTCCCAACATTGTGGAGTCAGCTGTGACATCCAACACATCATCGACAACTTGAAACGCCAAACCAATCGCGTCAGCATAGGCATCCAGTGCAATGATTTCAATCGTTGATAAATTTTTCCCACTCATCGCACCTAACAAAACGGATGCACGCAGCAAAGCACCCGTTTTTAAGCGGTGCATGCGTTCCAATTCTTGCTGGGACAACTGCACACCGACACTATCCAAATCAATCGCTTGCCCGCCGCACATCCCACCTGATCCAGCCGCCTGCGCCAACACGCGTAACATCGCCAAACCATCCACAGCATTCGCATCACCCTCAGACAAATTGCTAGATAAAGTCAAAAACGCCTGCGCCTGTAAAGCATCCCCCACCAGCAAGGCTGTCGCTTCGTCATATTGCACATGCACCGTCGGTTTGCCACGCCGCAACGCATCATCATCCATACAAGGCATATCGTCGTGCACCAAGGAATACACATGGATCATTTCCAGCGCCGCCGCACACGCAGCCAACAACGCCGGTTTGGCATCAAACAAATCGCCAGCGGCAAATACCAGCAAAGGCCGAACGCGTTTACCACCACCCAGGACCGCATAACGCATGGCTTGATGTAAACGTGATGGCAATTCTGTGCTAGATGGCAAACACGCATCCAGCGTTTTTTCCATATCAGCTTGGATCGTTTCCATCCAGGCAAAAAATGCCTGCGACTGCAGCTGTGACTGTGCTTGCCTCATTCTTCTGATTCCTCACTATGCGCAGAAAATGGCTTCAGCATGTCGCCTTCCAATATCTTAATTTGATGCTCCACCTTGTCCAACTGTGCTGCGCAGTATTTGACTAGTTCCGAACCACGTTTATACGCTGCGATCGAAGTCTCTAAAGGCAAATCACCCGCTTCCATTTGGGCGACCAATTGCTGCAACTCTATCGTAGCTTGCTCAAATGAAAGCGCTTGATCCGTAGCAGGCGTAGGCAGTTTCTTAGACATAAAAATAACAAGGGTAATAAAGCAGTAAAAATTTAACCCGCCATTGTAAAACAAACTCCCTAAATATATTTTTTAAGCGCATAAGCTAACTAAAGATCCATCCCCAACATCATAAATGCTTGATATATAATCATCGGTTTGTAAAAAATTCCGCACCATACTATTTATATACTCTTCATACTCTTTATGCACTCTCTATCAGGGGTGAATGAAAATGTCTAATTTGGCTATCTGCACCACGCTTGAAGAAACCTGCGAACAGCTTCCCGTCCACGCTTACTTTGATGTCGCTCTGCTAAGACGCGAAATGCAACAGCTTTTCCAATCCGGCCCACGCTATGTCGGCCATGAACTCATGGTGCCCGAAATAGGCGACTTCGCCGCACTTGCTTCCGAAAATGAAGGCCGCATGCTAGTGCGCGATCAACATGGGATTTCTTTAATCTCCAATGTTTGCCGCCATCGGCAAGCAAAAATGTTCAATGGCCGTGGCAATACCAATCACATCGTCTGTCCGCTCCATCGCTGGACCTATGATTTAAAAGGCAATTTGATGGGTGCGCCGCACTTCAAGGAAACACCTTGTCTCAATTTATCCAATACGCCATTGCAAAACTGGAATGGCTTGTTGTTTGAAAAAAACGGCTACGACGTCAAACAAAAAATGGCTGACTTACGTGTGACTCAAGACATCAATTTTGATGGTTACATGCTGGATCACGTTGAAATTCATGAATGCAATTACAACTGGAAGACGTTTATCGAAGTCTATTTAGAGGACTATCACGTCGAACCTTTTCATCCTGGCTTGGGCAGTTTTGTCAGCTGTGACGATTTGCAATGGGAATTTGGCGAGGACTACAGCGTACAAACTGTAGGTGTACACAAAGAACTACGCAAATCCGGTTCACCCGCTTATCAAAAATGGCAAGAGCAAGTACTTAAATATCGTAATGGTGCTGTACCACCTTATGGTGCAATCTGGCTGACTTTGTATCCCAACATCATGGTTGAGTGGTATCCACACGTGCTGGTTGTTTCGACGTTATGGCCGGATGGTCCACAAAAAACCAAGAACGTGGTGGAATTTTATTACCCAGAAGAGATTGTGCTATTTGAACGTGAATTCATCGAAGCCGAGCGTGCGGCATACATGGAAACCTGTATCGAGGATGATGAAATAGGACTACGCATGGATGCTGGCCGTCGCATTTTGATGGATAAAGGGTTGAACGAAGTCGGGCCGTATCAATCGCCGATGGAAGATGGCATGCAACATTTCCATGCCTGGTATCGAAAACATATGGCGAAAATTTAATCGTTGCACTAGCTATGTACACCACGCTCATTTCCGCTACCGAACTGGCGCAGCATGTCAAGCAAGCAAACTGGATCATCATCGATTGCCGTCATGATCTGAGCAATCCCGATGCTGGCTTTGCTGCTTACCAAACTGGACATATTCCGCAAGCCCGTTTTGCCCATTTGGATCGTGATCTTTCTGGTGCACAAACAGATATTGATGGCAAATTCCGTGGTCGCCATCCCTTACCAGAGGCAGCGGCATTGGTGAAATCCTTGCAGGCTTGGGGCATCAATCAAGACTCACAAGTCATCGCCTACGACGCCCAAGGCGGCATGTTTGCTGCGCGTTTGTGGTGGTTATTACGCTGGATTGGCCATGCTTCAGTTGCAGTGCTGGACGGTGGATTACCAGCATGGCAAGCGCAAGGTTTGCCTCTTTTAACGTCATCAGTATCGGCCATTGGTAAAGGCGACATTAAGCAAAAAACTACCTTAGTTAAAACCGTCAACGTCGAAGATGTTATTGCTAACTTAACTAGCCAAACTCAAACCATAACCGTAGTAGATGCACGCGCCGCTGATCGGTTTCGGGGCGAAAACGAAACCATCGACCCGGTTGGCGGACATATTCCAGGCGCCAAAAACCGCCCTTTCAAGGACAACTTGCGCCCTGATGGATGCTTTAAATCAGCGATGGAATTACGTGGCGAGTTTTCTGCTGTGATCACTCAAGCGGATCAAGCCATCATGCAATGTGGTTCGGGCGTCACGGCTTGTCATAACTTACTAGCGCTGGAAGTGGCAGGCATGCCAGGCGCGGCGCTTTATCCTGGGTCATGGAGTGAATGGTGCGCAGATCCGACGCGGCCAGTTGCGATGGGTGATTGAATACCCCACTTACCGTTTTCCTCCGTCGCTCCCGCGGTTTTAGGTATCCGTATTATTAAGCCCCACATGCTAAAAATAATGAGGCGCCACAGGCATTCTTGTTATTTCTGCTTCTCATTCATTTTTGAGTATCAAATACAGAATGGATTCCTTTGTAAAACTTGCCTGCATTTAATAATTTGAAAGTTACTTTGTTCCAACGACTTTAAGATAATTTGTAAAAGCGCTACAAGCAACCAAATAGAATTTAGCATCGGCATGATCCACTGACGATGCATCAGTTAAGGCATGCCTTATGCCACTTGCGTCGCAAGTCCAGCCATAGATTTTGTCAAAACCTTCCGTAAGCGCAGGATTAATTCTTCCGTCTGACTCTAGCTTTTTGAGTAGTTTACCCAATGTGGCTTTGTCTTTTCCTGTGATTATCTTTGCCATGGACTCGACCGCCGATATCGATTCCTTGATTGAATTTCGGAAGTCTGGATTTTCACGTTGTGATAGATGCTCCAGAGCAGTTCTGATGTGATCGGTAACTGTCCTAAATTGGCCTTCAAGCTCAAGTACTTCATTAATTTCCTTAAGTTCTTGATCATCCGTAATCTGACAAACCTGGCCTTTTATAATGCGATATGCAGCAGCTTCTTGAGCAAGAATATTATTAAATAGATCAGTACTCACTAATTCTTCTTGCGCAAAAAATTCAACGTGGTCATATACACCGGACCAATTCGTGGAGAAATATGTTTCTCTTACTATTTTCCACGATTCGCTAAAGGAAATGCCTCCATATGTATATTCATATTGTGAAGGTCTTGTATCTATTGGCTTTTTATAAAAATCATTCCAAAGAGAAAATGTAACGTCATCAAGCTGTTCATGAGAAATCGAATTATCAATCGCATTCCACAGCAAATTGCGCAAAGCTATTGTTATAGACTCTGGCACCATTTTTTCTGGTAATTTTGAATATCCATTGCGCTCGCTAAATGTTGCCATACTGTTCTTACTCTTTAGTTGTCTGTTCCAAAATACTGTTTCATTGACCTTTCAAATCACGCCATCCTAACTTCAGCCAACAAATCAGGATGACGATCCAGTACTTTTAATAGTTTTACCAGTGCCAGTGGTGGTTTGGTTTTGCCATTTTCATAACGTGAAAAAGCATTCACACCGCCGCCGAATATTTCGGCAGCTTGGCGCTGGTCGAGATCGAGTTTTTTTCGCACAGTGGCGATGAATTCTGGGTCAACAATTGCTGCATTCACTTGCTTGTTGAAAGCCAGCATTAGATTCATGGTTCGCCGCGATTCCTTTTCATCCAAAATGGATTCATCACAAGCTGGGCAAAAATCACCGGTTACGTGTGGCAGGATCGTTGTTTCGCCCTTATAGATATAAGTCACATCACGGGTGTCATGTACCAGTTTTGCGGCACTGCAGCTTGGACATTTCATAATCATATTTCCTTGAAAGACACAATAAGCACGTCATCAATGACAGTCAATTTCAGATATACCTCTCCAGCTGATGTTTTTGGGCGATATACATCTTGCCATACGCGATGATCGGCATGACTTGTCATGCTTTTGTAAAAATCAGAAGTCGTTAAAGCCATCACGATGACCCAACGCAGCAGCGCCTTCACGAGCGGTTTTTGTTGTGCGAATCTGGCCCGCCTTTATCATGGTTTGGATTACTGATAATTTGCAATGAGGCGTGCTTTTTTCCATAGGATTATTATAACCTACTTGGTTATATTGATGGATTGAAATTCAGGGTCATGCTTCAATCCCATAAGGCCGCAACCCCTGCTCATTCAGCAACAAAATACGATCACAACGCTGCGCCAATGTCATGTCATGCGTCACGATGACAAAGGCTGTGCCTAGCGTGCTGGATAATTCCAGCATCAAATCAAAAATCTGCTGGGCAGTTATGCGATCCAGGTTGCCTGTTGGTTCATCGGCCAACACGCAGGCTGGTTGCGTGACTAACGCGCGTGCCAATGCGACGCGTTGACGTTCGCCGCCGGATAATTCGCCTGGAACATGGGTGGCGCGGTGCGCCAAACCGACGCGAGACAAAATAGCCTGCGCCATTTCCTGAGCGTCTTTTCGTTTGATACGGCGGATCATCAACGGCATGGCGACATTGTCTAAGGCAGAGAATTCCGGCAATAAATGATGGAACTGATACACAAATCCCAGTGCAGTATTGCGTAAATCACCCCGCGCTTTTTCGCTCAAACTGGCGACATCCTGTCCCATCAAATTGACACGACCGCTGCTGGGTGTATCCAACCCGCCTAACAAATGCAGCAAAGTCGATTTGCCAGAGCCCGAAGCACCTGCAATCGCCACGCGTTCACCGGCGATGACACGCAAATCAATGCCGTTCAATACAGGGACGGAATAATTTCCTTGGGTAAATGTTTTACCTAGGGCGTTGCATGACAGTACGTCTTTCATCTCGGTCATCTTATTCATATTATTCATAACGTAAAGCCTGTGCAGGATTGACGCGCGCAGCCCACCAGCTGGGATAGAGTGTGGCTAAAAATGCCAACACGACCGCCACCACAGCGATGATGCCAACATCATTCCAATGCAAATCAGAAGGTAATGTGCTGATTAAATAAATGTCCTTGGGCAAAAACTGAACGCCCAATAAATGTTCGATAAACGGAACAATCACGTCGATATTCTGCGCAATCAACACACCCAAGCCCACGCCTGCTGTGGTTCCCAAGATTCCCACCAAGGCACCCTGGATCATAAAAATTTTCATAATCGACGCTGGCGATGCGCCCAGCGTGCGCAAGATGGCAATGTCCGCCTGTTTGTCCGTCACCGTCATCACTAGGGTCGAAACCAAATTAAACGCCGCCACTGCAATAATCAGCGTCAAAATGATAAACATCATGCGTTTTTCAGTCTGTACCGCGGCGAACCAGTTGCGGTTTTGCTTCGACCAATCGCGTATCAACAACTCGCCAGATAATACGCGCGACAAAGCCAACGCCACTTCCGGCGCCTGATTCATATCCTTGATACGCAAACGCACGCCGCTGGGCGATTCCAGACGAAACATCTTCATCGCATCGTCCAAATGGATAAACGCCATGCTGGAATCAAATTCATAATGCCCCGCGTCAAAAATCCCGGCGACGGTAAATTGCTTCAAACGCGGCGTCACGCCAGTCGGCATCACCTGACCTTGCGGTGCCATCACCGTGACTTTTTCGCCCAGCTTCACATGCAACATGCGCGCCAGCTCGCTGCCGAGAACGATGTTGAATTCACCCGGCTTCAAATTATCCAATTTGCCAACCTTCACTTGCGTTGCCACATCGGATACCTTGGGCTCTTCCTGCGGCAACACACCACGGATAACCACGCCACGCATCACATCCTCCCGCATCATCAGGATTTGCGATTCCACATACGGCGCCGCGCCTAT
Source organism: Oxalobacteraceae bacterium (assembly GCA_021151485.1). Classification (GTDB taxonomy): domain Bacteria; phylum Pseudomonadota; class Gammaproteobacteria; order Burkholderiales; family Burkholderiaceae_D; genus JAGKXB01. The sequence goes on along the minus strand of JAGKXB010000033.1, from coordinate 3,280 downwards.
GACCTCTTTATTGGCAAACGCTTCCTGCGCAGTCAACTTCCAATCCGGTATGGCGCCACGCGCGTCAAACACTTCAATATGCGCCAACACCGACAACATGCGATCGCGCACTTCCTTTTGAAAGCCATTCATCACCGACAAAACAACAATCAACGCCGCCACGCCCAGCGCAATTCCGGCCATGGAAATCAGGGAAATAAAGGAAATAAAACTATTCCGACTACTACGCCGCCCAGCGCGGGTGTAGCGCAGGCCGAGTCGCCATTCAAAAGGCAAATTCTTAACAATACTCATGATTATCTGATTTCAAAATTTTCTCTGTAAAATGCGCCTAAATTCGAGCCCGAAGTTTGCCATACAATCAAAATATGAGTCATCTTGAAATCCTCCTAGCCTTTGGCCTCCCCCCTCCAGAAATCGCCCCCGACTTAATCGCCACACTAACAACCCCTGCTTTTGCCACCTTAATCAGCCGCACCACGTCAAACCATTCGGCCCGACACGCGGTTTTTCAGGATTTTTCGCTGGCGTTGCCGCATGAAATCTGGTTGGCGCAGCAATTTGGTTTGCAGCAGGATGGCATGGCGGCTGATGCTATTCCACTTGCTTTGGCGAATATGCAAAGCATGGGCTTGGTACCGGATGCCGCCGCGTCAAACTCTGAGCATTGGTTCGTGCTTAATCCCGTTCATATTCATATTGCGCGCGATCACTTGGTGCTGACGGATCAGCGGCAATTGTCAATTGATGAAACCGAATCACGCGCGTTGTTCGAGGCGGCGCTGCCGTATTTCCAAGAAATGGGATATTTCTTAGTTTATGGCGACGCGTGTACCTGGTTTGTGCGTGCTGATGATTGGCGTGATTTTCAAACTGGTACGCCGGATGCAGCTTGTGGACATAACGTGACGCTTTGGATGCCGCAAGGTCAGCATGCTTTGCAGTGGCGTAAGTTGCAAAATGAGATCCACATGCTGTGGCATAGCCATCCCGTCAACGAGGCACGCGCAGAGCGTGGGTTGCCTGCGATTAATTCGATCTGGTTGTGGGGAGGCGCGTCGGCAACGCAGCACAATAAACAAGCTAAAACAACGTCTTCTATTAACGACTTCACACACGTTTTTAATTTATCTAATCGACATATCGGCTACCGCCAATTTTGCCAATCCGGTGGGCAAGATTGCAGCGCTGCTGATGTCATCCAAGCACAACCGCCGCATGGTTTGTTGACGTTGGATGCATTAATCGCTCCTGCATTGGCTAACGATTGGAGTGACTGGCTGGCGCAATGGCAAGCATTGGAAGAAAACTGGTTTGCGCCTTTGTTGGCTGCGCTACGGCAAGGACGCATCGGGCAAATTTCCATCACGCTGAGCAATAACACGCGGTTATTCACATTCAGCACGACACGCAACTCGCTACGCAAATTTTGGCTACGCCCTACTCTGAAAAAATTACTCTCATGACACGCATCAGTACCCGTCCTTATTCTTTTCGCGATTCAGAAATGCTGCGCCAGGCAGGTATTCATCCAGTCTTGGCGCGTGTTTATTCCGCTCGTGGTTTAAAGCACCAGCAGGAATTGGCGAGCGAGTTGAGCGCTTTGATTCCACCTTCTGAGTTGCTACACATCAACGCCGCCGCCAGCTTTCTCGCTGATGCAATTGCCGCGCAGAAAAAACTGGTGATCGTGGCCGATTACGATTGTGATGGCGCCACGGCTTGTGCGGTGGGATTGCGCGGGCTGAGGATCTTGGGTGCACGGGTGGATTACATCGTGCCGAATCGCTTTGAATACGGGTATGGCTTGACGCCAGAAATCGTCATGCTAACCGTGCAAGAAAAATCGCCCGACATCATCGTCACGGTCGACAATGGGATCGCCAGCATCGAAGGCGTGGCGAAAGCCAAAGAGCTCGGCATCGAAGTCGTGGTCACGGATCACCACCTGCCAGGCGACAACCTGCCAAATGCACGTGTGATCGTCAATCCCAATCAACCGTATTGCAACTTTCCGAGTAAAAACCTGGCTGGCGTGGGCGTGATGTTTTATGTCTTGCTCGCCTTGCGTGCGGAGATGCGCCAACGTGGCATCTTTACACCACAAACGCAACCCAAGCTGGATAGTTTGCTTGATTTGGTTGCGCTGGGCACCGTAGCGGACGTGGTCAAACTTGACGCCAATAATCGTATTTTGGTGGCTCAAGGACTCAAACGCATGCGAGAAGGCCGCATGCACGCCGGCGTCGCCGCTTTGTTCCGCATCGCGGGTCGTGAAGCCAGACGCGCCAGCGCCTTTGATCTTGGCTTTGCGATTGGGCCACGCTTAAATGCTGCCGGGCGTTTGCAAGATATGTCGCTGGGCATTGAGTGTCTCTGCACCGACGATGAGGGCCGTGCCTGGGCGATTGCCAATCAGTTGAATGAAATTAATCTGCAACGGCGTGAAATCGAAGCCGACATGCAAGACAGCGCACTCAACCTGCTGGACGATTTCAATCCCGAAGACAGTGCCACGCTATGTGTCTTTGATCCCTCTTGGCATGCGGGCGTAATCGGCATTGTCGCTTCTCGCTTAAAAGAAAAATTTTACCGTCCCAGCATCACCTTCGCGCCTGGCAGCGATGGAACGATTAAAGGATCTGGCCGGTCTATTCCGGGTTTCCATCTGCGCGACGCCTTGGATTTGGTCTCCAAACAAGCACCCAGCCTGATCGAAAAATTCGGCGGCCACGCCATGGCAGCAGGTTTAACATTGCGCGCCGATGCGTTTGAAGCATTTTGTCTGGCGTTTGAATCGGTCGGCAAAGCCTGGCTCACGCCCAATCAATTAGAACGCGTGGTGGAAACCGATGGCGCATTGGAAGACGCTTATTATTCGACGCAATTCATCGCCTTAATGGAACAACAAGTATGGGGTCAAGGCTTCGCCGCGCCGGTGTTTTGCGATGAATTCCGCATCGTCAATCAGCGTGTTTTAAAGGATAAACACTTGAAACTCATGCTGGAGAAAAACGGCCAGCAATATGATGCTATCTGGTTTGGTCACAACGAAGCCTTAGCCGAACACGCCAACGTTGCTTTTCGTTTAGATGCCAATGAATACAATGGCGTGACTAAAGTGCAATTGTTGATTGAGCATGCGGAGTCAGTTTGAGGCAAAGTTTGATTCGCTGATGTAAAAAGGCGGGTTATTAATCCGCCTTGCGAAAACCTAAAAACTTGAACGTTGACCAGATTACCAGTGGCTAAAACCTGGGCAAACTGGGCATTCTACTAA
>JAGKXB010000008.1 GCA_021151485.1 Oxalobacteraceae bacterium | reverse complement strand
GTTCATCAGTACGCTGTGCCAATCACCAATCGCTGGTTGTCTAAACAAACGTGCGGATGGATACCAAGGGCTGTCGTTTCTATCAGTCAACCAACGCCAGTCAGCATTAAATGGTAGCAATATCCAGACGGGTTTGCCCATCGCCCCCGCCAGATGGGCGACGGAGGTATCAACCGTGATCACCAAGTCCATTAAGCTCACTAATGCAGCGGTGTCGGAAAAGTCTTTTAAATCATTACCTACAAAAATAATGTCGTTTTGTGCATGAAGTTGTGTAAGTAATGCTTGATCTTTGGGACGTATTTCTTTTTGCAGGCAATAAAACTGCGCCTGGTTTTTCACCCCTATGATTTCCATGAAATTTATCAATGCAATGGAGCGATTACGGTCATTTTCGTGCGCTGGGTTACCACTCCAGACCAAGCCAATGCGCGGCGATGTTTTGCTGCCTAGTTTTTTGCTCCAGATGGCTTTGTGTACCGCATCTGCGCTTACATAGTGATCGGCTGAACGGGGTAAAGAAGTCGTAGGCGTGCTGTTTGTTTTTACCAGAGAAGCGAAAAACTGCTTACCACGTAGCAGGATGTTGCGCATGCTAATCGAAGAAGTCTGCTGTATTGATGTTGCATTCGTTTTAGCAACGAAAGGAATCGAGTCCAAATCAGTACGAAACGCCAAAGGCAGGCTGAGCAATGGGCAGTGATAATCAAATGCTGGCAATGCTTCACCTTGGCCGATGATGCGTGTGATACCTGGCAGATTGCGCAACAGTGTTTTGAGCGCTGGTTGTACTTCTAGGATGACAGTGGCGCCCAGCGCTGCGACTTTTTCAGCATAGCGACAAAATTGAATGGTGTCGCCCAAGCCTTGTTCGGCATGCAGTAAGATGGTTTTATTTTGCAGCGATTCTTGTCCTAACCATAGGGGTTGAGAAAAATTGCGCGGAATATGTATACATGTTTTTGATTGCCAGCGCCATTCGTATTTTTGCCAACCTAGCGCAAAATCACCGGTGTTTAATCGACATAACGCTTCATTCCAGTGTGCATCAGCATAGTCAGGTTTGATGGCCAATGCTTGCTCGAGACTAGAAATAGCCTCTGCAAAACGATTTAGCTGACGCAGCGCATTACCACGGTTAGAAAGTGCTTCTGTATAGTCGGGTTTAACTGCCAATCCTTGAGATAGAGTTGTAACAGCCTCCTCAAAGCGATTTAGTTTAATGAGCACAGCTCCACGATTGGAAAGTGCATCCGCATAATTAGGCTCAATTGCCAGTGCGCGATCATAGCTTTCCAATGCCTCTTCAAAACGATTCGACACTAACAAAATATTGCCGCGGTTGGAGAGCGCTTGTATGTGCTGGGGTTGAATCGCCAGCGCTTGTTCATAGCTATTCAAGGCGTCTTCAATACGGTTTAGGCTGATTAAGGCATTACCCCGATTGCACAACGCATCTGCATGTTGGGGCTGTATTTTCAATGCTTGATCGTAGCTTGCCAGCGCTTCTTCAAAACGTCTTTGATTGGCTAAGCTAATACCTTGATTGATATATGCAGCGACATTGTTTGTGTGAACGTGTTGTGATGATACCGAGACTTGCGGATTACTCATGCCAAAACTTTATTGGAACTTTATTGTTTAAATCGATCAATACGTGCCATCACTGGTGGATACATGTCATAGAACATACAGTACAGCGGATCAGGTGTGAGTGTTGTAGCAAAGTTTTCATGGATCTTGACCAGTGCTGCGGTTAAGTCGCGTGGATGGATGTGCTTGATCGCAAACGCATCAGCGGCCAACGTTTGATGGCGTAACAGGTAAGAAGTCAGCGGCGACAGCGGAAACGTAAAAACTGGTACAACCAGCATGAATAAAATCAAGGCAATTGCATCCTGATTGGCAGAATCTATTCCCAGGCCACTATAAAACCAGGCCTGATTCTTTAAAAAGCCTAAAATTGCAAAAAAAACAAATGATGAAGCCAACATCATGGTGATGCGTTTGGCGAGATGTTTTAATTTGAGATGGCCAATCTCGTGTGCCAGCACAGCTTCCATTTCTTTTGGCGTCAATTGCGCCAATAAGGTATCGAAAAGCACGGTATATCGATTGGCGCCAGAACCTGGAAAATACGCATGGGTATAAGGATTTTGGTTGGTGTTTTGCATCACCATGATATTTTTTGACGTGCAGTCGGTGCGCTGCATTAAATCGTTGATTCTGCTTTGCAAACGTTTATCTTTTAATGGAACAAGTTTGTTGAACAATGGTGCGGCAAAGTTGGGATACAGCTTAAATAGCTGGAATCCACTCCATAACAACCAGGCGCAAAGCCACCAACCGTTGCCAGTTTTTTCCATCAAACGCAATACGATCCACAGCAAAGGTAGACCAATGACGAGGCCTAGCAACATTCCTTTGATGATATCGGTGAAGAATTGTTTGCGTGTGATTGGAGTGGTTGTGTTGAGCCCGAGTTTTTGTTCTAACACGAATTGTTGGTAATAGGCAAAAGGCAATCCAATCGCTGCTGAAATACCAGCAAACACCAGTAATAATCCCATCTGATGCACCATACCAATGCCACTGAGATGCAGGATTGTTGTGGATAACCATTGCAAGCCACCCAGTAAAGTAAAGCCAATGAGCAAGGCGGTATTCAAAAGCAGCAAAATTAAATCGGACCGGATTTTGGTCACGGTGTAATCCGCTATTTTTTGATGCGTTTCCAGTGCCACTCTTTTTGCGAATGGTGTGGGGATGGTTTCCCTATGTTGCACGACATGGCGTACATGACGCGCCGCTAGCCAGAATCGCAGGATTAAGCCTGCTACCAAAACGACAATAAAAACAATAGAAAAGAGGTTTGCAGTATTCATGGGATATTTATCAAATATTTACTTAATAATTTATTCAAGAACTTATTCAATAATTTGCTCGATATTTTTATCTTTTTTTCGTGATAAGCGTGTTGAGTATGCAACATATGCCAAGCAGGCTAACCATCCCAACACGCATAGCAGAGTGAAAGATAGGGAGAATTTGGTCACCACATTAGCGATTTTTTGCCCCTCGGAAATATTAAATGCAAATGGTCGATAATTGACAAAAGCCTGTGCTTGTTCCAATTGATCTGCCTTAAAACGATCGCCAGGCTGACAATTGTTTTCTTTTGGATAAACGTAACAAGCTGGGTTTTTCAGGTTCAAATAGCCGTTATTGACTGCTAGTACAGAGCCGGGTGTGAGATTTTGAGCAGAAAAATTCTCCAGTCGGTAACCAAAGATGGGGTTGTAGCAGGCGGTTTGGGACACGCCAGCGATCAGCGTGTCATTGCTTCGTAGTTGTTTGTGATATTGGCCGATTTGAATATCGACCGCATTACCTAGCATGTTGATGCCTGGTGTTAACTTGTTTGCCCGCAATAAGGCATCGCCAATCACCATCGGTTTGGCGTCATATCCTTGCGATAAATAATATCCACGTGGCTCCCATATTGTTTGTGCAACAATCCCCAACAAACAAAGGCCAGCCGCAACGTAGGTAAAACGTCCCCATCCTGCGCGTTGCAACAATAAACCTATGCCCACAGCAAGAAATGGAATGTACACAATCATCCAACGCAGCAGTGTGCTGGATGATTTGATGGCGGGTAGGGTTTTGAGGAAAGCATTCCACTCTGGTGTCCATATATTTAGTGCTATTGGTACGATGAGTCCGAGTACTAAAACAGTGGATAACAAGGCTTGACGTAGGGTGGTCGAATTGACACAGCGCCATGGTTTAAAGCGCAGCCAGTTGAGTAGCAAAGCGATAAGAAGCAATGCCGTTGTGATGCCAAAGCCGTATGCCCATTCATGTGGTGCTTGCATCCATTGGACGTTGACCAAGCGTGGATTGGCTACATCAAATGCCCATTGTGACGGCAAAAATAATCCACTTGCCACGACAATTAGAGCATCTAGAAAGTTGCCTGCGCCTGGAAGCAGATAAGAGGTGCGAGGAAAATGCGATAAAAAGGAAATGCCTGCCCACAATTTTGCCGCGGACAAACCCAATCCAATCAAGCCAGCAAGTGCGCTGCGCCCGAAAAAGCGCGTCAGCGATCCATCTCTTAAACCATACAAACAAGCAATCAGCAAGATTGACAAACCAGCCGCTAGCATCAACGTACCAAAGCCAGATTGCACCCAGTAAGCGAGTAATAGTCCCGCTATCAGTGCCGCTGTCCAGCTATGGATGCTGCGACGCACTGGCATCAACAGCAACAAAGCAATCCATGGCACCAAAGCAAAACCGTGATAACCGATATGGCCGACGATCATGCGATATGGCAAAAATCCATTGAACATGAGTAATCCACCTACTAAGACAGCAACGGTCGTGCCAGTTGCAAAGACCTTGCGCATCAATAAATAAACACCCCAAAAGAGTAGAGCGGCGGAGGCTAACAATGTTCCATGCGCTGCTTGCAGTGGGCCTACGGCAATGGCCAACCATTGTGGTAAGGCGTAATAGCCTGATTGAGGATCGGGAAAAAAAGGTTGGCCAGCGCAAAACGAGGGCGTGAACCAGGGAACGGACAAACCATTATTTTTGAACCACATATAGCCATCTACCCAGGCAGGCAGGGCTAAAGAGTAATCATCTCCCATGAGATGATGTTTTAAAGGAAAATAATTAGCGAAAACAAGATCAAATGTCAGCCATAGCAAGCTGAATATCAGCCAAGCTAGCAAAGTGGGAGACGTAGAGCCTGTTTTTTTCCAGTTAGCAGCGATATTCATTGTGTTCCTTATGGGGAAGTATGCGCGAAGTAAATAAACGAAACGAAATAGTCAATGTTTTAAGAATCAAAATTAACGCGTTCTGATTCAATAACCAATGGCATGTTTCTGACTTTGGTGTGAATGGATCCAATGTATTCACCTAATAATCCAATACAGAACGCTTGCATGGCGCCAAAAAAGAATAAGCCAATCAAGATTGGCGCCATGCCTAATTGGAAGGAATCCCAGAACACCAGTTTCGCGATTAAAAAACTCATTGCAGTTAGCAAACTAAGAATAGACAAAACAAAACCACCAATTGTCATGATGCGCAATGGCACTTTTGAGTGATTGGTGATGCCCAACATCGCCATATCGTACAGCGTGTACAAGTTGTTTTTAGTGAATCCCCGTTGGCGGCGTGGTTGTTTAAACGGAATAGTCGCAATCGGATAGCCAATTTCGCATAGCAAACCACGGAAGTAGGGATAGGGATCTTGTATTTGTTTGAGAATATCAATCACAGCGCGATCCAATAAACCAGCACCGGTAGCATTCTTAATCAAACTCACTTCCGACATGCTGGAAATCAGGTTGTAATAAGTTTTCCTGATCAAAAACATCCAGCGCGATTCTTCGCTTTCCGGCTTGACTGCCAACACCACCTTAAATCCTTCTTCCCATTTTTTGATGAATTCCACAATCATTTCTGGCGGATCTTGCAAATCAGAAGCGATGGAGATGCAAGCATCGCCATTAGCTTGCAGCAAGGCATGATACGGAGAGCGGATATGGCCGAAATTTCGGGCATTGAGAATTAATTTCACACGCTTATCGTTGGCGGCAATATTTTTGAGTTTGCCTATGGTGTTATCGGTAGAGCAGTTGTCGATGTAGATATGTTCGTACTCATAAGGAAGCGTCGACATCACATCGGCAATGCGTTGATACAACTCGTCTACATTTTCTTCTTCGTTGTAGCAAGGAGTGACGATGCTAATTAGCTTAGTCATGATTAAAAACCAATCTTTTTTGTAATATAAACGACAATATCGCCATGGGGACGATCAATATTGCACCTGCTACGTAAGGAGTAAATTCGGATTGTAAAAGCATTTCCATGCCCACTATATTCAGTAAATAAATCATGGCATAGCAGGCTATAAATCGAAAAATACGGCCATTATCGTATGATCTGAAAACTAGAATGCCGGTGCTTTTGAAATTAAAAAGCACACCCAAAATCGTGCTCAATAAAACGGCGAGCGTGTAGTGTAATCCGATATAGAGCAAGAAAGAAAAACATCCGTAACCGAATAGGGTGTTGATGCTGCCTACGCAGACGAATTTTACAAATCGGTTTTTTATTAAATTGCGCAAGTTTTGTTCCTTAAATTTTCACCATTGCTCTCGCAGCATTGCGATATGTTGTAGCGTTGTTTCCGGCAGACCAGGCGACATTTGATGCAATGGATTGGATTCCATTGTTCCGCTCGCAGTGACGCGGCTCGTGATTTTGGGGAAATAGGTTTGCTCAGGATCGATTGACACTAAAAATGCAACTGGCCCTTTGGTATTGAAGAGTTTAGTAAATTCCATTTGCTGGCCAAATTCTTTGTTTTTTCCCTTGTTTATACGCATGGTGGGTACTTGATATGCTTTGAATAATTGTTCCCAGTCCGGCAAACCTAAACCAGACTTGATATCGCAACCGATATAGTCGCCACCAAAGTAGTTTTTTTGCGTCATACGAATGGATGCATAACCATTGTCATCAAAGATAAATATTTTGATGTTAAGTTGATTGATGGCGACTGTACCAATCTCCTGCAAATTTTGTGCAAAACCGCCATCGCCTTCTACCAAGATGGTACGCTGATCAGGATGCGCCAATGCCGCACCGATTGCGCCGGACAAGCCGTAACCCATGGATGCCAAACCTTTGTTGGTAATGATTTTTTGCCCGCGCTTTTGCGCAAACATTTGCATCATCACTGTAAAAGCGCCGCCGCTACTACATGGAATGATGATGTCGTCGGAAGTGCAAAGCTGTGATAGTTCTTCTACAAACACATAGGGAGAAATATAGCCCTCTGAAATCGCTGTAGTGTTTGCCTCTATTAATGGAAGAACAGCTTTAATTTGACGACAATAAGCGAGCCAATTGCCATGCTCACCCAGTGGTTTGCGTGATAGTGTCAGCAAAAGTGCGTTGGCATCGGCATGGATGGGCCATGCTATTGCTGGATGGCCTTTGGTTAGTTCAGCCGGATCGCAATCAATTTGTACGACTTCACCATTCGGCACAAATTGCTGCCAATTAAATCCAGTTTGTTGCATACCTAGTCGGGTACCAAAAGCGATTAGCAGATCACTTTCCTGGAGCAAGAAATTGGCATAGCGTTGGCCCCAGGTGTTGGGGCGGCCAAAATAATTCGGATGATCTGCTGCCAACCTATCAGCGCCATTCCATGTCGTCATCACTGGCAATCCCATGGCGCTGAACTGATCGTGTATCTGGGTGGTGGTGGCGCGAGAAACACCACCGCCAATTAGCAGTATGGGACGTTGTGCAGCACGTATTTTTTGTGCAAGTTGTTCGATTAATGTTTCTGTGGCAATAGGAATTGTGGATGTGGTTGGCACGTACTCCACATTTTGTTCTAACTCTGCACGTATTACGGGGCGACCTTGGATATCGATGGGTATTTCCAAAAATACCGGTCCTTTGCGACCATTAGTACCTGCATTCAGCATGCATTGAAATCGGCTCAACTCAACAGGTTCTTTCATTAATTCTGCCAAGCAGCAAATTGATTGGACAATATTGACGCCATGAATTTCCTGAATGCCACGCTGACGTACGATGCCGTGACTCAAATCTGCCGTTTTGACTTGCCCACCAATCACCAGTAACTCGCGACTTTCCAAATAAGCACCAGCAATCGCGGTAACAAGATTGGTCAAGCCCGGTCCGGCGGTTACCAGTACAAAGGCTTTGGCATTGGAGGCGGGATTCGATTCATTGAAGTATTCAGCGGCTATTCCAGCGGCGACTTCATGAATGACGCTCATCATGTGGAAGTGTTTATTGCAGCTTGCAAGTAAATGCATGATATTGCCGCCAGCAACGTAGAAGCAATGCGTGTATCCCATTTCCTTCAGCCATTCGGCTAGTAAGTCGCTGTATTTCATGGTGTTTTTTATTGAAAAAGATTTTGTGCCTGATTTTTGTCAATCTGTGATGGATAGCGATTTCACGGTGCTAGCAAAGTCGACTGCGACGTGCTAGTCAATCACGGCATCGCTCTTACCCTGTCATGCTACTTTTGCTAGTTTAAATTGAATCAGTAGTGTCCGGTTTAAAAGTCGAATAAATTCAATTGGTTAGCGCTGAGTGGCTCATCAATTTTATAGTGGTTTTCTTGCAATGCCCCTGGAATCTCGATTCTTTCAAAGATTGAGACCGATAAAATCTGTAGCGAAGTGTAGAGCGAGGCATCTAATTGGCATTCCTTTTTAACAATAGCAATCAACACATAAGTCGAGATTGCGCACCAAATTTGCGTCTTGACAGCATTTTCGCTGGTACCGAGAAAGCGCTTGATGCGCAGATGTTGCTTGATTCACTTGAAGAACAATTCGACTTGCCAACGTGCTTTGTAAAGTTTGCAAATCAACAATGCATCCAGAGTCGTGTTGTTGGTGTCAAGAAGATGTAAGTTTTGCCAGATTTGGTATCGTTAGCAAGTTCTCACCTGATATTCCTGCTGTTGTTAATAATTCCCCATATGCTCGAATGGCATCAGCATGCCCATCTTGTAAAGCCATATAGAGGCCAGGGATCCCATCTGCACCCTTAGCGCTCAGTAATGTCAGCAAATCTGGGCTTGATATTCCTGCTGTTGTTAATAATTCCCCATATGCTCGAATGGCATCAGCATGCCCATCTTGTAACGCCATAAAGAGGCCAGGGATGCCATCTGCGCGCTTAGCGCTCAGTAATGTCAGAAAAACTGTGTCGGATATTTTTCCCGCTGCTGTTAATAATTCCCCATATGCTCGAATGGCATCAGCATGCCCATTTTGCAAAGCCATATAGAGGCCAGGGGTGCCATTTGTACCCTTAGCGCTCAGTAATGTCAGAAAATCTGTGTCTGATATTTTTCTTGCTGCTCTCGCCTCTTTTAATAACTCACCATATGCCCTAATCGCATCGGCATGCCCATCTAGCAAAGCGAAATAGAGGCCAGGGGTGCCATTTGCACGCTTAGCGCTCAGTAATGTCAGCAAATCTGGGCCTGATATTTCTGCTGCTGTTAATAATTCACCATATGCTCGAATGGCATTGGCATCCCCATTTTGCAAAGCCATATAGAGGCCAGGGGCGCCATTTGCACCCTTAGCGCTTAGTAATGTCAGCAAATCTGGGCCTGATATTCCTGCTGCTGTTAATAATTCACCATATACCCTCATGGCATCGGCATGCCTATTTTTCAAAGCAAAATAGAGGCCAGGGATGCCATCTGCACGTTTAGCGCTCAGTAATGTCAGCAAATCTGAGCTTGATATTCCTGCTGTTGTTAATAATTCTCCATATGCTCGAATGGCATCAGCATGCCCATCTTGTAAAGCCATAGAGAGGCCAGGGGTGCCATCTGCACCCTTAGCGCTCAGTAATGTCAGCAAATCTGAGCTTGATATTCCTGCTGTTGTTAATAATTCCCCATATGCTCGAATGGCATTGGCATGCCCCTCTTGTAAAGCCATAAAGAGGCCAGGGGTGCCATTTGCACACTTAGCGTTTAGTAATGTCAGCAAATCCGTGCCTGATTGAGCCAATGTGTTGCTCTGAAGAGCGACTTCTTTCAACGTTCCAGCAAAACCTCCTATCATTAAATGATAGATAGTGATTGCATCCCAATTAACATCATAACGGGTCAGTTTTCTGTCAACAGGCAATATAGGCTGATTATGTTGTTTGTGTTGCACATTTTCTGAACTCAACTCATCCGCTTCAGGAACGATATAGATCAGCGAAACTGCTTGTGTTTCTGGATAGTAAAATTGTTTTCGCTGTTCTCCATTAACATCGATAAACGCTCCCAAAACCCAGTTCTTCACATTTGCCAGATCATATGCTTTAGCTCGTGTATGCGTCGTGGTTGAGTTGGGATCATAAAAATGGATGACATACCATTTCTTGCCATCTTTTATTTTGATCCTAAGCCAGACAGCCATTCCATGATTAGATGACTGCATCAACATTTTTTTGATGGGTATTCCCTGACGATCCATTTCCTCAAATTGACTGGCAATGAATTGTCCCCAATTTGCATTCTTGATCAGATGGACTTCGGTAGCCCTCCTTTTTATGTGTACATATCTTGTTTCGATATCAGACTTGATATGTTGAGCAATTTTTTCTGCACTATTAAAATTTTCGTAAGAAATTTTATGGGTGACTGGATGTATCTCATCCAATATTGCTGTGGCTAAATGTCGGCAGACAATGCGTTCTGAGGAGCCTTCAAGTGTTGCTTGACCGTTTAAATTGAAAGTTTGATTGGAACGTTTGTCAGATGGGTAAGGAGTGAATTTAGGATTGGTGCAAGTTTCTTGCTGCAATCGAATTTCTGTAAAAAATCTCGAAGCGATTTCTGCATTAGGAGTCAGCGGATTGTGCGATAGCCAGGAAAATTGATTATCAAACAGATCTTGTTGCTGGGAAGTGGATAGAGAAGGAGTACAAGTTTGGAGTGCCTGAAGAACCCTTTCATCCATGTACGTATCAGCTATTAATCCTTCCACCAAGCGTTCTTGCACCATCGGATCATTAAAGAACTGCGCACTATTTTCTGGTGAGGAAAGAATGTCTTCTAGTTGATCTTGATAATCTTGATCTGATTGAACAGATGAACAACGGTTATTTTTGATTGCTTGTGCCAATGCCACATTTTTTTCCTCTTCCGCCAAGTCTGGATTAACAAAATCATTCCAGACTGACATGAAACTTTTAAGGGGGGGAATGATTGATATTGGTATTGGCATTGGGCGTGATATATAAGTGCAATATTGACAATATTGTTGTCAATTATAAAACTCATTTGGGCATATATCAAAGCACCGTCCATATCATAGGTAGAGCGTTGTGCTTGCGTCATGCTGGCAGGTGGTACTTACACAAATTAATTTACAGGCTTTGGGGAACAAGGCGAGGGTAATTTAATAAAGATTTTTAATATATTGGCTGGTGATGTTGATTTGTTCCTTGAGGGGCATGGGATGTATGCCAAAACGCATTTCGAGTTTGCGAATAGCGTTTTTGTTGCCGATGTAGCGATCTTCCATAACGCCATCAAGCATAGGTGGGCGTTGTATGCGTGTCGCATTTCCCAATATTGTCGCTACCTGCTGCGCCAGCTCACCTAGCTCGACAATGTCATCGCCAGCAACATCGAAACAAAGGGGCGTTGCAGCAGCGGGTTGATGCAATAACAGTTGTAGACACAATTCGATTAAATCCCCGATGAAGTAATACGAGCGTATCACTGGGTGGCGTGCATGGATGGTGATGGTGCTGTTGGTGCTGCTGGTACTCAGGCTTTGAGCAATGAAAGAGGCTAGTGCGTAATGCTCGAATTTATTGATGTAAGGACCTGACAAATTAAAAATACGCGGGATGATCAGCTTGCTTTTGCTCATGTCACAGGCTGCGCTGAAAGTCAGTTCATCTTGGTATTTTAGTTGACCGTACAGGTTTGCTTCTGGGCTGCGCGATTTGCCATGCAAATAATCGTATACCGCTCCTGAAGAAGGCAGTACGACGCCACGAATAGCACCGGTGCGTATCCAGCTTTGTACTTTCTCGCTAATGGCGTGATTGCGTGCGATGTATTCTTCTTCCGTGTAGGTATGCGTGTGTGTGCTGAAGTTTTGATCGATTTTATCTTTAGTCAAAAATGCATAATGAAAAAGGATAGTTGGTTGGTCTGGGGGTAACTGCCATTCCAGCAATGATTGGATGGAATAAGTGGACTCACCAGTTTGTCCAGCATGCAAGTTGATTTGTGCGGGGCGTGAGCCGAGTCCTGTGACGCGCGCGGCAAAGTCGTTTCCCAAGGCTTGATACAGCATTGCTAACGTGGCTTTGCCCAACCAACCATTGGCACCAGTCACAATAAAATGGTAAGGCGATGCATGGATGTGGTTAGCAAGAGCAGGGGAAAAAGACAATAGTGGTGCAGTCATCAATGAAATTTTTACGATTAAGCGCCGACTTAAGTGCGGGCACGATGCGATGTTGCATTCACTGTCAGCAGCAGTTGTTGGCAAGCAGCATGCAATGCGGCAGAAATCAGTGCGCGGTTTACATCTTTCTTTTCCAACTTCAAACGAATTAAGTGACCTGTTGAATTAGGCACAATGACGACGTAGTGCGTCTTGGTATGCTTTTTATCGGCGTCAAAGTGCGTTATCAAGGTATCGATGGTGATGTGATTAATCCACATTGGTAGCGTATTGATCTTAGACAGCAGTGTGGTGACATAACGCTCAAGTTGTGTGACGCGTTGTGGTGTCGTCTCAAAATGATGATTGATGCGCGCGCATGCGATGGCCGCCAACATACCGATTCCCACGGCAATCCCATGTGGGATCGTAAAACTGCTTGCACTTTCAATTGCGTGACCAAAGGTGTGGCCAAAATTGAGTAGCAGCCGTTCTTTTTGATCATATTCATCAATTTCGATAAACCAGCGCTTGGTCAGCAAAGATAGGCTAATCAGCTCCTGATATGTTTTCAGCGCGCTATCTACACCTGGATTGAGAGCGATATAACGCTCAAACGCTGGTTGTTCTGCCTCTGCTGCAAAGCATATTTTGACTGCCTCGCATAAACCAGCGATGCGCTGTGTTTCGTTGAGTGTATTGATGAACTGGCAATCGATGATGATATTCCTGGGCGGATAAAAATTGCCAATCAGATTTTTGTGTTGACCGACATTGATGGAAGATTTACCACCAATGCAGGCATCCACCATGCCCAGCAATGTCGTTGGCAAAAGTATCCATTGCACCCCGCGCATGTATACCGATGCGACAAAAGTGACAATGTCTTGAATGATACCGCCTCCGATGGCCACCAGGCGGGTTTGGCGGTTGGCACCTAGCGCACGTAGCGCCGCGATGACTTCGCTCATCTGATCCAGACTTTTCGCCGCTTCGTCCGCAACAATGCTAATCACTTCAAAACCTTGTGCCTGATAAGTCGGTGCAAAAAATTGATCGCAGATAATAATTTGTTGTTGTAGTGGTGCCGGATCGTTGATTGTTGCATTAAGTATGTCATTGCCAATCCGAACCTCGTATTCGTGAGTGCTGGCAATAATCTTAAAGTAATCTGACATGGCTAAACCCCAAATCTGCCGCAATAAATTGACCAGTAATACCTGTATTTTTATCAGAACATAAAAAGAAGGCCAGATTGGTCACATCTTCTAGTGTGGGTAATTTGTTGAAATAAGTTGCAGCGGATAATTTTTCTAATTGTTCGGTTGCCACATTTTGACGGGTCATCGGTGTATCAAGCGCGCCTGGCAGGATGGCGTTGATCAGGATATTGTCTTTTGCAAGGTCAGCGCTTGCCGATAGTACAAGTCCTTGCAAAGCAGCTTTGCTCATGCAATACGACAATTTATTTTGGCGTGCCAGATTTTGCCAAATCGAACTGATGATGCACAGGCGTGCGCACGGGGCAAGTAAGCGTCGTTCAAGCAAGGTCTTCAAGGTGGCCACAATGTACAGGCAGTTGGCTTGATAGACTTCTAAATGTTGTTCTAGCGTCACGTTGTAAACATTGTCATTGGTATTACACCCTTGCGCCCAACATACGGCTGCATATGGTGTACCAGTATCCAATAGATCAGTTTGGCAGGATGGTTGTGCCAATGGGTCATAGCAAAGAGGCGTGATGGATGATCCTGTGATGTCAGTGTTAGTGCCAATGCCTGAGCGAGAGACGGCGACTACGTCCCAATCATTTTGTGAAAAATGATGCGAGATAGCGGATCCAATTGCGCCAGAAGCGCCAAATACCAAAATACGTTGCTTTTCCATCATTGTTGATCAAGCACTTTCCAGCGCGCCTCTAACATGTCGATGCGTTTGGCATCTTCTCGTTCAATGAAGCCGTAATAATCACGTTTGTTTTGTAGCCACAGCAATTCAAAATGCACGGCATTCAATAAGCCTTGCGCGATATTGGGATGATTGACGGATTCGCCGTTGAAAATCACTTTGCGTGTCTCAAATCGCGTCAAATGCGTGGCAGCTATTTTGCGCAGTGCAGGTAGGGAATCCATGGATACGCCACCGCCAACCACCAAATCGATATCATGTTGTTTGCATGCCTGTGCAGTTTGCAGGATGTAGTTGGTGATTTGGTCAGAATTGATTTCCTCTCTGCTTAACCCGTGCGACAGAGAGAAATCAACGCGGCCAAATACGATGCCCTGTAAATTGCCAGAGACAGCCGCCGCTGCTAGCGCGTCCAGGTGACTGAAAGTGTTTAACGTTTCTAAATTGAACAAAAAGTCGGTATCTTTTCGTTCCTCTTCTGTGTACACATTGTTTTTGGCAGCAATGAATTTTGATAGCGCGTATACGCTTTCAACCATTGGTGCAATGATGTAATCCACACCAATCTGGCGGCTTTCCAATAAGTCGCGCACTGCTTCGCAACCACCAATCTTCAACCCGATTTTGAGATCCGCACGACGTGCAATATCAAGCAAACGAAGTAGCTCATCAATCCGAGTTCCTTCGGCCTCGAACTCTGCTTTCACGGCGACATAACCAAATTCTTCTTTGCCACGTTTGAGCAAATCTAGCATCTTATGTTCACGATTATTCATTTTTTCCCTGTATAGACGTATGGCATTTGCTTATTTAAAAATTCAAACCCAAATACGCTTCAATTTTTCTCGCTGAAAATTCCAGCATCTCTTCCGTTAATGCAGGTTGCACGCCGATCCAAAAAGTGTGATTCATTAAATGATCCGTATTGCGTAAATCGCCGCTGATGCGGTATTTGCCTTTGGCTTCCACCATATAAGGTTGGCGCGTTAGGTTACCAGCGAACAGCAAGCGCGTGCCGACTTTGTTTTGATCCAGATACGTGAGTAAATCTAGCCGTGTGACAGGGCAGTTTTCTTTGAGCGTAATCGGGAAGCCAAACCATGCCGGGTCGGCGTGTTCGGTAGCTTCAGGCAAATCTAAAAATTCTTGGCAATTTTTTAAGCGCTCTTTGAGGAAAGCAAAATTCTTTTTGCGTGCTTGGATAAATTGCTCCGCTTTCCCTAATTGCGCCAATCCGCACGCTGCCTGCATATCGGTGATTTTGAGGTTGTAACCTAAATGGCTGTATGTGTATTTGTGGTCGTAACCCTGCGGCAAATCACCCAACTTCCAGCAAAAGCGTTGGCCACAAGTATTATCCTTACCTGGTGGGCAGTAACAGTCGCGTCCCCAGTCACGGAAACTTTCCGCAATGGTTTTCAACTCATCATGCTTGGTAAAAACCGCGCCGCCTTCCCCCATGGTGATGTGATGTGCGGGATAAAAACTCAAAGTGGCGATATCACCAAATGTGCCGACCATTTGGCCACGGTACGTGCTGCCTAACGCATCGCAACAATCTTCTACTAACCACAAATCGTACTTTTTACATAAATCGGTGATGACATCCAGATTGAAAGGATTGCCCAATGTATGTGCCAGCATGATGGCGCGGGTTTTTGGTGTAATGGCAGCAGCTATCTTGCTGACATCAATGTTGTGCGTCATTTTGTCCACATCAACAAATACCGGTACAGCACCAAATTGCAGAATTGGATTGACCGTAGTGGGAAATCCAGCCGCGACCGCAATGACTTCATCGCCTTGTTTGATCGCCCGTTTGCCTAGTTTGGGTGAGGTCAGCGTGCTAAATGCAATCAAATTGGCGGATGAGCCGGAATTGACCGTGATGAGATGTTTGATGCCGATAAATGCAGCGAGTTTTTGTTCAAACTCAGCATTGAATCGGCCCGTAGTGAGCCAGCCGTCTAGCGAGGCTTGCACCATGTTTTTCAGTTCTTCTGCGGCAATCAATTTGCCAGATGGCGGGATAGCTGAAGCACCGGGTAAAAAAGGTTGAGGCGCCAGAGCAATGGCGGCGTATTCCTCAACCAATGCAGAAATTTGATCGCGTAGTGCCTGCGTTTTTGTGTTTTGCATAGTCAATGTTGAGTATCAATGTTGGGCATGAATCAATGCCTGATAAGCCTGAATCTGCTCCAAAGTCACCTGACGCATGTCAGCACCTGCTTGATGTTGCCTCGCCCAAGCTACGGTGAGTTGCAATGCTTCTTGCAAAGACAATGCGGGATGCCAGCCTAAGAGGCTGCGTGCTTTGGTGATATTGAGTTTCAGATGTCCCGCTTCGTGCGGATGTGCAACAGTATCGACTTGCCACTGAATATTTTTATGATTTTCGTTATTTTGAGAGTCGTCATGTTGGCGCCAAATGGCGGCCATTTGCTCAACGATCCAGTTGACGGGCTTGGCATCTTCATCCCTGGGGCCAAAATTCCAGCTTTCGGCATATTGGGTGCCGTGTTCTGTCAGTTGCTGCGCTAGTATCAGATAACCCCGCAAAGGCTCCAGTACATGTTGCCAGGGGCGAATTGCATGTGGATTGCGGATATGCAGCATCTTACCCTGTTCAAACGCAGCAAGAATGTCGGGAATCAATCGATCCTGCGCCCAGTCACCGCCACCAATCACATTACCAGCACGCACCGTTGCCAGAGCAATTTGATGCTTATCCACGTTAAAAAATGATGAACGGTAGGCCGCACTCACCAATTCAGCGCAGGCTTTGCTATTGCTATACGGATCATGACCACCCATAGGGTCGTTTTCACGATAATCCCAAATCCATTCGCGATTTTCGTAGCATTTGTCAGTCGTGATATTGACCACAGTTTTCACGCCAGGCGTGTGGCGTATCGCTTCCAAGACATGCACCGTACCCATGACGTTGATGGCATACGTTGTAACTGGATCTTGGTAAGAATGGCGCACCAGTGGTTGGGCAGCCAGGTGGAAAACGATTTCAGGTTGAAATGCGGTAAAGGCTTGCTGCACCGTTGACAAATCGCGGATATCGCCGATGACATGGCTGGCCATGCCTTTGCCGACTTGCGCCAGTTCAAACAAATTGGGTTGGCTGGACGGCGCTAATGCATAGCCTGCTACCTGCGCCCCCATGGATTGTAGCCAGAGCGACAACCAACTTCCTTTAAAGCCAGTGTGTCCAGTCAGCAAAACACGTTTGTTTTGCCAAAAAGCTGGATTGAAGTTCAAGGCCACATTTTCCATGGTGCTTGTCCTGATTGCCATAGTTCTTCCAGGTAGATGCGTTCGCGCAGCGTATCCATCGGTTGCCAAAAGCCATGATGTTGAAAAGCAGCCAGATTGCCTTCTTGGGCCAGGCGTTCTAATGGTTCACGTTCCCAGATGGTTTTGTCATCGGTAATGTAATCAAGCACTTGCGGCGATAGTACAAAGAAGCCGCCATTGATCAACGCACCTTTACTATTTTCATCATGCTTGGGTTTTTCTTTGAACTCTTGGACTTTGTCGCCATTCATTTTTAATACACCGAAACGCACGGTGGGAGTGGTGGCCGTCAAGGTGGCTTTAACGTTTTGTGCTTTATGGAAAGCAATCAACTCTGTGATATTCACATCGCTGACGCCATCGCCATACGTTAAACAAAATAACGCTTCATCTTTCAGATAATCGGCGACGCGTTTTAAACGCCCACCAGTCATGGTGTCTTCCCCCGTATCCACCAACGTCACTTTCCACGGCTCGGCATGATGTTGGTGGACGTGCATTTGATTATTTTCCATATCGAACGTGATGTCCGACATGTGTAAAAAATAATTGGCGAAATACTCCTTGATGACATAACCCTTGTAGCCGCAGCAAATGATGAAATCGTTCACACCATGGGCGGAATACATTTTCATGATGTGCCATAAGATGGGCTTGCCACCTATTTCCACCATAGGTTTGGGGCGTAGGGCAGTTTCTTCGCTGATGCGAGTGCCTAAACCACCGGCCAGAATGACAGCTTTCATTGATGTGTTGCCTTAGCAAAAACATCCCGTGCCGCATCAACGGTCGCCTTGATTACCTCATCATCATGCTGCGCTGACACAAAACCTGCTTCAAACGCCGCAGGGGCAAAATACACACCCGCATCCAACATCGCATGGAAAAATGCATTGAACGCTGTTTTGTCGCAAGCGAGCATTTCTGCATAACTGGTTGGAATATTTGACCCAAAATAGATTCCAAACATGCCGCCAATCGCATCAGCGCAGAATGGAACGCCAGCTGCTTTTGCTGCATCGGATAAGCCTTGTACCAACTTGTTGGTTTGTGCGCTGAGTTGCTCGTAAAAGCCGGGTGCTTGAATCAGTTTTAATGTGCTCATACCAGCGGCAACGGTGACTGGATTGCCAGACAAAGTGCCTGCTTGATAAACCGCACCGATTGGCGCTAAATGCCGCATTAAATCCGCACGTCCACCAAATGCAGCGACAGGCAAGCCGCCGCCTATGACTTTTCCTAGTGCCGTCAGGTCGGGTTGGATGTTGTGCAAAGACTGCGCACCGCCCAGAGCGACGCGGAAGCCGGACATGACTTCGTCAAAAATCAAGATTGCGCCGTATTGGGTACATAAACGGCGCATGGTTTGCAGGAATTCTGGTTTGGCTTTGACCAAATTCATATTGCCTGCAACGGGTTCCACAATGATGCAGGCGATTTCATTGCCCATGGTGCGGAATGTGTCCTCCAGCTGCTGCACATTGTTGTAGTCCAGCACCAAAGTATGTTGAACGAAATCTTGTGGCACGCCGGCGGAAGTGGGGTGGCCAAATGTCAGCAAACCGCTGCCCGCTTTCACCAATAAGGAGTCCGCATGGCCGTGATAGCACCCTTCAAATTTAATAATTTTGTCGCGTCCAGTCGCACCGCGCGCTAAGCGGAGTGCGCTCATGGTCGCTTCGGTACCGCTGGAAACCAGCCTGACTTGTTCGATGGAAGGAATCAAGCGGCAGATTTCTTCTGCCATTTCGATTTCACCTTCAGTTGGCGCGCCAAAACTCAAGCCACGCGCTGCGGCTTCCTGCACAGCTTTGACGACGACTGGATGCGCATGTCCCAAAATAGCGGGGCCCCAGGAGCCGATGTAATCGATATAACGCTTATCGTCTGCATCCCAAAAATATGGCCCTTCGGCGCGGCTAATAAAACGCGGCGAACCGCCTACGGAACGAAATGCGCGTACGGGGGAATTGACGCCGCCAGGAGTCGTCAATTGGGCGCGCGCAAACAGGGTGTCATTCTTGGAAATCATATGGGTTTTACACAGAGAAAGGGGTAATTATATTAATATGCTGGGTTGACCATTTTACTAGATTCAGTCATTAATACGACCAATATACGACCAATACAGTTTGCCCAATTACGTGAATTGTAGAAATACAAAAAATATAAAAATTTATTAGGGATGAGGCAGGAATGAACCAAGAGTACAAAGAGTACAAAACATGGATGTGTTTGATCTGTGGTTGGATTTACGACGAGGCGAGCGGCTGCCCTGATGAAGGCATCCCTGCGGGTACTCGTTGGGAAGATGTGCCAACCAATTGGACTTGCCCGGAATGCGGGGCGCGCAAGGACGATTTTGAAATGGTTGCCTTATAAAATGAGCTCTCCCACGCCTCCTACTCTCAATTTGGCGGATCACTTTTTGATTGCCATGCCTTCCATGGCCGATCCTGTTTTTGGCGGGACGGTTGTGTATATCTGTGAGCACAATGAGCGCGGCGCGCTTGGCGTGGTGATTAATAAGCCAACTGATATGACGATGGAAAAGTTGTTTGAACGGATTGAATTGTCACTCACGCATGACGGCCATGTGAGTGATCATTCCAGGCAGCCGATTATGTTCGGTGGCCCGGTGCAAGAGGGCTGTGGTTTTGTGTTGCATGCACCGATTGGGAATTATGCAGCCAGTTTAAAAGTCACTGACGAGTTGGCATTTACGATGTCGCGTGATGTGCTGGAAGCGTTTGCATCTAGCGAGGGACCGCAGCGCTTGTTAGTCAGTCTTGGTTATTCTGGCTGGGGACCCGGGCAACTGGAAAGTGAAATTAGCAATAATGGTTGGTTGACCGTGCGCGCGGATTCGAATCTGATGTTTGATGTGCCGATAGAGGAACGTTATTTATTTGCGCTGAAAATGCTAGGCATTGATCCCGTGATGTTGATGTCACAAGCTGGTCATGCGTGAATATCAGTATGACAATCGCAACCGTACTGGCCTTTGATTTTGGTTTGAAACGTATTGGTGTGGCAGTTGGTAACACTATGATCAAACAGGCGCAGCCGTTAACGGTGATTCATTCTGCTACCAATGATGCAAAATTTAAGGATATTGCTGCGTTGCTTGATGAATGGAAACCAACACTTTGCGTGGTAGGTTTACCTTTTCATCCCGATGGAGCAGAACATGAAATGACGCGTCGTTGTCGTCGTTTTGCGCATCAGTTGGAAGGACGCTTTGGCATGCAAACTGTGTTGGTGGATGAGCGTTATTCTTCTTCAGTATTGCAAGCCAAGCGTGGAGAGGTGATCGATGCGCAAGCTGCGGCGGTGATTTTGCAGCAGTATTTTGATGATATAAATTAAATATCCGAGATTGCTCATGAACCTCAACTCTCCCGTCATTCCCGCGGGAAAGATGGCAAGAAAGACGCTGGGTTCCCGCCTAAACCCGCGGGAACGACGGGATGTGAGATTGCGATTAATCAACAAACTTTGTTAAACAATAAAAATTACATGACTATGCCTAAATTCGATGCAGAAGCGCTGTACACCATGTTGGCTCACAAATTGAAAATTGGTTTGGCACAGGAAAGCAAACTGGCGATTGTCGGCATCCATTCCGGCGGTGCCTGGTTGGCGGAGCGCTTGGCCAAGGAGTTACAGTTGACTGATCGTTTAGGTTTTGTTGATGTGTCTTTTTATCGCGATGATTATGCAAAAAAAGGTTTGCATGCCGATGTGAAGTCAACGCACATTCCTTTTGAGGTAGATGGCGCCACCATTTTGCTGGTGGACGACGTGTTGTACACCGGTCGCACCACGCGGGCGGCGATCAATGAGTTGTTTGATTATGGCCGCCCGGCACGCATCATCTTGGCGGCTTTGGCTGATCGTGGTGGTAGGGAATTACCGATCGCGGCAGATTTTGTGGCAACCACAGTTGTATTAGATGTAGATCAGGCCTTGGTATTGCAGCGTGATCAGGACGGACAATTTTTACTTACTACAGTTAGCACAGAATAAATAATGTTTAATCCGCAACTTAATAAAAATGGTGAACTCCAGCACTTGCTGACGATTGAGGGTTTACCAAAAGCCATCATCCATCACATTCTCGACACGGCTTCCTCCTTCGTCAGCTTGTCTGACCGGGAAGTCAAAAAAGTTCCCTTGATGCGCGGCAAAAGCGTGTTCAACCTTTTTTTTGAAAATTCAACGCGTACTCGTACCACGTTTGAAATTGCCGCCAAGCGCTTGTCGGCGGATGTGATCAACTTAAATATTTCAGCCTCCAGCACCAGCAAGGGTGAATCGTTGTTGGACACGATAGACAATCTTGCCGCTATGCATGCCGACATGTTTGTCGTGCGCCATGCAGAATCTGGCGCACCGTATTTGATCGCCAAGCATTTGATCGACACTAAGCAGCCGCATGTGCACGTGGTCAATGCTGGCGACGGTCGTCATGCGCATCCGACTCAGGGTTTGCTGGATATGTACACGATACGGCACTACAAAAAGGATTTCAGCAATCTCAGAGTCGCCATCGTGGGCGATATTTTGCATAGCCGCGTGGCACGTTCGGATATTCATGCCTTAACCACTTTGGGTGTGCCAGAAATACGCGCAATCGGCCCACATACCTTGTTGCCAAGCGGGTTGGAGCAAATGGGCGTGCGTGTTTTTACCGATATGGAAGCTGGTTTGAAAGACGTCGACGTCATCATCATGCTGCGTTTGCAAAATGAGCGTATGAACGGTGCTTTATTACCATCCGCACAAGAATTCTTTAAAAAATATGGCTTAACCCCCGATCGTTTAGCGTTGGCCAAACCAGATGCCATCGTCATGCATCCTGGGCCAATGAATCGTGGCGTCGAAATTGATTCAGCAGTTGCTGATGGCAGCCAGGCCGTGATTTTGCCGCAAGTGACTTTTGGGATTGCCGTAAGGATGGCGGTGATGAGTATCCTGGCTGGAAATTAAAAGCGTAAAAATAAGCACATAACATGAAACTTCATATAAAAAATGGCCACCTGATCGATCCGGCAAATGGCATTGATGCAGAAAAAGACGTGTACGTCGAAGCAGGCAAAGTCGCCGCCATTGTTAATCCTGGACAGGTGCTGGCCGATTTCAAAGCAGACAAAATTATCGACGCGACAGGTTTGATCGTAGCGCCTGGCCTAGTGGATTTGTCGGCACGCCTGCGCGAACCGGGTTATGAATACAAGGCGACGCTGGAATCCGAATTGCAAGCTGCCATGCAAGGTGGTGTGACCAGCTTGGTTTGCCCGCCTGACACTGATCCTGTGCTGGATGAACCAGGTTTGGTGGAAATGCTCAAGCATCGCGCCAAGACCTTGAACCAGGCCAATGTTTATCCGCTTGGTGCACTGACGGTGGGTTTACAAGGCTTGGCCTTGACGGAAATGGCGGAGTTGACCGAAGCAGGTTGCATCGCTTTTTCGCAAGCGGAGCAGCCGATTCTGAACACCAACGTCTTGTTGCGTGCGATGCAATACGCCAAAACCTTTGATTACACCGTCTGGTTGCGTCCGCAAGATCCGCACATTGGCCGTACCGGCGTGGCGCACAGCGGCCCTTTAGCGGGGCGTTTGGGTTTGGCGGGCGTGCCTGTGATGGCGGAAACATTGGCTCTGCACACGATTTTTGAATTAATGCGCGCGACCGGTGCTAAAGTGCATCTGTGCCGTATGTCGAGCGCGGCTGGTTTGGAGTTAGTGCGTTTGGCGAAGCAAGATGGTTTAGCCGTGACGTGTGATGTGAGTGCACATCACATTCATTTGACGGATGCGGATATCGGTTTCTTTGATCCCAATGCACGCGTGACACCACCATTTCGTTCGCAGCGTGATCGTGATGCGATCCAGCAAGGATTATTGGATGGCACGATTGATGCGATTTGTTCTGACCATACGCCGGTGGATGATGATGAAAAATTGTTGCCGTTTGGCGAAGCCTCGCCCGGCGCGACTGGTTTGGAATTGTTATTGCCTTTAGCCTTGAAATGGGTCGGCGAGCAGCCAGGCGGAATGGTAAAAGCGATTGCAAAAATTACCACTGACGCTGCCAACATCATCGGTTTGCCATGTGGTCAATTAGCGGTCGGTAGCAGCGCCGATATTTGTGTGTTTGACCCGAATGTTTATTGGAAAGTGGAAGCGGGCGCATTGGCAAGTCAAGGCAAACACACGCCGTTCCTGGGGTATGAATTGGCCGGACAAGTCAAGGCCACCATCGTGGCAGGTCATGTCGCTTTTGAAAGATGAGCCACATGTTTCGAGTTATTTCCGCCAATTTGAATGGTATTCGCTCCGCAGTCAGCAAAGGGTTTCTCGATTGGTTGGCGGAACAAAATGCAGATTTTATTTGTGTGCAGGAATTAAAAGCCCAAGCTGCCGATCTTTCGCCAGAAATGCAGCAACCAGCTGGCTATCAGGGTTATTTTCATTACGCAGAAAAAAAAGGTTACAGCGGAGTAGGAATTTACGCACGTCGCCAGCCGGATCAAATTATCGAAGGTTTAGGTGTGCCAGAGATCGACGCAGAAGGGCGCTACATTGAACTGGTATTCGGCAATTTTTCGATTATTTCCATCTATCTGCCATCGGGTTCCAGTGGGGAACATAGGCAAACTGCCAAATTCCACTTTATGGAACATTTCTATCGTCATTTGGCTGAGTTGGCACAATGCGGTCGGGAAGTCATCCTGTGTGGCGACTGGAATATCGCCCATCAGGAAATCGATTTAAAAAATTGGAAAGGCAATCTGAAGAACTCAGGTTTCCTGCCAGAAGAGCGTGCCTGGTTGACGCGCGTATTCAATGAATTGGCTTGGGTGGATGTTTATCGGCGGCTTTATCCCGACGCGACGGGCGATGCTTACACCTGGTGGAGCAATCGGGGCCAGGCCTGGGCAAAAAATGTGGGTTGGCGGATTGATTACCAAATCGCCACGCCAGGCATCGCTGAAACAGCACAAGCCGCCAGCATCTACAAAACACAGCGTTTTAGCGACCACGCGCCTTTGGTGATGGATTACACATGGTCTTTATAAAGATGGTTGGTGTTTTATGATCGTTCTCGGTATTGAATCTTCCTGCGACGAAACAGGCGTTGCCTTGTATGACACGCAACGTGGTTTGCTGGCGCATGCTTTGCATTCTCAAGTTGCCATGCATGAAGAATATGGCGGTGTCGTGCCAGAATTGGCGTCGCGTGACCATATTCGACGCGCTATTCCTTTGTTAGAACAAACTTTACGCAACAGCGGTTTGAGCGGTGCCAACGCCATCAGGCATGCTGAAATTGATGCGATTGCCTACACGCAAGGGCCGGGATTGGCAGGCGCGTTATTGGTTGGTGCTTCCTTCGCTTGCGGTTTGGGTATGGCCTTGGATAAGCCGATCATTGGCATCCATCATTTGGAAGGGCATTTGCTGTCGCCATTGTTATCGAGCAATCCACCTGAGTTTCCATTCATCGCTTTATTGGTGTCGGGCGGACATACGCAGTTGATGCATGTGCGCGGTGTGGGCGATTACGTTTTGTTGGGTGAAACCATGGATGACGCAGCTGGCGAAGCGTTTGATAAATCCGCCAAATTGCTAGGTTTAGGCTATCCAGGTGGCCCGGAAATTTCACGTATGGCGCAATTGGGTGATCCCAGCGTGCATCAATTTCCACGTCCCATGTTGCATTCCAAGGATTTGCATTTCAGTTTTTCCGGCTTAAAAACAGCCGTCTTAACTGCGGTCAGGAACTACGGCGGTGTATTAAGCGATCAAGATAAAGCGAATGTGGCTCGTGGCTTTGTCGATGCAGTTGTCGATGTTTTGACGGCGAAATGCATGACCGCCTTGAAACAAACAGGCTTAAAACGCTTAGTGATCGCAGGCGGCGTCGGTGCTAATCAACAACTACGTGCAGCGTTGAATGCGGCTGCTGTTAAAAAGCGCTTCCAGGTTTATTACCCAGAGCTGGAATTTTGCACCGACAACGGCGCCATGATCGCGTTTGCCGGTGCTTTGCGTTTGCAGGCTAATCCTGCTGCGGCTAGTCGTGATTATTCTTTTAATGTGCGACCAAGGTGGCCGTTGAGTGGGACCCAAATTGGGCAAATTAAATAATCGCCCCTGAAAAATCACTTTTTGATTAGCTGTATAGAAGCTGTTCATAATCTTTTCAGCGTGTTACGACTAATTAATGAGTGCGATATGCATAAAAAAATCCTTGGCAAAGGACGCTTGCCAAGGATTTTTTTATGCTTCTTCAACCTTGTTATTTTTTTGTATTTTTATGTTGAATCCAGGTTGCTATCTTATATTCATCCGCTCATTTATTAAGATAGGCGTCTGTAGCATAGAACAGCTCCCCTTTAAACGTGCAAGTTCGATCACTACCAGTACCCACACTTTGATAGTCATTTATGCAACTATCACAACTAGTTTTGAGTGAACCATTTATCATTTTTTCTTCACATTTAGCGGGGTAAGTTGCTTTACCTTTAAACTTACACGTGCCAACCGTGCTGAGCACGTAATTTTGCTTGCATTCTTTGTTGCAGAAACCATTTTTCAGTGCATAGCCATCCTTGCACCCAGCCCAAGATATTTGGCTGATTGCAAATGCAAAAATAAATAAAGCATACTTAAAAAACGTTTTCATGATTTTTCCCCTTTGTGAAGACAATTGATTGAAGAGACACAACTTAATAACGCTTGTAGTGTAAACAAAAAAACAAAATATGGCATCCTATTTTTAGGTTGGTTATTTAGTTGATTGTCAGTCAGGCTTGATTAAATAATTTTGTTCAATGTGTATTAAGTATTTTTACGCTGACCTAATTTGCTCTCTTTGCCCGCACACAGATTTTTGATGTTTTGTTTGTGGCGATAGAGCAATAAACCACTCATGATGCTGATTGCCAGCAAAACGGGGTTGGTGCCAAATAACAATCCATAATAAAACGGTGCAAAAATAGCAGCGATCAAAGCTGCTAATGATGAGTAGCGGAATGCATAAGCAACCACTAGCCACGTCACCAGCGTCGCCAGACCTAGCCAGCCATTGATGCCAAGCAAAACGCCTAATGCCGTTGCGACGCCTTTCCCGCCGACGAATCGAAAGAAGATCGGCCATAAATGTCCGAGAAATACGGCAAGCGCTACCAAAGCGACGCCATGCGCGTTCACACCATATGTTGGGCCGTAGGTTTGTACTAGCCAGACAGCCAGCCAACCTTTGGCGCCATCACCGATCAAGGTCAGGGCTGCTGCTGCTTTGTTGCCGCTGCGCAAAACATTGGTGGCACCGGGGTTTTTGGAGCCGTAAGTGCGTGGGTCGGAGAGGCCAAGCAATTTACTGACGACTACGGCGAAGGAAATCGAACCGATCAGATAAGCGGCGATGGTGAATAACAATGTGGGGAGATTAAGTATGTTCATGCGTATTTGTTGGATTGTGTCGGATGGCAGAAAAGCGCGTTTAAATTGAAAGCGGATTATGCAATAAGAATACGAATCAAGATTAAAAAAGGGTGCAATTTGTAGGGTGCAGTAAGTGCAGCGCACTGCACCTTTATCGAAGGCCACCATACGGCGCAATGCGCTTCGCTTATTGACGGCCTACGAGACCAGGGGAGCCTTTGTGATCATCCCCGCGGATGATGCTCAGCGTGCAGCTTTTTAAGCCGCTCACGGGCGACGTAAGTGTAGATTTGGGTGGTCGAAATATCAGCGTGTCCGAGCAGTAATTGCACAATCCGCAAATCCGCTCCATGGTTGATTAAATGCGTGGCAAAAGCATGGCGCAGTGTGTGAGGGGAGATGGGCGAGTCGATATCTGCTTGCAATGCGTATTTCTTTATCAGTGTCCAAAACATTTGGCGTGTCATGGCTTTGCCGCGTGACGTGACGAATAAAGCATCATCGATTTGACCATTCAGGATAATTGGTCGTGCTTCTTGCAGGTAGCGTTGAATCCAATCTCTTGCCTGTTCGCCGAAAGGGACCAATCTTGTTTTATTGCCCTTGCCGGTAATCCGCAATACGCCTTCATTCATCCCAACTTCCACCGATTTCAACAAAACCAGCTCAGTGACGCGCAAGCCGCTGGCGTACATCAATTCAAGCATGGTGCGATCTCGCAATCCTAATGGTGTTGTGACGTTTGGTGCTGCCAGTAGGGATTCGACTTGTGTTTCTGATAATGTTTTCGGGTGGCGTGGTGCTTGTTTGGCGGATTTTATTTTTAGACTGGGGTCGGCACTGATTTTGTTTTGTCGTAACGAAAATTGATAAAAACGTTTTAAGACCACCAAACGTCGGTTGGATGAGGTGGCTTTGGAATCAGGATGGCGAAATTCTAAATAAGCATGTAAATCTTCATGTTCTGCTTCAAGCAAATTTTTGTTTTGCTCGTTTTGTAGCCATTGCGCAAATAAACGAAGATCGTGACGATAGGCTTCTAGTGAGTTTTTTGCTAAACCATCTTCTAGCCATAAGGTATCGCAAAAATCGTCAATGGCTGTTTGGTTGGCGAGCTTGATAGGGGTGATCGTCATCATCATTCAGGGACATATACGCGTATTAGGCGCACTTAATGTTGAGTAGCTAACCTCGAGAACGCAGCCTATCGCATAGTTAATCAAGTCCCCGTTCACACATATGAAAAACGCGGCCAAGCCGCGTTCCTCAATATAAATCGAAAGTTCAATGTGAACGGATCTGCTCACCAACAAAAGTGGCAACATCAAACGATGATGCCTTGGTTACATCTCGTTTAACACCACTAGTAGCACGAAGCTTAACCTCCACAAGCGATTGGCGCATATTACCAACCAGTGCCTTGTCCCACTCTTCTGCTGTTGCGCCTAATACAGGTGTTTTGCCACTCAACACAGTGATCGTTTTAAACCGATTCTTGTGTATAGCCATGATCGCTACTCCCGATTAATTATCAAATTAGAACTCATTATAGACTAACTGGGAGTAGCCATCAGATGTCAAAAAGATGTCAAAGAAGTGAAATAACGTAATCACAATTTATGGAACTGCGTTATCAATTTTCACGCAATGCACGTCGATATTGAATCGCTTCTGCAATATGCGCTTGTTTGACTGTGGGCGCTTCGGCCAAATCAGCGATGGTGCGGGCGACTTTTAATACGCGGTGGTAGGCGCGGGCCGACCAGTTTAGACGTGCCATGACTTTGGATAATAACTCTTCTCCTGCTGCGTCGGGTTTGCAGTACGCCTCAATTTCTTTGTTGGATAACAAATTATTCGTCTTATTTTGACGTGCTAGCTGAATGGCAAAAGCTTGTTTCACGCGCTCGGCAATTTTGTCGGATGGTTCGCTTTCGGCGTGTTCTATCAATTCATTTTGCGCCAGCGCGTTGATTTGGATTTGCATATCAATGCGATCTAGCAAAGGCCCGGAAAGGCGGCCCTGATAGCGGGCGATTTTGTCCGCACTGCATTGGCATTGATTGGAAGCATGGCCCAAATAACCACACGGGCAGGGATTCATGGCGGCAATCAATTGAAAACGAGCCGGAAAATTGGCTTGACGTCCGGCGCGTGAAATCGTGATGTGACCGGATTCCAGCGGTTCTCTTAATACTTCTAATACTTTAGTTTGGAATTCAGGTAATTCATCAAGAAACAATACACCTTGATGTGCCAGAGAAATTTCACCTGGGCGTGGAACGCCACCACCACCGACTAGTGCGACACCAGAGGCCGTGTGGTGAGGTGCGCGATAGGGGCGCACTTTCCAGCGCGCGATGGAAAAATCACTGTTAATCGAATGGACAGCGGCGGATTCCAGTGCCTCTTGATCTGTCATGGGGGGCAAAATGCCAGCAAAACGAGTCGCTAGCATGGTTTTACCGGTGCCTGGCGGGCCGACCATCAAGATGCTATGACCACCTGCGGCGGCGACTTCCAAAGCACGTTTTCCCTGAATTTGTCCTTTGACGTCAGAAAAATCAGGATATCGAACCGGAATAGTTTCGATCTGTGCGACATGACGTGTCAGTTTCGTATCCGTATCCTTGGTTGTGTTGCTGAAGTGTGCACAGACATGTAGTAATGAATCTGCAGGATAAATGGTGGCTTCTTGAATTAAGGCAGCTTCATCTGCATTTAAGCGTGGCAGGATAAAAGCCCGTTTTTTTCCATTGACATCACTTTCTTGATGCATGGCAAATGTCATCGCCAACGCACCACGTATAGGACGCAACTCACCGGACAGGGATAACTCTCCAGCAAATTCATATTGATCAAACTGATTGCCAGGAATTTGATGCGATGCTGCCAAAATCCCCAGGGCAATCGGCAAATCAAAGCGGCCTGATTCTTTGGGTAAATCAGCTGGTGCTAAATTAACCGTGATTCTTTTGGCTGGAAATTCAAAGTGCGCGTTTTGCAGCGCAGCACGCACGCGGTCTTTAGATTCTTTCACCTCGGTATCGGGTAATCCAACGATGGTAAAGGAAGGCAAACCATTGGCTAAATGGACTTCCACCGTCACTTCGGGTGCGTGCATGCCGGTGAGGGCGCGGCTTTTTAAAACGGCCAAGCTCATTTGATTATTTTTCTGAGCGTGCTTGTGCTAATTGTGCTTCGAGTGCGGCGACACGTGCCTCCAGCATCTGTAATTTAGCGCGTGTTTTTTCCATTACTTGGATATGTATGTCGAATTCTTCCCGTGTGACTAGATCAAGCTTCGTAAAGCCTTGGGTCATCATAGTTTTTACGTTTTTTTCTATGTCTTTTGCGGGAGAGTTTTCGATTGCTTTGTTGATTTTGGCGTGTAAATTTTCAAACAAGTGTGTGGGATTCATATGCGTTCCTATTGTTGGTGTGGGTAATATTTATACCGTTATTGCCATTGCCATTGCCATTGCCATTGCCATTGCCATTGCTATTGCTATTGCTATTGCTATTGCTATTGCTATTGCTATTGCTATTGCAAAGTTGTTGTGTGGATATACATGAAGTACGTAAATGGTAAGAATAAGACAAAAATGCCAGGAAGATTTTACGTTAGAACAAAGGTTGTGCATGGCATCAATGAATCTTCGTATATTGATATTCGTAATTTATCTTTAGTTATGTTGCTTATCTTTACTTATCGCTACTATGGCTTATCAATTGCCGCTAAAATCTGAGGTGCGTCAATTACGTAGCAAACATTACATTCCCCGACTCCGCAAAATAAGGTTTTTATGGTCCCCCATCTCGTCACAGCATTGACAGGCCCATTGCTTGACCTCGAAAAAAAGATCCTGGCAGCAACGCCCGCCATTGAACGTTGGTTTCGCCTTGAATGGCAAGAACATACGCCACCGTTTTATTGTTCTGTTGATTTGCGCAATGCAGGTTTTAAACTCGCGCCCGTCGATACCAATTTATTCCCTGGTGGCTTTAATAATCTGGCAACAGAAACTTTGCCTTTGGCTGTGCAGGCTGCGATGGCAGCGATTGAGAAATATTGCCCAGACGCCAGAAATTTGTTGCTGATTCCAGAACGTCACACACGTAATACTTTTTATTTGCAGAATGTGGCAACACTAGTAAAAGTACTGCGTCAAACAGGTTTGAATGTGCGCTTGGGATCGTTGTCCGAGGAAATAAAAACCGCAACACCGATTCAGTTGTCCGATGGCAGTACCTTGATGCTAGAGCCTTTAATACGCTCTCCAAATGGACGTCGTTTAGGGTTGAAGAATTTCGATCCTTGTACCATTTTGTTGAATAATGATTTGTCTGCTGGCATACCACCGATCTTGGAAAATTTACACGAGCAAAATTTACTGCCTGCTTTGCACGCTGGATGGGCGGTGCGTCGTAAATCGAACCATTTTGCTGCTTATGATGATGTGGTGAAAAAGTTTGCCAAACTGATTAATGTGGATCCATGGATGCTGAATCCTTATTTCTCCAAGTGTGGTCAGATTGATTTTAATACCGAAGAGGGTACGGAGTGTTTGATGTCTAGCGTCGACACATTGTTAGCAAAAATTCGTAAAAAATACAAAGAGTACGGTATCAAACTCAAGCCATTTGTGATTGTGAAAGCTGATGCCGGGACATATGGCATGGGCATTATGACGGTACACGATGCGAATGAACTGAAAGATTTGAATCGTAAGCAACGCAACAAAATGGCGATGATTAAAGAAGGCCTGGAAGTGCGCGATGTCATTTTGCAGGAGGGTGTTCCTACCTTTGAAAACATCAACGATGCAGTGGCAGAACCTGTTGTGTACATGATTGATCGCTATGTGGTCGGTGGTTTTTATCGTATTCATGCCGAGCGTGGTATTGATGAAAACCTGAATGCGCCTGGTTCGCAGTTTGTTCCTCTGGCTTTTTCGCAGCAGCATACTTTGCCGGATTATCAGGCCAAGCCTGGTACCACGGCGCCGAATCGTTTTTATATGTATGGCGTGGTGGCGCGATTGGCTTTAGTGGCGGCATCAATAGAAATGGAAAAAACCGATCCTAATCCAGAGATTTATTGAAAATTTTTTATATTTCTTGATTTTTCTTTATATGAAAATTGCATTCTTAGCAGATCCGCTAGCTGATTTTAAGATTTATAAAGATTCGACTTACGCCATGATGGTGGAGGCAGCGAAGCGTGGGCATACGATTTATGCGTTTGAATCCCAGCACATGGCCTACGAAAATGGTGTGGTCGTGGCTGATGTTGCACAGGTGATTTTGACGAGTGAAGCGGAGGGGGCTGAGCATGCTTCTTGGTATCGAATTGGTGCAGCGTCGTCTCAATCTTTGACAGCATTTGATGCGATTGTTGTGCGTAAAGATCCGCCCTTCAATATGGAGTACGTATACACAACTTATTTATTAGAGATAGCGCAAGCGCAGGGTGCACGTATTTTCAATAAGCCGGAAGCAGTGCGTAGTCATAATGAAAAGTTAGCGATTGCCCAATTTCCGCAATTTACGGCCCCCACCTTGGTTTCTAGCGACGAAGCGCGGTTACGGGCTTTTCATCAGACGCATCAGGATATTATTTTGAAGCCATTAGATGGCATGGGCGGTGCTGGGATAGTGCGCATTCGTTCTGATGGGATGAATTTGGGTTCTGTGATTGAAATGCTGACCTTGAATGGCAGCAGAACAATTATGGCGCAGCGTTTTATTCCTGAAATTGCGCAGGGAGATAAACGTGTGTTGTTAATTGCTGGCCAGGTTGTGCCATTTTCGTTGGCGCGTATTCCGCAAGCGGGTGAAGTGCGCGGCAATTTGGCTGCTGGCGGTACTGGTGTGGCGCAGGAACTCACTGCGCGTGAGCGTGTTGTGGCAGAAGCGTTAGCGCCGATTTTGTTTGCGCGCGGCTTGTTCTTAGTCGGGCTGGATATGATTGGCGGTTATTTGACGGAAGTGAACGTAACCAGTCCAACCTGCTTTCAGGAAATTTTTCAGCAAACCGGCTGTAATGTGGCTGAAATGTTTATGCAGTCATTAGAAAAGGTACACACATCATGATTGGCCTTTTGCTTGTGACACACGCTCCGCTTGGGAGTGCTTTTATCGCTGCAGCGACGCATGTTTTTCATGTGCAGCCAGAATATTTGGAAGCAATCGATGTGTTGGCGGATCAGGATTTGGACTCGATTCATCAGTTGATTGGGCAAGCGATTACGCGTCTTGATCAAGGTGATGGTGTGCTCATCATGACGGATATATTGGGTGCGACACCGTCTAACTCTTGTAAAAAGTTAGTGGATCACGGGCATGTTGAAATGATTGCTGGTCTCAATTTGCCGATGTTGTTGCGGGCCCTCACTTATCGCCATGAGCATCTTGATGCTGCTGTTAAAAGAGCACTCGCAGGGGCGCAAAATGGTGCGTGTTCGGGTGGTTAAGCGAAGAAATGAATAAGCGAATGATTTTGCATTAAGGATAAGTAAACATGATTCAGCAAGAACTCGAAATTATCAATCGTCTCGGTTTGCACGCACGTGCGTCCGCCAAGTTGACGCAGCTGGCGACTAAATTCCAAAGCGATGTGTGGCTGATGCGCAATGCCACGCGTGTGAATGCGAAATCCATCATGGGCGTGATGATGTTGGCGGCGGGTAAGGGTGCCAAAGTGACGTTGGAAGCAAACGGCCCAGATGAACAGGATTGCTTAAATGCGTTAAGCGCATTAATTAATGACAAATTTGGCGAAGGCGAGTGACTGCGCATATGGCCTCTTTTACCCTTCATGGGATTTCAGTTTCACGCGGGATTGCGATTGGTCGGGCGCATATCCTGATGCCAGCTGCGCTGGATGTTAAACATTATCTCGTGGCGGAAGAGCAGATAGAAACAGAGGTGCAGCGTTTGCAAATGGCATTTCTTGCTGTGCATCAAGAGTTACAGGCTTTGCGTTTAGATTTGCCGAAAGATGCCCCTAGCGAGTTGGCCGCTTTTATCGATGTGCATGCGCTGATTTTGTCTGACCCAATGCTCGCTGAGGCACCACTTGATATCATCCGCAGCCGTTATTACAACGCTGAGTGGGCCTTGGTGACGCAGGTGGATGAACTGTCGGCGCAGTTTGATGAAATTGAAGATGCTTACTTGCGTGAACGTAAAAGTGATATTCAGCAAGTAGCAGAGCGTGTGCTCAAAAATCTGATTTGTAGCGAGCAAGTATCGCCACAAACATGCGACAAGGAACAATCGCATCCGCACATGATTGTGGTGGCGCATGACATTTCGCCAGCGGATATGTTGCAATTTCGGGATGGCTCTTTTAGCGGCTTTATCACCGATGTTGGTGGGCAAAATTCGCACACCGCCATCGTTGCACGCAGCCTGGACATCCCCGCAGCGGTGGGGATGTCGAATGCTTCGGCGCTGATCAAGCAGGAGGATTGGGTCATTATTGACGGTGATACTGGCGTGGTGATTGTCAATCCCGCGCCCATGATTCTGGATCACTATCATGCGCAGCAGGCGGAGTTGCTGCGGGCTAAAAAGAAGCTGAACAAGCTGAAAAAAACGCCAGCGCTGACTCTGGATGGTACGCCGATTACCTTGCTGGCCAATATCGAATTACCTGATGATTGCGCGACTGTGGTCGAAATGGGTGCCAATGGCGTGGGCCTGTTTCGTTCCGAATTTTTATTTATGGGGCGCGGTACTGGGGCAGATAAATTACCATCCGAGGATGAGCAATTTGAAGCGTATCGTCGGGCGGTGTTAGCGCTCAAAGGTCGCCCCCTTACCATACGTACCCTTGATACCGGTGCTGATAAACCTCTGGATATGGTCGAGCACACGGCCTTGAATCCAGCGTTAGGTTTGCGCGCTATTCGTTTTTGTTTGTCTGAGCCACAATTGTTTTTAACCCAGTTGCGTGCCATTTTGCGTGCATCGGCTTATGGGCCAGTCAAGATATTGATTCCTATGCTGTCGCATGCATTTGAGATTGAACAATCATTTTCTTTGATAGAGCAGGCCAAAAGCCAGTTGCGTGACGTGCAGATCAAATTTGATCCAGCAATAGAAGTGGGCGCGATGATAGAAATCCCAGCTGCGGCGTTGACTCTGCCGTTGTTTGTCAAAAAAATGGATTTTTTATCTATCGGTACTAATGATCTAATTCAATACACCCTCGCAATCGACCGCGTAGACTACGAAGTCGCGCATCTATATAGCCCCTTGCATCCAGCGATTTTGCAGTTGATCGCAAGCACGATTAAAGCAGGCGCAAAAAAGGGAATTCCTGTGGCTATTTGCGGTGAGATGGCGGGTGATATTAGTCTGACACGACTTTTGTTGGGACTGGGATTGCGTGAGTTTTCTATGCATCCAGCGCAATTACTTTCGGTAAAAAAGGAAATTCTCAATAGCGATTTACATCGGATTGCACCGCATACAAAAAAAATTCTGCGTACGATGGATTCTGCCGTTATTGCCGATGTGATGCATCAATTGTCGACTCTATAGCTTCTTTAGCTTCTTTGGCTTATGTAGCTGTTTTAGCTTTTCATCCCGTCAACATTTTCATTTTTGGGAATTTTTGAGGAGTTTTCCTTAATGTTCGATATTGATGTGGGATGTTGGTTGGACAAGAAAAATCCACCCTTATTGGGTTTGGATATCAGCATGTCGGGTATCAGGTTGGTTGAGTTATCTCGACTCAATCGACATACCCTGCGGCTTGAACGTTACGTTTCAGAGCCACTGCCACCAGGCGTGATGGTGGATGGCCATATTGAACACATCGAACAACTCTCCGAAGCAGTGCAGCGTGTACTGAAAAAAAGCGGTAGTCAGGTCAAACGTGTTGCTTTAGGGTTGCCACACGCATCGGTAATCACCCAAAAAATCACCTTGCCCGCTGGTTTGTCAGAAGAGGAGTTGGCTGTTCAGGTCGAGTTGGAAGCCGCTCAATATATTCCCTTTGCCTTAGACGATGCCAGTTTGGATTTTTGTGAAGTTCGTTTATCCGACCTATCCAAGTCATCCGATGAAATCGAAGTACTAGTAGTGGCAGCGCCTAAAGAAAAAGTCGAAGATCGTGTTGCGGTGGCGGAATCATCAGGCTTAAAACCCGCCGTGATGGACATCGAATCTTACGCAGCGCGTGCGGCGTTTGAGCGGCTGATTGCGCAATTGCCGCAGGCTGGGCAGGACAAAATCATCGCTTTATTCCACATCGATGCGCAAACGATGCATGTTTTTATCTTGTTAAATCAGCAGAGTATTTACGAGCATGAACAAGCGTTTGACGGTACTCAACCTTGTGAAATCTGTGTGGAAAATGCCGCCATGGAAGTGACGCGCATTTTGCAGTTCTTTTTTGACTCCACGTCTTATTACCATGTTGATCAATTATTTTTGGCTGGCGCATGCGCTGTACTGCCTGGTTTGGTCGAAGGTGTGGCAAATCTCACCCAAATCAAAAGCACATTGGTGAATCCTTTTGCTGGCATGAAGCTGGCAAAGCGTTTGCGTGAAAAACAGTTATTTATGGAGGCACCCGCTTATTTGGTGGCTTGCGGTTTGGCATTACGGAGATTGGATTGATGATCAAAATCAATTTGCTACCACACCGGGCGGACAGAGTCGTACAAAGGAAAAAAGCTTTTTATCGGTTTTTGATTTTGTCAGGATTCACCGGCGCTTTGTTAATGTGGATTGTGGTGGCGATGTTGGGTAATCAAATCGCTACCCAAAAAAAGAAGAATGATTTGATTGCGGCAGAGAATGCCAAACTTGACGAAAAAATCAAGCAAGTTTTGATGCTGCAACAAGATATTGCGACGTTAAAAACGCGTCAACAAGCGGTAGAAAATTTGCAGGAAGAGCGTAATGAGGCGGTGTATTTAATGGATGAATTGCTGAAGCAAGTGCCCGAAGGGATTTATCTGCACGCCTTTAAACAAGATGGTCAGCGTGTCACGTTGCACGGTTATGCGCAATCGAATGAACGGGTTTCTGAGTTGTTACACAATTTGAGCCACAACGCCGTGTGGTTAGCGCATCCAGATTTAGTCGAAATACGCACTACCACGCTGGGGCAGGGAAAGGATTTGCAGAAGGTATTTGATTTCACTGTGAATGTGGGAATCAAGCGTGTTGGAAATAATGAGAAAAAACATGAGCATGAAAACAATGCTTAATGAGCAATTCCAGGATTTACGCATCTTGCATCCCAGCGCATGGCCGATCGTGCCACGTTTGTTGTGTGGATTGGGGGCATGCTTGGTGGTGATGCTATGTAGTGGATTTTTTTATGCTAAGAGTGATTGGCAGGCACAAAATATTGAAGCACGGAAAGAAATCGAATTAAAGGATGCCTATAAAACTAAACTCCAG
Source organism: Oxalobacteraceae bacterium (assembly GCA_021151485.1). GTDB lineage: Bacteria > Pseudomonadota > Gammaproteobacteria > Burkholderiales > Burkholderiaceae_D > JAGKXB01. Next base: position 27,339 of record JAGKXB010000008.1, on the reverse strand, counting down.
CAAGTCACCAACATGAATTTAGACGGGTTGCACAAGCAAAAAACGCAAGCTGGTTTGTATGTGGCGGTTTTGGAAAACCAATTGTCAGGTAAGGCAGAGATGGGGGCGTTGTTGTCTGATATTAATCAAGCTGGCGTGGGGCGTGGATTGCAATTCGAGCTTTTCAAGCCTAGGCAGGTAAGTATCAAAGATTATTACGCAGAACTGCCCATTGATATCAAAGTTGTTGGGACTTATCACGATATGGGCGGGTTTGCGAGCGATATTGCCAATTTGTCGCGCATTGTCACATTCAATAATATGCAGCTGAGTGTGGGCAAGGATGGTTTGTTGGTACTGGATGCAGTGATGAAAACGTTTCGTTATTTGGACACGGATGAGCTCATGGCGCAGCGTAAAGTAGACGATGTGAAGAAGCAGCGAATTGTGTTTGTCCCGACATTGGTAGAACCCAAAAACTTTATTCCATTTGCTTACGGTGGCAAAACTCAACTTGATCCTTATAATCCTGCAAAATTTTCTACAAGCTTTGCTAAAGGGCAACCCAGATCGGGCAATCTTCAGGTAAATTCCCAACCTTCCCAACATATGCCATCTCCCAAAGAGAATGTGGAATCTTATTCGTTGGATGAGATCAAACTGGTAGGGGTCATACAAAAATCGGGTGTGCATTATGCGTTATTGCAAGCCGATAAATCTTTGTTTCAAGTGAAAGTTGGCGATGTTGTGGGAAAAAATCGAGGCGTAATTACGCGTATTGGCGAGCACGAGATGGCAATAAAAGAAGTGATAGCAAATGCAGCAGGAACCTTGATTGAGCGTAAAGCTAAATTAGAATTGCAGGAGAAGTCCCAATGAAAGCTTTTAGAAAGCAGCACACATGCCAAGCAATGTTATTTGGCTTGTTTTTTTGTGTGTTGCTGATGAGTAATCTGGTTTTTGCCCAAGAAAAGCCACCGACAAACGTAAACGTCATTCAATCTATCAGTACCTATCAACAAGGTTTGAATGTGGTTGCTAAAGTCGTGCTTAAAAATCCCATTCCCAAGCCACCATTAGGATTTGTTATCAGTAATCCGGCACGTATTTCTCTGGATTTTCCGGCAACTGTGAATGGAATAGGAAAAACCAGTCAAACGATAGATGTGGGGGATGTGCAAAACGTGAATGTGGTGCAGGGGGATGATCGTTCTCGTTTGGTGTTTAATCTGAAACGGGCACTCAATTATACGACTGCGATTGAGGGCAATGCTGTCATCATTACGATGAATGGCGCTGGTGCTGCAGTTGGGTCAAGCAGTAATGTCAAAGTGAGCAGCGTCACGACTGCAAGCAATTTGCTTGCTGCAGCTACGGCAAATACTGCGATGAATCGTCATAACAATAGTAAGAACAACAATGATGATAGCAAGCAGGCGTTGCGCTATATCGATTTTCGTCGTGGCGCCAATGGGGAAGGTCGCATTATTGTCGATTTACCAGATAATCAAATTGGTGTCGATGTGCGCCAGCAAGGCCAAACGATAGTCGTAGATTTTTCAAAAGCAAGCCTGCCTGAAGTATTGCGTCGCCGCCAGAATGTGGTTGATTTTGCTACGCCAGTTTCCACCATCACAACTACATCGCAAGGTGATAATGTGCGGATGGTGATTGAGCCTAAGGGATCATGGGAACACAGCGCGTATCAAAATGACACGCAATTAGTGATTGAAGTCAAACCGATCAAAGAAGATACCCATCGACTATCTCTCAGTACCAAGAATTATCGTGGTGAAAAGCTATCGTTGAATTTTCAAAATATTGAAGTGAGGGCCGTGTTACAGGTTATTGCTGACTTTACGGGTTTGAATATCATCACTAGCGATGCAGTAAATGGCAACCTCACCCTGCGTTTAAAAGACGTGCCTTGGGATCAAGCATTAGATATTGTGTTGCAAACCAAGGGGTTGGATGTGCGTAAAAATGGTTCAGTCTTGTGGGTTGCGCCCAAAGATGAATTGCTGACCAAAGAGAAATTGGAGTTGGAGCAAAAAGCGCAAATTGCCGAGCTTGAGCCATTAAAGACTGAAGTCTTTCAGTTGAATTATCAAAAAGCCGATGCGTTCAAAATGGTATTCGGTTTGGATGGTGTCGTTGGGACAGGGACGGCAGGGAACAATCGTATTCTTTCAAAACGCGGCAGCGCCGCAACTGAGCCACGTACCAATAAATTATTTGTGACGGATATTCCCTCAAAATTGGATGAAGTGCGCAGGTTGATTCACATGACGGATGTGCCGACGCGGCAAGTGGTAATTGAGGCACGCATTGTGGAGGCCAGCGATTCATTCAGCAAAAATCTTGGTGCAAAACTGGGATTTGTGGATTACCGAACTATTCGTGCTAGTGATGCTAGTGCGCAAACCTCTGGTAATGGTCGTGTTGCTGTGACGGGGACTTATCTGGGCGTTGGTGAGCAAACTGGGCAAATTAAAGGCGATGGTTTTACTAATTCTCAATTTGTAAATTTGCCCGCTACGGGAATCAATGGCATGAGTGCGGGTACGTTTGCGGTGAGCCTGTTTTCGGCAGCAGCAAATCGTTTCTTGAATTTAGAATTGTCAGCTTTGGAAGCGGATGGAAAAGGAAAAATTATTTCTAGCCCGCGAGTAGTCACAGCCGATCAACAGCAGGCCTTGATTGAGCAAGGGGAAGAAATTCCATTCCAACAGTCAACGAGCAGTGGCGCAACCGCGGTCAGCTTTAAAAAAGCCAATTTGCGCTTGGAAGTGACGCCGCAGATTACCCCCGATGGCAACATTATTTTGGTGGTGGATGTGAATAAAGACAGCCGTGGCACGCCCGCGCCAGGTGGATTTGCGATTAATACCAAGCACGTCAAAACGAATGTGCAGGTTGAAAATGGTGGAACAGTGGTGTTAGGCGGAATTTTTACTCAGCAAGAGGCAGAGTCGGTGACTAGAATTCCTGTTTTAGGCGATCTTCCTGTGGTTGGTCATGCCTTTAAAACGACTTCCCGTACCAACGATAAAACGGAGTTATTGGTGTTTATTACGCCCAAAATTGTCATCGATAAAATTTCATCACCTCAATGACATTTAACAGAAATTGCCCATTAACCCCCGTCGTTCCCGCAGGTTTAGACGGGAATCCAGCGTCTTTTGTTGTTTGCAGCTAAAGCCACTGGATCCCCGACTAAAGTACTCGGGGACGACGATTTTAAGTTTCTCAGTATTACTATCGTTCTCATGGGAACGAGTGCCCTTGTTTATAATGCTGGTTACTTCGTTTTTTCTTCTACATCAAATTGACAACAGAAAACATCTTTCTTGTCGGACTCATGGGAGTTGGCAAGACTACAATTGGCCGTATTCTGGCAAAAAAATTAGGGTTGCGTTTTATTGATTCAGATCATGAAATAGAGGCGCGCACGGGTGCTTCTATTTCATGCATCTTTGAAGTTGAAGGCGAGCAGAGTTTTCGCCGTCGTGAAGCGGAAATGATTGCGGAGTTGACGGCACAGCGTGGGATTGTATTGGCAACGGGTGGTGGTTCGATTTTGAATCCACAAAGCCGCGCGTATTTGAAAGAGCGTGGTACGGTGATTTTTTTGCAAGCCAGTGTCCATAGTATTTTGGCGCGTACCAGGCGCGATAAGAACCGTCCATTATTACAAACTGCCGATCCTCGTAAGCGGATTGAAGACCTCATGCATCAGCGTGAGCCTTATTATCGTGAAGTTGCTGATATAACGATTCATGTTGGGCGTGCCAATATACAAACTATGATTCAGACCATTTTGATGCAGCTTGATCAATTGTCGTATCAACACAATACAAACGAATCAAAGAAATTAAACGAATCTCCTATGTCTACATCTGCCACTTCTATTACTTCCACTACTTCCACTACTTCTAGTCATCTTGTTGATCCGATTCATTTGCAGGTTGATTTGGGAGACAGAAATTACCCAATTACGATTGGTGCCTCTTTACTTTCAGAGGTGAAAATAATGACGCGCCACATGAGTGGTCAGCGTGTTGTAGTGGTGACGAATACTGTTGTGGCACCGCTTTATCTTGAAAGTCTCAAACAAACGCTGCACAAAGCTGGTAAGCAAGTGATTGAGGTAATTTTGCCAGATGGTGAAGAAGAAAAAAATTGGGCCAATCTCATGCGTATTTTTGATACCTTGTTGACCGAAAAATGCGATCGCCACACCACCTTGATTGCTTTAGGTGGAGGCGTTATTGGCGATATGACAGGATTTGCCGCGGCCAGTTATATGCGCGGCGTGCCGTTTATCCAAATTCCCACCACTTTACTGGCGCAGGTGGATTCTTCTGTGGGGGGGAAGACTGGGATTAATCACCCACTGGGTAAAAACATGATTGGTGCTTTTTATCAACCGCAAGCTGTGATTGCAGATATCACCACTTTGCAAACTTTGCCTGAGCGTGAATTACCAGCGGGTTTGGCTGAAATCATTAAATATGGTGCCATCATTGATCGCCCGTTTTTTGATTGGATCGCGTCCAATATGAGCAGTTTATTGACGCAGGATGCGCAGGCGTTAATGTATGCCATCTCACGCTCTTGCGAAATTAAGGCAGATGTCGTGCGTCAGGATGAGCGTGAAAGCGGTCTGCGTGCAATTCTCAATTTTGGACACACTTTTGGTCATGCAATTGAAGCAGGATTGGGATACGGCATGTGGTTGCATGGCGAAGCAGTAGGCTGTGGCATGGTGATGGCAGCGGATTTGTCTTGCAGAATAGGTTGGCTTTCTGAAGAGGCTAAAGCACGCATCATTGCTTTGGTACAGGCTGCTGGTTTGCCCACCGTCGCACCGGATTTAGGAACTGAGCGCTGGTTGGAATTGATGGCGGTGGATAAAAAGAATAAAGATGGAAAAATCAAATTTATTTTGCTGAAAGATATCGGTGTGTGTGAGATTACAACGGTACCGACAGATGTATTGATCGAAACACTAGCAGCGTGTGTTCAAGAGCGTTAATAGGTTGTAAATATGGCCGAATATGTAGAAGCTCATCTTGCCCCTTATGCGGTTCATTCGGCCACTTCAGCCGGGCGTTGTTATACGGAACCAGTATCTGTTTCGCGTACAGAATTTCAACGCGATCGTGACCGGATCATTCATTCAACTGGTTTTCGTCGTCTGGAATACAAAACCCAGGTTTTTGTAAACCATGAGGGTGATTTATTCCGCACGCGTTTGACGCATAGTCTGGAAGTCGCGCAAATCGCTCGTTCAATTGCCCGTAATTTGCGCTTGAATGAGGATTTGGTCGAAGCGATTTCTTTAGCGCACGATCTTGGCCATACACCATTTGGTCACGCTGGTCAGGATGCCTTGAACGTTTGCATGAAAGATTACGGCGGCTTTGAGCATAATATGCAAAGTCTGCGCATAGTCGATACCTTAGAAGAACGTTACGGCGCGTTTGATGGCTTGAACCTCATGTTTGAAACACGAGAAGGCATTTTGAAGCATTGTTCCCTGACTAATGCGAAAAAGTTAGGTGCGATAGGTCAGCGTTTTATCGATAAAAAACAAGCTTCGTTAGAAGCGCAATTGGCTAATCTTGCCGATGAAATTGCTTATAACAGCCACGATATTGATGATGGTTTGCGTTCTGGTTTGTTGAGACTTGAACAATTGAAAGAAGTCGATTTTTATGCGCATCATCATCATTTGGTAGAACAGACATTCCCGGGTTTAAGTGGCCGTCGTGTTATCTATGAAACATTACGTAGGATGATGGATGCATTTATTTTAGACATGATTGCAACTTCAGAGGCACGCATTGCGCAGTCAAAGGTGAGGAACCTGAATGAGGTGCGCAATAGCACGGCGCTAATAGGTTTGTCAGAAGGTATGCATGCAGAAATGTTATTGCTGAAACGTTTTCTCCGTGAAAATCTCTACTTGCATTATCAAGTCAATCGTATGACTAGCAAGGCGCGACGTGTGATTGTGGAATTGTTTGAGATTTTTATGGCAGAACCTAGTTTGCTACCGCCTGATTATCAAACTCATCAAATAGTGAAAGAAGGTGAAGCAGCTAAGGTGACACAAGCACGTAAAATTGCAGATTATATTGCCGGGATGACAGATCGTTACGCAATGCGCGAGCATCGTCGTTTGTTTGCTGTGGATGAGATTTGAATGGCAAAAAGGAAAAAAGAAAAATAAAAAGGGGCAAATTTAAAATCTGCCCCTTTTTACGTGTAGTAATTATTAATTAATGGTTAATCCAACTCATTAGCAGAAACGCTTGAATCAGCCATGTGTTTAATCGCTTCGTGGTTATGATCTTGCAGTTTTGTTTTGTGTTTCATCACTTGACGATCAAGTTTGTCCATCAGTGCATCGATAGCCGCATATAAATTTTCCGATGTGCTTTCTGCATACAATGCTTTACCGCTGAGGTTCAGGTTGATTTCAGCTTTATGGCGTTTCTCTTTTTCACGTAAGTTGTCCACACTCAGAATGACACCGACATCAATGACTTGATCAAAATGTCTTTTGACGCGTTCCAATTTGTTTTGTACATATTCACGGATGGCTGGGGTTACATCAAGATGATGACCGCTGATGGTGAGGTTCATACACACTCCTAATAATAGTAATAATGTTATTTGTTGCTAAACGCTTGTTGCTAAAAATGGTACCCCAATGCGATCCCAGTGTACCAGCAATTTTTTGTAAAACAAGGGGCTAAATTGACAACTTAGTCCCCTACATTCGGAAGTGTTCACCCAAATACACACGACGCACGGACTCATTGGCAATGATGTCGTCTGGGTGGCCGCTGGCGAGTACTGCACCTTGATTGATGATGTAAGCGCGATCACAAATACCTAATGTTTCTCTGACATTATGGTCGGTAATCAATATGCCGATGCCACGCTCTTTGAGAAAACGCACAATGCGTTGGATTTCAATGACAGCAATAGGATCAACACCGGCAAAAGGTTCATCCAGTAAGATAAAGCGTGGATTGCTTGCTAGAGCGCGCGCAATTTCAACTCTTCGGCGTTCTCCGCCTGATAATGATAATGCTTTGTTGTCGCGTAGCTTCTCGATTTGCAATTCGAACAACAAAGCATTCAGTTTCTCATCAATGTTTGCTTTTGATAGGGGACGGCCATTTTCACGTTGTAACTCAAGTACGGCACGAATATTGTCTGCGACTGTTAATTTGCGAAAGACGGATGCTTCTTGTGGTAAGTACGATAAACCCAGGACAGCGCGGCGATGAATTGGTAGGCGGGAAATATCGACACCATCGACTTCGATATTTCCGGAATCAGATGGTATTAAGCCAACGATCATGTAAAACGAAGTGGTTTTGCCTGCTCCATTTGGTCCGAGTAAGCCGACCACCTCTCCACTTTGCACGTGTAACGACACATCGCTGACTGCCTGTCGCTTGCCATAGCTTTTTTGTAAGCCATGCACCGTCAAGGTACTGCTGCTCATATTGTGGGTCTTTCTATTTGTCTTTAGTGGTGTCGTTGCTTGATTCTGGTGGTGTCGTACGCGGTTGAATCACGACTTTTACTCGACCTGCATTGGGGCGACTTGCGCCATTTGAGGTATTGTTGACAGTGAAAAACTCGGTACGGCTGTCGTATGAAATGAATTCCCCCTCGACTTCGTCGGTGGTTTTGCGTCCTTCCAACCGTTTGAGTTTTGCTTTAGAAAAGAATTTTGTTAGTTCGACTTTGCCATCATATTCGATGCGTTCCGCCGCACCTTCAACCCACAAATCACCGTTGCCATCGCGTTTTTGTCTAAAAGTCGCCAAACCGCCTGGTGCTGCATACAACGTGGCAAATTGATGGCCTGCCGCGTCTTCGGTTAATACGACTTTTTCTGCCTTCATGATCAAAGTGCCACGTGTGATGATCACATTGCCCAAAATAGTTTTGACTTTTTTGACATCGTCATACATCAATTGATCAGAAGCGATATTAATGGGTTTATTGGCATCGGCTTGTTCAGCATAGACATTGCCGGATAGAACCATGGATAAAAATAGAAAAAAGACAGAAAAGAAAGTTCTTTGTTTCATATAAGGTCTCTAAAAATTTCCTTAAATTTCTTTAAATTTTTCTTCAAATCAGCGATTGGAAGCTGGCAATGTGCTGCGTACACCGTTCGTTAAATGTAATTCATGCGTCTTATTGTTGAGAGACATGCCGCCGGCTGTGACCACGGATTGTCCTAGTGTGGCATCCACCTTTTGATTAGTTTGCATCATGTCTTGTTCGGGTAGTATTAGCAAATATTGCGTCTTTAAATCAAATTTCTTGTTCTTGCCATAAGCTGCGCGTTGCATTTGCACATTGTCGATTAAGTGGATTTTTTTGCGATCTTGTTCGATTTTTGCTTGTTTGGCTGACACAATCATCGGAGCTTGATGGGGTGTTAATCCTTGTACGATGGGGGAAGTAATTTCGTACGAGTCATCAATTGGGTAATGAATCAATTTTTCCCCGGAAACGTTGTAGCGTACTTCGCCAGTTTTGGATAAACGGATGAAATTGAATTTTTCTACGTAATAATCGGGCTTACTGTGTGCTTTCCCATGCACATCAGAATTGTTTCTTTCCTGCATTGTTTGTAAGAGCCAAAAGCTGCCAAGCGCCAAGGCGCCACTGGCTGCAACAAGCATACCAAGGCGTAGAAAATTGGCTGATTTTGCGTCACCCATTTAAATAAGGCGCCAGGGCCGCTTCATAATTACCTTGCGCTGCTAGGATGAAATCACTAATTTCCCGGATTGCACCATGTCCGCCACGTGCTTGTGAGACGTAATGAACGCGGCGTTTGACCTCGATATGACCATTTTGCACGCTGGCAGCAAAGCCAACGCGGGTCAGAATTGGTAAATCGATAATATCGTCGCCGACAAAGCCACAGGCTTGGGCTTGTAGTGTTCTCGATTGTAATAATTGTTCAAACGCAGCGTATTTATCATGTACGCCTTGATAGACATGATCAAATCCTAAATCGTGTGCACGGCGTGCAACCATGGCGGATGAGCGTGCGCTGATGATGGCGGTGCTAATGCCAAATTGTTGCAATAATTTAATGCCTTGTCCGTCCAGGGCATTGAACGTTTTAATGTATTCGCCATCCTGGGTGAAATGCAAGCTGCCATCTGTCATCACGCCATCGACATCAAAAATGAGCATGCGTACTTGAGCGGCGCGTGCGATGGCTTCTTTTGTGGCTGTATTAATTAGCATCAAATCACCTTGGCGCGTGTTAAGTCGTGAATATGCAATGCGCCTACCAATTTACCTGTGTCATCAGTGACTAATAATTGATTGATGCGGAATTTTTCCATCAGTGCCACAGCATCGACTGCCAATTGATGTGGTGCAATACTATGCGGATGTGGATGCATGACATCTGCAATGGATAAATGCGTGAAATCTTGTCCACGTTCTATGGTGCGGCGTAAGTCTCCATCTGTAAACACGCCAATAAGATGGAAGTTGTTGTCCACGATGGCAGTCATTGCCATGCCTTTTTTTGTGATTTCCAACAAAGCTTGGGACAAAGAGGTATCTGCATGCACTGCAGGAATTGCGTTGCCATGGCGCATGACATCTTGTACGTAGGTGAGTAGACGACGACCCAGCGCGCCACCGGGATGCGAGCGGGCAAAATCTTCTTCACGAAAGCCACGTGCATCTAGTACTGCAACGGCTAGCGCATCACCCAATGCTAATGTTGCGGTGGTACTGGCTGTTGGTGCTAGGTTTAGTGGGCAAGCCTCTTGCGTTACGCTGACATTCAAATGAATGTCGGAAAGTTGTGCCAGGCTGGATGTATCACTACCTGTCATAGCGATGAGTTTGGCACCCATGCGTTTAACGATGGGCAAAATTGATATTAATTCGGCTGTTTCGCCGGAATTCGAAATCGCGATCAAGACGTCTTGTGCGGTAATCATGCCCAAATCACCATGTGCAGCTTCGGCTGGATGGACAAAAAATGCTGGAGTGCCGGTTGAGGCAAGGGTAGCGGCGACTTTGCGCGCAATGTGGCCGGATTTTCCCATTCCTGAGACAACAACTCGTCCTGTACAATTTAATAATAACAACACGGCTTGTGTGAATTCGTGGCCGTTATTGGTATGACTGGAAAGACGATTTTTTAGCGCGATAATGGCATCGGCTTCAATTTGCAAGGTGTCACAAGCGAGTTGCAGCGTACGTTGCGCACTGTGAACATCGAAAGTTTTCGACATGTTTTTTTCATCGGTTACACTAAGCCCGAAAGTATAAACGAATTACCCAAACAAGCATTGCCAATAAGCTTGCTAGCTTGCGAGTTTTAATAAAAACCTCCCCTAGTTTTACTGTTTTACGGTTTCCTTATTTACATTATTAAGTTGTGTATAAATTATGCATTCTGCCCTTGAACTGACGCTTCTTTTACTTGGCACTGCTGTGTTTGGTGTGGTTGCTTTTCGTATGTTGCATTTGCCACCTATGCTAGGTTATCTGGCGGTGGGAGTGTTGATTGGGCCATATGGTTTAGGCTTAGCTGAAGATAATGCTTCTCTGCGAACGTTGGCCGAATTTGGCGTGGTGTTTTTAATGTTTTCGATCGGTTTGGAATTTTCCCTACCTAAACTTTCTTCCATGCGGCGCACGGTATTTGGTTTGGGAATGGCGCAAGTCTTATGTACCATCGTTATCACCATGTTGTTGGCATGTGCGAGCGCCTATTTGCTTCCTCAATACATCCATATTAGTTGGCAGGCATCGCTTGCACTGGGTGGTGCGTTGGCGATGTCATCTACTGCGATTGTGTCGAAATTATTGTCTGAACGACTGGAGCTGGAAAGCCAGCATGGTCGACAAATCATCAGTATTTTGTTGTTTCAGGATTTGGCAGTGGTGCCCTTAATGATCCTGATTCCAGCTTTGGCAAAAAATCCAGAAAACTTATTCAGTACGTTGATGTGGGCGGGTGCTAAGGCCATCATCATGTTGCTTTTACTGTTGTTTATCGGCCATAAATTGATGCGTAGCTGGTTTGATGTGGTGGTGAAGCGGCGCTCTCAAGAATTATTCATGTTGAATTTGTTGTTGATTACTTTAGGCGCAGCATGGATTACTGAGCGTGCTGGCTTGTCGATGGCTTTAGGAGCTTTCATTGCTGGCATGTTAATTTCAGAGACGGAATACAAGAGTCAGGTCGAGGAGGACATCAAATCATTTCGTGATGTGCTACTAGGATTATTCTTTATTACGATAGGCATGTTATTGAACGTGCAGTTGGTTATTCAGCATTGGTGGTTGGTGTTGTTGTTATTGGCGGGTCCGATATTATTGAAATTTTGTGTGATCGCCGCACTGGCAAGGTTTTTTGGCGCTTCTAGTGGCGTGAGCATGCGCACAGGTTTGGCATTGGCGCAGGCAGGTGAATTTGGATTTGTGTTGCTGAATCAGGCAGGTGGTTTACAACTGATGAGTCCATTGCTCATGCAATTGATTCTGGCTTCCATGGTGCTGTCGATGTTGGTCGCTCCTTTTATGATTACGCATGCAGATGCCATCGTGATGAAGTTTTTAGCGAATGACTGGATGACGCAATCGTTGGCGTTGACGCAAATTGCTAGTCAAACAATGGCAAAACAACAGCATGTCATCATCGCTGGTTTTGGGCGTAGCGGGCAAAGTTTGGCCAAGTTACTCGATGATGAAAAAATTGCTTATCACGCCCTTGATCTTGATCCTGAACGTGTGCAGGAAGCACGTACAGCAGGAGCGAGTGTGTCGTACGGCGATGCGGCGAGAAGGGAAGCATTGGTCGCGGCAGGGATACATCGTGCGGCAGTGTTGGTGGTGACGTATGCCAATACGCCATCGGCATTGAAAGTGTTAAGTTTATGTCGAGAATTAGTTCCTGATTTGCCAGTGATTGTGCGGAGCATGGATGATACCGATCTTGATCAATTGGAAGCGGCTGGCGCAACTGAAGTCGTGCCTGAAACCTTAGAAGGTAGTTTGATGCTGGCGTCGCATGCACTAGTGATGTTGGGCGTACCTTTGCGCCGAGTGGTGCATCGTGTGCAAGCTGCCCGTGATGAGCGCTATGCTTCGTTGCGCGCTTATTTCCATGGGGCCAGTGATGATGTAACTGAGGATGCTGAGTATATATGCCCGCGTTTGCATTCAGTTACCTTAGCTGATGGTGCCCGTGTAGTAGGGAAGGCATTATCAACATTAGATTTAGATGCATTGAAGGTAGAAGTGGCGACAGTAAGACGGGGAGAAATGCCGTTGGTGGTTTCACCCAGTATGGTTTTGGAAAGTGGTGATGTCGTCGTCTTACGTGGTAGCGCCGAGGCAGTGGCAAGAGCTGAAGGGCAGTTGTGTTGATTAACCGAGACAAATGACTTTGTTGCGGCCATTTTCTTTGGCAGCATAAAGTGCGTGATCAGCCTGCGCAATAATACGTTGTGCTGTGGCCTCGATGGTTTCTGGTCGATCAATATTGGTTAAAGTGGCGACCCCGATTGATACGGTCGCATTGATATTTTGTTTTAAACTAAGTTTGAATAACTGATGTGCAATGCTTGCTCTGATGCGTTCCGCCACTTTGATTGCATTGGTTAATTCTGCATCAATCAAGAGCACAACAAATTCTTCTCCGCCAAATCGCGCCAGGGCATCGGACAAACGTAACTCTGCCCGAATACGTCTGGCTACCTCACATAAGACGATGTCACCGCCCTGATGACCAACACGGTCATTAATCTTTTTGAAATGATCAATGTCGATGTATAGGCAGGATATTGAGTAATGCTGACGACGAGCGCGGCTGATTTCTTCGTGTAATCTTTGTTCGATATAGCGTCGATTGCTGATGCCGGTTAAAGGATCGGTTAAGCTGATTTGTTTTAGACGTTCATTGTTGATTCCATTTTCAAGGCACACGGCAATGATGGAACCAAGACGCTCAATAAAGTCAGTGGCAAGATTGACGCTGAAACGTGATCTTTCCAAGCTACCAAGATTTAAACAACCAATCAACTTGTTATGACGCAGCAAGGGAATAATCGCCACACTGACTGGTTCCAACATTCTTTGAGGAAACATAAAGGAATGTTGTGAAGGACTGTATTGTCCTAGAATTGGCTGATGCAAGGAATCGTGTAAAGGTCCGAGCTCTTCTTTGGTTTTGAAGAAAAATAAATTGGGAAATTTACTCAAACTACCATGCTGATTGAGAAAGACATGGCGGATGCTGTTTTCGGGATCCAATAAACATAACGTAACAATATCCAACTCAGACGTTTCTGTCAGAGAAGAAAAGAGGTTGTTTATTAGCTCATTGAAACTATTGGAACCAATAATTTGCAAATCAAACTCTTGATGACGTCGCATGATTTGCTGGTTACGATGCGCTTGGTCAAGCAGATCCTCCAATCTTTCACGCAAGATTTTGTTTTCAGATATTAAATCGTTAGAGGATGTTGCAAGCATTGGATCAATTGGATCAAGTGCGCAAGGATTTATGCTGTTTTTGTTATGCATTATGAATCGACCGTAGTAATTATCAACTCAGCTTGAGGTAAAAAAACATCTCAATGTTTTAATGCGACCGCGCAACAATGATGCGGATTATACATGAATCGCAAACGCATAATTCGCACTATTGTAAATTTAATATTTTTTCGTTTTTTTATATTCTCAATCATTGTCTGTTTCTGTTTGTCGTACATGTTGGGTACTGTTATGTCGCAATATGGCTGAAATTTTTTATTGGGGTACAGGTGAAAAAGACGGTTGTGTATTAGGGGTACTGCTGTTGCCAGTACAAAGAACAGGATTCTCATTGTTGCTGCCAGAATTGGGTGTGGTAGGCGTAGGCGTATTTTCAACCGAACATCCTATCGTCAGGCAATTGGGGGGCGTGCTTGCGCTTGGATTAGATGGGGAAGATGGGTTGTTTGATGTGCCGTTGTTGGTGGTGCCTGGTGAGGAAACGTTGCTGCCTTCTATGGCGTCGCTTTGCATTTGTAGCGTGACGTGGGTGACGACAGGAATGCGGCCGGCATTGATTAATTGGGTTTGGAAGGCATCGGTACGGGTGTCGAATTCTTTTAGAAATTTGCTGTAAATCATGCCGATTAATGGAACTTTGGGTTGGTATCCGTGGGTGATGCGTAGTTTGATTAAATTGGCGTCCTGAATGTTTTGACCGGAGTTGGATGGAATGTCGGTGGCGTTTTTGAAGGATAGGCCGCTGTTAGGGATGGCGCGGGCGCCGTATTTTTTTTGTAAGACTGGGTCGTTCCAGTCGTCGAAGCTTTCTTTAGTGGGATTCAAAATTTGAATTTGGATATTGCTGGCTTCATTGGTCGGGAAGGTGTCGGCTAGGACTTTGTCGTAGGCTTCTTTCAGCTCATCATCGTTACGCCCACCGCCGTAGAGTGGGATTAATGCTTTGAGATAAGCAGTTTGGATGGTGTCGATGTTGGCGTTGCCCATGCTGCCGGCACGGGCGGCCATGAAGCTGGCGTAGTTGATCTGGTTTTTAGCAAAAAACAGCATGCTGTATTGCAAAGCACCTAGGCCGATGGCGGTAATGATGGGGCCGACGATAGCGAATTCGAGCATGGTGGCGCCGCTTTGGTGCCTGTTGTTCTTGTTTAATTTGCTTTGTGTTTTTAATGAAGAGGCTGGCAAATGGAGATGGCTGGCTAGGCAATCGCCGATTTGTAGTTGATGCGATTGGATAGAACCTGCTGCTAATTCCAGCGTGTGGGCGGTATTTTTCCCACCTGTGCTGAAGCGCCATGGTGGCAAGTTGGCGACTAGTTTGGTGATCTTGCCTTGGCTATCTAAATACACCACGTCTATCGAATAGCGCATGAAACAGGTATGCACGCTGTTGCAATGTGTAATCAGCAAGGCCTGCTCGGACGCCAAGTTGGCAGTCAGCATCAATCCTTTGAAGCGCTGCCAAAAGTTGCTGGCTTGCTGAACGTGTATGTGAAAAAGCGAAGTAGTCATGCGTTTATTTTTGTTTTTATTTTCAAAACCCCGATTTCATGAAATTCATGACGATGGGGAAAAACAAGACGATGAAAGTGCAGGGAAAAATGAAGGCGATGAGCGGTAGCAACATTTTGACCGGGGCTTCCATGGCTAATTTTTCTGCGCGTAAAAAACGCTCGGTGCGGCGTTGATCGGCTTGTGCGCGCAGGACTGGTCCCAAATTCATCCCCATGCTTTCGACCTGAATGACGGCGGTGGTGAAGTTGCTGATGCTGGGTTCGTTGAGCCGTTCGGCCATATCGCGTAAAGCGGTTGCGCGGGCTTTGCCAGCGCGGATGTCGCGTAGCACGCGTTGGAATTCATCCCGCAACACGCCTTTTGGGCCTTTGGCCACGGCTTGATTCATCGCGCCTTGCATGTTCAAACCGGCTTCTACGCAGAGGGTGATGATGTCTAAATAGAAGGGGAGGGTTTTGAGTAGCTCGCGCTTGCGCAGGGCGAGTCTGTCTTTGAGCCAAATGACGGGATATATCCATCCGAATAAAGCGGCGAAGCTGATGATTTGCAGATACAAACTGGCGCTGAAGCCTTCTTTGGTCGGATTGGGATTGGCGTTGTCGAAAGAGGTTAGCAGCAGGAAAAAGAACGCCGCAGTCAGTGAAGCGCAAAGCAAACGGCTGGCGACAAATTGTGCTGGGCTGATGCTGTAATCCAGACCGGTTTGACGTAGCTTGGTTTGCAGTGTGTTTTTTGTTTTTGTAGCTAGTAGTGGATCGATGTAGTGGCTGATCCATTGCATTGGCCACCAGACCAGACGGAATCCTAGCGGCGGCGGGTCTTTGTACGCACGGTTTTCTTGCGGAATATTGATAAATGACCGACTGATTAGCCAGGCGATTAAGGCTGCTGAGCAACCGATTAGCACGAGTAGCAGGGTGATAATCGCGTTGGTGGTGAGGTGGGTTTTTAGGATGGTGAACATGACTCTCTCAAACATCAATCGCAATAATCTTGCGTATCAAATACACCCCCATGATTTCGAGAAAGGCAATGACAATCAGTGTCAGCCAGCCGATGCGGCTGTGCCATAGCAGACTCATCGCTTCCGGTTCCATTTTGTTGAGAATCAACATCAACACCATGGGTAGCCCGCCGACGACCCAGGCTTGTAGTTTTCCTTGCGCAGTGAGGGCGCCGATTTTGCCTTCCATTTGTAAACGGCTGCGTATCGTATTGGCTGTACGTTCTAGTGTTTCTGCCAGGCCGCCGCCAGTTTCGCTTGCGATACGGATGGCGGAGACAACCAGCGTGGTGGTTTGCGTCGGCATGCGACGCGCTAGATTGTTCAGGCTTTGTTCCAGCATGACGCCCAGTCGTTGTTCACGCAGCATGAGGGAAAACTCCTGTGCCAGCGGTGCTTGCGCTTCGGTGACAAGTTGCGATAGCGCAGAACTTAAGCCAACGCCAGCCCGCAATCCACCTGCCAACATCATCAGCGCATCAGGCAATTGCTCTTCAAATTTACGTAAACGCCGTTTGCGCATGGACGCGTACAGCAAGCGCGGCAGAAGCGTCATGGCAAAGAAAATCACAATCGCAAACCAGGTACTGCCAATCACAATCCACGCCACCATTGCACCCAAGGCCATGATGGCAAGATTGGCGATAAAGAGTTTTTTCGGATCAATAAACAGGAAAAATTCCTGCACCTGAAATTTAGCCCGTTCGGTGAAATTGGCCCGGTATTTGGTCATTGTCACGGTGCCCATGTCGATGGCGAACCAGGCCAAAATGCCGACCGACAGGGCGACGATGGTGGCGATTAGCGCGAGGATGGCGTCGTGGTTCATGCGGCGTATTCCTGCGTGGTGACTTGTTTAAAAATATCCAAATTCAAATCATTCCCCGCCATGCGTAATTCTTCATAAAAGCCCGGCACCATGTCGCATCCGGTGAAAACGCCTTGGACTTTGCCGTTGGGTCCGGTATAGCCTTGGTTGGCGAAGCGGAAGAGTTCTTGGATTTGGATTTTGCCGCTTTCCATGCCGGTGATTTCGGTGATCGAGGTGACCATGCGGGTGCCGCAGGCGAAGCGGGTTTGTTGGACGATGATGTCGACGGCACTGGCGATTTGTTCGCGGATGGCGGTCAGGGGTAATTCCATGCCGGCCATGAGCACCATGGTTTCCAGCCTCGATAAACCATCGCGTGGTGTGTTGGCGTGCAGGGTGGTGAGTGAACCTTCATGGCCGGTGTTCATGGCTTGCAGCATGTCGAGTGCTTCTGCACCGCGGCATTCGCCGATGACGATGCGGTCGGGGCGCATGCGCAGGGTGTTTTTGACCAGGTCACGGATATGGATGGCACCTTTGCCTTCGACGTTGGCTGGACGGGATTCTAGGCTGATTAAATGTTCGTGCGGGAGTTTCAGTTCGGCAGCATCTTCTACTGTAATGACGCGCTCGCCAGCTGGGATGAAGTTGGACAAGATGTTGAGCAGCGTGGTTTTGCCCGAGCCAGTGCCGCCGGAGACGATGATGTTTTTACGCCCGATGACGCAGACTTCCAGAAATTCTGCCATCGCTGCATTCAGCGCACCAAATTGCACCAGATCTTGGGCGCTGAGTTTGCGTTTGGCGAATTTTCGTATCGTCAAACACGCGCCTTTCAGAGCGAGCGGCGGGATGATGGCGTTGACGCGTGATCCATCTTTTAAACGTGCATCGACCATGGGTGAGGATTCATCGATGCGTCGGCCTAACGGTGCGACGATGCGTTCGATCACACCCATGACGGCGCGGTCACCGGTGAAGGTGAGGGCGTGGCGTTGTAGTCGACCAGCGCGTTCGACGTAAATTTCATCGTAACGATTGACCATGATTTCCGACACGCTGTCGTCGGCTAATAATTCTTCTAACGGGCCGAGTCCGATGGCTTCATTCAGCACTTGTTTGCGCAGCAGGGTGTGGTCTAGTTCGGCTGGGATGTCGTCGTTTTCTTCGCGCAGGATTTGCTTGATCAGGGTTTCGGTTTCCTGCCGCAGTTGGCTGTCGGACATGCTGTGTACGTCATGGCGACGTAAATCCATGGTTTGCAGCAATTTGGCGTGGATGCGTTTGCGCCATTCGAATTCCAGTTTTTGGGAGGTGGAAATGGTGGAGGGAATAGTTGAAATGGGAACTGCAATATCGATATGGTTGGCAGCAATGTGAACGTTGTGAACGTTGTGATCGTTGTGGGTGTTGGTGGCTGTACTCACATGATGAGCTTCATGGAGATCAGTATTGATGTCGGCGTGCGTGCTGATGGAAACATGCGGCGTTTGATCATGTGCTTGCGTGACGTGATTTTCTGCTGGCTTCATCGCTTGTGGTGGCGCAAATTGCGTTGCTGGCGTCTCATGCGCAGTGCTGCTTTGTTCTGCAATACGTAGTTTGAACGGGCCAATGCTGATTACATCGCTGTCTTTGAGTGGGCCATATTGATGATCGACGCGCTTACCGTTGATGTTGACGCCGCTGAACGTTCCCATGTCTTCCAGCAGAATGCCGGATGGCGTTTTGAACAAGCGTGCGTGTTCTTTTGATACGCGCCAGTGATCCAGTCGGATTTCGTTTTGCGCTCCTTTACCGATGACGCAATCGTCGGGGGCCTGGATTTGTTTGATGACGCCATCAGCGTGTTGTATTTCGATTTGCAGCATGGTGTTTTCCTAATACGGTTTCAGCCACTGACTGGCAATCCAGCCTTGCCCATCGCCCATGGCGATGTGGAACCAGGTGATGGCGTCGGCTTTTTTGGCTTCGATGTTGGTCAAATAGACAATGTCACCGCGTTCCAGTCTTGTCAGGATGGTGCTTTTCAGGTTCGGTTCGGCGCGTATGGCTAAGCCGGCTGTTTGAACGCGCATGGCTTTTTTGCTGACGATTGCTTGGTTGCTGGGCGGATTAATGGTCGAATTGCTTGGCGTCATCACAGCAGGAGTAATGGATGTTGATGCTGGTAACGATGCCGATGCTTCTGGGAACGTTGTTGGCAATGCTGGTGCAGGTACAACAGGTTGATTCGGTAAATTCAAATAAGGCTGCTTCCCCCAATCCTCTTGCAAACGTTGCGTCGCACGTTCTACCCGATCATTCAATCCAGGCGAGCGGCTATCGACCACTGTGGGTGTGACAAACACCACCAGCTCGGTTTCGTCATTTTGGAAACGTTGCGAGCGAAACAAGGGCCCGAGGATAGGAAGATCACTGAAGAAAGGCAGCTTATCGATGTTGAAACTGGTTTTGCGTGATAGCAATCCCGCTAAAACGAGAGTTTCACCGCTTTTGACATTAAATTCGGTATTGGTTTTACGGGTCGATAAAGCCGGGCCGGCGGTGGTAGAAATCGAACTGTCAATGGTGCTGACTTCGCTGTCGATGGTGGCGCGGATTACGCCATTCTTATCCACTTTCGGCACGATATCGAGTTTGATGCCGTAGGGTTTAAAGAGGACGGTTGGGCCATTTAGGGTAGAAACGGTGTAGGGATATTCTCCACCTGCCAGAAAAGTCGCTTTGGCCCCATTTCTGGCAGACAGTTGTGGTTCTGCCAGGATGCTGGCTTTACCTTCTTGTGCCAATAAATTTAGCTGCGCATTCAACCCCATATTGATAGCAGAAAGCACACTGAGGCTAGATGAAAGTGGGATGCTGGTTGTGCTGCCATCGGCATTGGTGACGGGTGTGCTTTGTGTGGTGACTTGTAAACCATCTTGATTGCCACGGCGGATTGGGCTCCATATGCCGCCGATTGCAGCGCCTCCCGTTGTATTCCATTTCAGACCCATTTCACGTAAGCCATTGATGGGTAGCTCAACGACTTTCACATCCATGAGGATCATTTTTTCCCAACCCACACGGTTAGTGAAATTGACGATTTGTGGGTAGCGTTTTGTCAATTCATCGATTTTGGCAATATCGATGTCGCTCAAATTGTCACCTTCTACGATCACTTTGTCGCCAATGATGGAGGATTTGGCATTCGGAATCGTGGCGAGAAAAGAAGTAATTTCTCTGGCAAAACGGCTGGTGTCGCCTGGCACGATGTTGATTTTGACGCGTTGATAACGGCCATCTTCATTCCAGATGAACAAGGATGATGTACCGGCGGCATTGGCGAATAGGATGATTTCTTTGTTATCCAGTGCGGCGGCAGTCATGATTTGGCCATTGCCGACGGCGATGCGTCCTACGCCTGGTGCTGGGAAGACGCGTGATTCGCCGATAAACATGTCGATTTCTGGAATTTGTTCAGCTTCATCTTGTTTCTTAATCGGTTGATACGGTTGGTTTTGCAACGTGCCCGTGTTTTTGATTTTCGCTTTTGCTTTGGGCCGCAGGATTTCTGCATAGCCGTTTTGTGCCGGTTTTTGATCGTTGTTGTCTTCGTTGGCGGCGCTATGCAGGTTGGTGCAAATGAGTACCAAGCCGATTGGGCTGAGCAGCTTTGTGATGTTTGCCATCATGGGATTTCCTCAGTTTGATATGGGATTGCTATGCGCCGCACCGCGTGCATCGTTCATGATGGGCACTTGGTTGGATTCACCGGTATTGTTCGTCGCATAAGGTGCACTTGCTTGCCCCATGTTTAAGCCTTCTGGTGGCAATTTGCTGCCTCGGCCGCCATATAGAACCGGGACTTGTTTGTCACTATCTAACGTCAGCGTTTGGCCATCTGTTTTGACGCCTAGCAAGTTGGCGACATCCGTGCTGTTATTGTTGGCGGTTTGCTTGTCTTGTGGATTGCGCAGCAGGGCGGTGATTTTGCCGACGTCACGTGCCACGATGATGTTGTGGGCTTGCTCTGGCGTGGTGTTGAGCGTGACGGTGGAATATTGACGTCGCTCGCCGTTTTTGGGATCGTCGATAGAACGCTGGCCAGTGGCCATGACTTGCACGTTTTGTAGCAGGGAAAAGGTGATTTTCTTGCCCTTCCTATCCATGCTGACCATCAAATCGATTTTGTCACCGGGTTCTAGCATGCCGGAAATGGAGTTGATTTCATCCACCGGCACCGTGATGGCGCGATAGCCTGCCGCGACATTGGTGGAAAAGCTCGGCGCTTTTTTGCTTTCAAGTAAGCCCCAAAGAATAAGCTCACCAGATTTCACTGGATAAGCCATGACACGACCGTTTAAGCGTTCAAAATCATTAGGGTTGATGGCGATCGAATGCGCATAATCCGCTGGGACGGGACGCACAGCGACATTGTCGTTTGAGACTTTTTCGCCTTTTTTCAAGTCACGCTTGGCAACGATCAAATTAATTTGCTGACCTTTTGCTCGTATCTGAATGGCTTCCATTTGGGTGGAAAGATAACTACGCGCAGCTAGGGCTGCTAATACTCCCATGCTTAAAGCGATGGCGAGCACGGCCCAGGTCTTGTTGAATTTGATTTTTTTTATGGCAGCTAGGGGCATCATTCATTCCATCATGTTGTGTTGATCCAGTTAATTACTGATGTTTTTATCGTTTTCGTTCCCACGCAGGAGTATGGGAACGAGTCTAAAAAATGTTTATCTGACCTTGTAGGGCGTCAATAAGCGCAGCGCATTGCGCCGTATGGTGGTCTTCGATCAAGGTGCAATGCGCTGCGCTTATTGACACCCTACTTAGCAGGAAAATGTACTCGTTCCTACATCTCTTATTACCGTCATTCCAGAGTGCTTTAGTTGGGCAGCGAAATCGCATAACTAATTTTTTGATAAGCCGTTTGAAATCCGCTTAATAACTCTTGCAAAACACTGTTGTCATCCAGCATCCCCACGCCAAAAACAAAGGCGAACACGCCGCAGATGACGGCGTATTCCATTGAGGATTGACCGCTTTGATTGTTGTGCTTCATCGAGAACGCTCCATAGCGCTAATCGTATTAATCGTATTTAAAACAGTTGTCGTACGACCTTGATCATCCTGATTGATGGTGGCAATCGCTTCCTTGCCCTTGCCTTTGAAAAACAGCAATGTGGATGTGTTTTTAGCCGTAGTTTGCTTATCGGGATTGCTTTCGCGCTCCAACAAAAAACCATCTTCCGCCATCAAGCTTTTCAGTCTCTCCCTATTCAAATTGGCAGGATGGTTATTGATCATCACCAAATAGCGCGATTGTTTGTTGCCGTCTTGCGTGGTCATCTGGCTGAGCAGGTGTGAACCGGATGGCAGGCGTCTTAGCCAGCGTTCTGTCTCGGCTTGGGTGTCTGCGTGATTGTCATAACCGGCTTTGAGGTGCGTGACAGCAGCGATGCCGCGTGAGCCGGTGCCAGCGGCTTCGATTTGTACGCTTAAGTAATGTTCGCCCTGCGCTTTGCCGATGATGTGTTGATTGCCCAAGGTGTTTTCGACTAATGGTTGGCCTAGGCTGTCGCGAAACCACGCCAATAATTGCGCTGGTTGTGCGGTGGACACAAAGCCTTGCATGCGCATGGGCAAACCATGGATGCTGAGTTGTGGGCCGACGTCAAATGGGCGTACGTTTTTTGGTAGTGCAATGGTGGGCCAGTTTTCTGACCAGGCGAGTTGGGTGGTCAAGCCGCAACACACAGCCAACATCATTAGAATAGGGCGATATCGCATGATCATTCCGCCTTTTTCAATCGATCTTGTGGTACGACATCACGCCAGAATTCGAGTTTGCCCAGCTTGGGGCCACTCAGATTGCCTGGCAAATCGATCACATTCACCACGCCATCTACGAGTGGGCTGATGCTAGATAAACGATTGACCGGGAACACAATGGCGCTATTGCTGATATTGTCTTCCACCTGTTGCGGATTACGTGCTTGCCATGGGTCGATGACGATGCTGGTGCTGCGGCGCATGGAAAGATTGATTTGATCGAACGGTTGATAAGATGTCAGCCCAGTCGGCAAATTAGCCAATTTCGTCGTTATGTTGGCGGTGTAGATACCATTGGCAGTTAGATTGAATTGATTGTTGAGTAAAAAAGGATTGCCATCTGAAGCGGTGTTAAAGGCGTTATTTTGATTGGCGTTTTGTTCAAAACCGAAGCTAAGTGTGACGTCGTTATTCACGTTGTTGATGAGTGCTTCGCTCTTGTAATTACGCCAAAACAAGTTTTGTTGTGTTGCAGAATTATCTGCTGCGTCTTTGCTTTTGATGGCGGCATCGGTATTGGTGAAGAAGCGACGGCGCACTTCGTCAGCCAGCTGGCTTTCTGGTTTCCAGTTATTGATCGTGCTCGGATTGCGTGTGACGGCTTCAAACGCGACGTAGCGGCTGGCAATCTGGTTGGCGTGGCTGATGTCCTGATATTTCGCGATGAGTGGAATCAGCAAAAAAAGTGGAACCAGCGCCAGTGCTAGTACCAAAAATTCGGTCAGCGCCTGGCCTTTGCATGGTTGTCTTATTTGTTGCCTCATGGTGGATTGACTCCCTGCAAACTCTGTCCTTTTTTGATGCTGGCATCGGATTGAATCAGGCGCACCTGCCAATATGGATTGAACAGGCTGCCGATTTCACGCCCTTTGCCCAAGGTTTGCCCGTAAACATTATTCTGCGCATCGCCTTCACGCTGGAAATACACTTCTGAGGTTGAAACAGCGACCAACTCAGACCCGCCAGCAGGTTGAGCTTGATAGGCATTGAGACGCTCTGTGTTGCGGATGGCGGAGCGTCCTTCCGATGTCATGGTTTGTGATGTGTCTCGTCTTAGTCGTACTGAAAACTGCAGACGCGGATCAGCTTGCTTGAGTGCGTCTTCAGATAAATCGTAAAAATTCGGTAAGCCAGAGTAATCCCATGATGTTGTGGATAGTGCGGTTGCCAAGATGCTGGAGGCCGGATTGACTGTGAGTGAAGCATCGTAATGTTCTGGATCAAGATCGGTCGAACTATTTTGGGCTGCGGATTGCGAACCCCAGCCTGCCGAAACTTCAGTGATACCTTGACACAATAAATCTTCCTTATCTTTTGGTACCCAACGTTTTTCCGAAAGGGTATCCATGGCTTTCCATTCGTCAAAGCCCAATAATTCAGTGCCGCCGCGTCGATCCAACCAATCCACACGTGGCAAAGCCGTTGGGCAATCTGACCATAAAGCAGGCATTGACCAGCTACGTTTAGAGACAAAACCATCCTTATTTGCCGCTGTTTTGGTTGCTTCAGCAAAGCGAGTGCGATCGTTATTGCTATAGCGTTTGACGAAGTTTTCGAACACCTTGTCGTTGGTGTCGTTGGTGTCGTTGTCGGATGCGAGCGACTCCACAATCACGCTGCCATCGTTGCGGTAATTGGCTTGTGCGACTTCATCCATGATGTCTTGGCGTGCTTGTTTCAGTTCGTCATAAGCAGTTTTCTGCGCTTTCATTAATACTTCGCGGATGATGGTATCGGATGCTTGCGCGGTATATTTCAAGACACTTGGATTGTTTTCCTCTGAGCCTGTTTCCGTATTCAATTTAATGGCGGTATCCGTAGCGCCAAATGCCAGCGCAGCCAAATAAGATGGATAAAACAGTGCGAACTTAGGATTGGCCGCTACGGTCCCAAACGTCGCCAGATTGCTTACATATTGGCTCCATGATGAAAGGCTAACCAGTTGTGCAATAGCAACGGTGTTGGCCATCATGGCGCGGTTGGTATAAGCCTCAAAATTCAACGCACGCGCATGCATCACCCCAGCGCTGTACGCGACAGCATCGCTGGTGTTGACGAGTTTGACTTTTTCGCTGGAAAGTTGGCCGGTGTTAAACAGAAAAAACAAAGCGGCCAAACCGCCGGTTAAAACGAAAATGCCATAAATCAAGGCTTGGCCAGTTTGCTTCTTCCTTGGCCTATGACAGACGATGCGCACATGCATATTCGATTAATTAGTTGCCAGTACCACGCGCATTGTCGTTTTTGTAGCTATCCAGCCCTTTGGTTGCCGCACCTTCCGTTTGTGCGTTCGTTGCGGCATCTTGTGCATTTTGGATAGCTTCAGTCGCTGTTTGTCCGGCGATTTCTTTCGCAATACCAGAAGTTTGGCTACGGATGGTTTTGCCAAAGAATTGATAAACCGCAATCGCTGCTACACCTACCAATGCCACGATGATGATGTATTCCGTCATGCCTTGACCAAGCGTTTTTTTAGATACGCGTTGGAAATTGGCGGATTGTTTAGTGGATTGCTTGCTTGATAAAAACATGGTTTCTCCAAAAACGGTTGTAAGTCATTTGATGCAATGAGGCAGCATATTGGAAAAATTGAGCTGCCATATTGCGTTTGCGCAAACTAATTTATGTGTATGATAAACAAAAATTATTCACAAAATATGTGAATTAAGCAAACTATAAAGGAAGTGGGGGAAGTGGTAAATCTAATGTTATTTGTTGGTTAATTATTTGATGCTGGTTGTTTTCCTGCTAAGTAGGGCGTCAATAAGTAAGCGAAGCGCATTACACCTTTATCGAAGACCATCATACGGCGCCATGCGCTTCGTTTATTGACGCTCTACGATATTGAGCAAATATCAAAAACAAACACATTACCACCACCAAACCATCCCCCATCCAGGTATAAGGCGTCTCCCCAATAGTCGCCTGCACACGACCACTCAAGCTATTTTCTCGATCCGCCGCTAGCTGTTGCACCACGTTCCCACGTGCATCAATATGCGCCGTGATGCCAGCATTGACGACTCTCAAAATCGGACGCCCCACTTCTAACGCACGCATGCGGACAATTTGTTGTGCTTGCTCTATCGCCAGGCTGCCTTCAAACCAGGCTAGGTTGCTGGGATTGAGCAATAAATTGGCGGTTTTAGCACGATGTCTGGCTTCGCTGCCTAATCCATCTTCATGGCAAATCAGGCTACCAATTTGCCATGTCGTGTCATGTTTATGGATGACAAATGGTTGCTGCGTTTCTTGCCCGGCACTCATATCTTTCAGCGGAATATGTAGCAAGTCAGTAAACCAGCCAAATCCCTTCGGGCTGTATTCGCCAAACGGCATCAGGCGTACTTTGTTGTATTGCGCCATAGGCGAATTATTCGGTGCAATTTGCACAATGCTGTTGTAACCATGCGAATTGGCGGCCGTAGTCGCAATGCCTAAAAACACATGACTATTCGTACGTTGGCTGAATTGTTGTAGGACGGGCAGCGCATCGTCTGGCAGGTCGTTGAGAAAAGTGGTGAATACCGTTTCAGGTGTGACGATCAAATCAGCGGGCGCTTGTGTAATCAGATCAGTCACATGTTGCGCCTGCTGTTTGGCATACAAAGGATCAAATTTACGCGCCTGCGCGACGTTGGTTTGAATCAGGCGATAGTGCAATGGCCGCCCTAGCGCGTGTATCCATTCCACTTTTTGCAGCATCCAGCCGGTTAGCGTCAGGATGAGCATCAGCATGCTGATTCGTATTGCAGTACGGATTGAATTTATTGCAGAAATCAATAACGCCAAACAATGTGCAAGAAAAAATCCAATAAAACTCACCCCATACAAACCAGCGACAGGTGCATATCCAGCCAGCCAGGTGTCAATCAAGCTGTAGCCTAGCGATAGCGAGGTGAAGCCATTAAACAGCAGGCTGCGCGCCCATTCACCCAAGGTCAACAACGCCGCCAGCAAGATGGCGTGATAGATGCGGATGGCGGTACTGTTTTGATGTTTGGTCAGATATGTATACAGCGCACAGGGCAGGGCGGTGAAGGTTGCCAGATAGAGTAAATAAAACAGCGTGCTAGCAGCGGCCATGCCGATTGCCATGCCAGTTTTGCTATGCAATGCGGTGTACATCCAGCCGTGTCCGGTGAGATGCAATCCCAGACCAAAAGCTAATCCTAGCAAGGCCGCATCGATTGTTTTAGTCGTGCGACAAAGCAGATAAAACAAGACGCCGTAGCAAATCAGCGGTAGTGGCCACCAGCCAAAAGGCGCCCAGCCTAGTGTGGCTAATGCACCTAATGCGCCTAAAAGAAAAGTTGTTGTAATGCGAAGTGGTTGGGTGAGTTTCATATAAGTAAAAAATTTTGTAGGGCGTCAATAAGCGAAGCGCATTGCGCCGTATGTTGGCCTTCGATAAAGGTGCAATGCGCTTCGCTTATTGACACCCTACTTAACAGAAGAATGATCTGTATCAAATGCTCATTTGCTGATTTTTATACCCTAGGGCCTACGTCTACTCGTATTCAATATGGATTGAAATATTGATGAATTTTTATTAATTTCTTATTAATTTCTTATTAATTATTTATCCTTTTATCTTATTTATTTGTATTAAAAATAAAAT